>SVBN01000009.1 GCA_015058875.1 Erysipelotrichaceae bacterium | reverse complement strand
TGAAACATGCGATCTGAATGCCATATGCAATACCACCTTTGCCTATCTGCATTCAATTTTACCATCCGCCATGTTTTGTCTCAGCTATACTTCTATACATTTATGACTTTTGACACCCAAACCATATATATATAATTTTTTTTCATTTTTCAGTCAGATCACCATATTTTTGTTTAGGTACCTTGACACCGTCCACCCGCTCTGCTACATTATGTGCGTACCATTTATCAAGGTACCTAAATTATTGAAAGGAGTACTATGAAAGAAGAAAACGAAAAAATCTGCCCGCAGTTCAGAAATCATCATCCCGCAGATCAGCACCGCTGCGGACGCGGTCCCGGATATTATGAGGAAAACCATATGGAATATGCCCGCAGCGAACAGGAAAGAGGAGAACGAAGATGTCCGGATATGCCTGAAGGCAGACCTGAGGAAGGCTGCCGCAGGAACCGTTTTCCGCAGGATGATTTCGCAGAACCACGTTTCCATGGGGAAGAGCGGCCGCCCTTCCGTCATCACAGAAGAGAAATGCCGCATGACCCGGATGATCTGGAAGGATTGTTTGCGGCATGTGCCCGGGAGATGCGCCATGGAAGAAAGCGCCGCTTCGGATCCACCCAGGACAGAATCATCCGCATACTGGATGAAAACGGCGGAACCATGGGACAGAAAGCACTTCAGCAGCTGCTGGACATCCAGCCCGGCTCCATCAGTGAAATCCTTGCCAAGATGGAGGAAAAGGAGCTGATCAGCCGCTCAAAGGATTCCGATGACAGAAGAGCATCCCTGATTACGCTGCAGGCGAAAGAATCTGCCGAAGACGATCATCCGGAATTCTTCAGCATGCTTGACACGGAAGATAAAGAAACGCTGAGAGCGCTTCTTCAGAAGATTCTTGACAGCAGAAAACCGGAACGTCCGGAATCCGATGACAGATGAAAGTCTGTCATTTTTTTCATGCAATGCTATGATGATAACAATCCCGGAGGATCGGTTCATGAAGAAGAGAACTGAGTTCAGAATGTACAATATACTCCTGCCGATATGGCTGCTGCCATGGATTGCAGTTCCGCTGTGGCTGATCCTGATTCCCGCCAATTTCGGCATTGATTTTCTTGTGACTTATCTTTCCCTGAAGCATCAGAATATCCCGGAATCAAAGGAGACCGCATTCCGCCATTCATGGAAAATCTGCCTTGCCGGATTCCTGTCGGATTTCATCGGCGCATTGTTTCTCTTTCTGATGCTGGATGTATCCGGAAGTATGCACGGCTCCTTCTGGCATCACATCTCCTACGGTTTGGGCATGCAGCCGTTCTATTCCTTCGAATCGTTTCTTACCGTGGTGTTTTCCATTCTGATTTCCGGCTTCTGCATTTATGCAATTGATTTCAGAATTCTGAAGAAAGATCCGACTCTTACCGCAGAGCAGGCAAAGCGGACTGCATTGCATCTGGCACTGTTTACCGCGCCGTATTTATATCTCATCCCTTCCGAGCTGATCTATTGAAACAGCGGCAGGCTGCCTCAGGCAGCCTGCTTTCATTTATTTCTTCTTTTTTCCTGCTTTTTTAATGATCTTCCGGTACGGCATTAACATGCCGTCGGTCATGTTCATTTTATTTTTCAGCTTCGGATTGTTCATCATCAATCCGACCAGATACATGCCGAGGATCATCCCCTTCCGCTTCTGCGGGAAATCGTAGAAACCGTGTTCTTTGTAGAACCGGTGATCTTCCTTCATCATGCCCTGCATCTGATAAATCAGATCACGGAATATCTTCATTCCGCCGACCCCGTAGAAATCTGCCGGCTGATTGTAATCATGTTCCAGGGCATATGCAAGGTTATCCGCAAGCTGATCGATGCGTTCATTTCCATCCGCTTCATTGCAGGCAATTCCGGCAAGATAGTTTCCGCCGACCTGTGCCCTCGCCTTCATCAATATCTTCAGGTTTTCCTCCGCGCTCAGCTTTCCGTCAATCAGATATCCGACCGGTTTTCCCATCGTGACGGTTCTGTGACCGTTGCAGAACTGACGGTCATCGTACAGACGGAACCGGTGCCCCATGGAATGATCTTTGATCGTAAATGCGTATACCGTCGCATCCGCGTTCTGGATCTGTTCCCGCAGGAAAGTATCAAAACCGTCTTTATAAATGCATACGCCGTCGGACGCACAGTGGAAACATCCGAGGCATCCTCCCGCAAACGGGAAGTCATGCAGGTTGACGATTCTGCAGGGATAAGCGGAAATACTGCGGAAGCGGTCGATCATCTCAGAAAGATTCTCCTGTTCTTCGGCAAGATCCGTCACAATGACGATCTGATGACCGCTTTTCTTTTCCGTTTCCGCCTCCGGAACAGTCACCTGATCCGCAATAAATGTTTCTGTATTTTTCTCCGGCAGTTTTTCATAATAATCATGTTCCGTGCACCAGAGCACATGGGCAAAGAAAGCTTCCGCTTCCTGCTGTCCCTTCTTTGAAAGCAGATCCTCCATATCCGCGGACAGGCCGTCAATATATTTCATTCCGAAATCAGAGCATCTCTCTTTAATGAAGCGGTGTGCGGTCACATCATAAAAATGCTTGGACGTGGAAATCTGCACCGCATATTTCCCGGACAGATCCATCTCATGCTCTTCGATCAGTTCCAGAAACCGGTGCAGCTGGGAAGGCACAAGAAAGGTATAAACCGGATAGCAGAATACAATCAGATCCGCTTCCTTCAGCACTTCTTCCGCAGCGGAAAAATCCTTTTCCAATGCCCGGATGCTCTGTGAGGCGTTCAGCTGTGCATAAATGTGACCCGGAAACAGCTGCTGCAGATACAGCATGGTCTGCAATGTAATGCTTGCGTCTCCGGAAGGTGATCCGTTGATTGTCAGTATGTTCATATATTCCCCCGTATGGCTGACTCTATTATACCCGTCAGAAAAACAGCCTGATCCTGAAATCAGACTGTCTGCTCATGCACTGTATTTATTTCCCGTATTTCGAGAACAGACGGACATAGAAGTCCACATTGTCTGCCAGGATTGCCGAATCGATATGCTCATTCACGGAATGTGCTCCGCCGGATTTTCCGCTTTCAAAGATTCCCGTAAAGCGGTAGACACTGTGTGAAGGAGACAGGTCACAGTAATACCTGGAATCGGTTCCGCCGGCCATCATGGACGGAATAAACGTGATGCCCGGATATTTCTCCTCCATGATCTCCTGAAGCAGATGATATCCATAGCTGTCAGTGGATGAGACTGCGGGAGGATTATGTCCCTTCAGCAGACGGAAATGAACTTCTTCCGGAACAGATTCCCGGAAATGTGCTTCCAGCTGTTCCAGTGTTTCTCCCGGCAGGATGCGGCTGTTGGTGATGATGGAGGCATGTTCCGGAAGAATATTCGCCTGATCGCTGCCCTTCGCCATGGTTGGGGTTGTAGTGGTTCTGACCATCTGGTTGTAATTCTTCTCCGTTTCCGCAAGCCGGATCATCTCTGCTTCATGCGCTTCCGGATTTGAGAAGTATACTTTTTCCCTGCCCTTTTCAAAGGGGGCTTCCGCTTTCATCTGCTGGATGACGGGCGGACACAGATGCGGCTGCATTCTCCGCTTTTCCAGATCATAGATTGCCTTGCCGAGTCTGGACAGCGTGGTATGCAGAGGCGGATATGCGGAATGGCCGCCCTTGTCATCGATATAGAACTCATGATCCGCATAGCCTTTTTCCGCCACAAAGATCGTCGCTATATAGTCGCCGTTTTCATTCTTTGATACGCCGCCGCATTCATCGATTGCCATGCCGAGCTGAACGCCGCGCTTCTGCAGTTCATCATGCAGGATCTGTCCGGCGGCACCCTTGCCGCCCATGATTTCCTCATTGTATCCGAACGCCAGATACAGATCATAATCCGGGACAAAGCCGTCCGCAATCAGCAGCTCAATCGCATCGAGATATGCCTGGATATTGCACTTGGAATCGGTTGTTCCGCGTCCCCAGATAATCCCGTTTTCATCCAGATGTGCGGAGAACGGCGGATAGGTCCACATCGCGTGATCGCCTTCCGGCACCACGTCCTGGTGGGCGGTCATCAGCAGCGGAAGCTGCTCTGATTTTCCGGTCCCTTTCCAGGTATAAAGAAGCGCGCACTTTCCGATCACTTCCCGCTTCAATGTCTGATGCACCAGCGGATAAGCTTCTTCGAGATAGGCATGGAGCTTCTGAAACTCCTCCACTCTTGTTTTTTCCGGATCGGCGCTGGATACGGTCGGAATCTGCACCATTCCCTGCAGATGCCGGACGAACAGATCTTTGTCATACTGGATCATAAGTCTATTTCCTCTTTTCCTTCACAATTATAGCGTCTGTGCAATGCATATCTCAAAGAATCTGATTCCAGTCAGCCTCTTTGAAGCCGACGAGCACCGTTTTTCCGTTGCTCAGTACCGGGCGCTTTACCAGCATGCCGTCGGAAGCCAGCAGCTCCAGCATTTCCTCATCGCTCATATCCTTCAGCTTTTCCTTCAGATTCATGGAGCGGTACAGCTGACCGGATGTGTTGAAGAATTTCTTCAGCGGCACGCCGCTGAGAGACTGCCACTCACGCAGCTCCTCTTTTGCCGGATTCTGTGTTTTGATATCGCGCTTTTCGTAATCCACCTGATTTGCTTTCAGCCATTTCTCGGCTTTTGCGCATGTGGAGCATTTTGCATAGCATACAAACTGATACATATTTCCTCCTGTTACAGTCCCGGAATATGACGGTATAAGGATTCCGCTATTCCGTCATGATCATTGTCCTCAGTCACTTCATCCGCGATTGCCTTTACTTCATCCGAAGCATTTCCCATGGCGACTCCGATCCCGGCATATTCCAGCATGGAGCTGTCATTCTGCGCATCTCCGAAAGCAATCATCTCTTCCGGTAAAAAGCCGAGCTTTGTTACGGCGCTGTCAATCGCTTTCGCCTTATCGATTCCTTTCGCCGTAAATTCATAATAGAACGGTGCGGTGAACATGCAGGAAAGCGTATCCGCAAACGGTTCCCGCAATTCCTGCCAGTGCTCCTGCAGGTAATCCGGTTCCCCATAGGTCAGGATCTTTTCCACCGGGAAATCTATGTATTCCGAAATGTCGCGGTGCTCGCACAGAATAAAGCCGTTGCCTCTGGCTTCATATTGGGTCACATTGAATACTTCTCCGCCGCTGCTGCGGTGAATCATGTCTGCATACACATCATCAGTATGCATATATTCACCTCTTGCAATCATCGGATGGACTTCATAATTCCGGATATGCCGCAGGACCGCCCTGGCTTCCTCAGCTGACATCGGCTGATGGAACAGGATTTCACCTGTATCACAGTCCAGTACCTTAGCACCGTTGAACGCCACAAACAGGCCGTGGTGCTCTCTCATATCCAGCATATCCGCAAACCGGTACAGACCCTGATCCGCCCTGCCGCTGGCAATGGCCAGCCGTACGCCCATGTCCTGGGCTTTCAGCAGCGCGTCTCTTGTTTTCGGGGTGATGATTTTCCGGGAATTTGTCAGGGTGCCGTCAATATCCAGCAGGATCAGTCTGATCATTTAAAGCTCCAGTTCTTCGTTCTGGTCAATCGTACGGACGACCTTTGCCGGAACGCCGGCCGCAAGTGAATTGTCGGGAATGTCCTTTGTCACAACCGCTCCGGCCGCGATGACGCAGCCGTTTCCGATTGTCACGCCGGGCATCACGGAAACATTGGCTCCGAACCAGCAGTTATCTCCGATCCGGATCGGAAGCGCCTTCTCCAGTCCGGTATTCCGGTACCGGTACTGCAGCGGATGATTTGCCGTATAAAATCCGCAGTACGGTCCGATAAACGTATTGGATCCGATGGTAATCCCGCCTCCGTCCATCAGATAGCACCCGCTGTTGATAAACACATTTTCTCCAAGCCGGATCAGATTCCCGTAATCGCAGAGAAACGGAGTTACAAATGCAAAGTTCTGCGGTTCATATCCAAGCAGTTCCTCCATCAGTTTCTGTCCTTCGGGATCACCGAGCGCCGTCTGGTTCAGGGCAACGCAGAGCTGATGCGCCTTGACACGCTTTTTCAGAATTTCAGGGTCATTGTTGGCATCGTACCACATGCCCGCTTTCATTTTTTCAGTTTCGTTCATGCGATTCCTCACAGCTGATGGAATACCGGCGTCATATGATCGAATGTGCAGATTTCCGTAAAGCCGATTTCATCTCTCAGAATCCGGTATCCTTCATCCAGATGATCCCCGAGCTGGCGCGTTGTATGCGCATCGGATCCGGCTGTCAGAATTCTTCCGCCGAGATCCTTATACAGCTTCAGAATTGCCCGGCAGGGCTGGGTATCCTTCAGACCGTATTTCCAGCTGGAAGTATTCAGTTCGATTCCCTTCCCGTCCGCAATCGCAAGCTTCAGGATTTCCGCAATCATATCCCTGACATTTTCAAACGGATAGACGCCGAGCTCGTCATATCTGGAAAGCAGATCCAGATGAGCCAGTACGGAATAGTTTTTGAATACCTTCTGCACATTGTAGATTTCCCGGTAATACAGCTCATTGTATTCCTTCTGGCTTCTGCCTCTCTGGAAATCCTGTGTCCAGAATTCGAGATTGTCCACCTGATGCATGGACAGCAGGACAAAATCCAGCTCATTTTCATATCTGTGGTACAGTTTTTCAAACTGCGGAACAGTGATGGTCTGGATGCCGAATTCCAGTCCCTGACGGATTGTGATCTTCTCTCCGTATTTCTGTTTCATTTCATGCAGTTTTGCGAAGTATTCCGGATAATTGACGTTGGCAAGCGGTTCCGCGCCTTCACCGGTCACCGGATCGCCTCCGCGCCATGTAATGTTTCCTTCTTCCCAGTCTTTCTTGATTCCGTAATCGACATGATCGGTAAAGCACATTTCGTCCAGTCCGAGCTCAATCGCCCTTCTGACCTGGTTTTCCATCGGTTCCCTGGAATCGTCACTGAATTCACAGTGCAGATGATAATCGGCTCTCATTTGCAAATCCCCCTTATTTCCGGAACAGTCCCTGTTTCTGTTTTTCCTTCTGGCTGCTCTCCGTTTTCAGCACCGCATTCAATGCGGCTGAAAGGTCATTGTTTGCCTGCAGGAACAGATCCGGATCAATAATCTTCTCGTTTTCCTTATCCGTTTTCTGCAGTCCCAGAGAAAGAATTACTCTGTTCCGGTACAGTGCAAATGTATCCATGCGCAGCGTTTCCAGACTCTCGGCAATCAGTTCATCGGTTTTCTGAATCAGCCGGATCTGGGTCATGGTCTGAAGCGGAATCGAGCGGCTGATGGAAAGATCATGAATCTGTTTTTCAAACACATCATTCGCATTTTTAAAATCTTCCGCTTTCAGGGAATCTTCCAGCAATCCGCTCCGTTCCGCCAGAAGTGCCATCTGCGGCAGCTTTGACTCCCTGTTTTCCTTCAGGCAGGCCATGCCGGCATAAATATACATATCGAATTCCCGGATGATATTCATGCAGTTTTCATACAGCCCTTCCATACGGTCAATATGCCGGTGCAGGGAACTGCAGTGTATTTCCAGCCGTCTGAAGCACTCGCCCAGCGCATTGGAGAACTTGTCATAAAGTGACCGGAATGACGCATAGGATTCCTTCGTATATCCGTTCAGCTGATCGCTTTTCTCAAATGCCGCAATGAATTCTTTCTGCTTTTTCAGCAGCTTCCGGATATCTTCCCGGATTTCATTCAGATCATTGGCAGGCAGCGACAGCAATGATGACTCCGCAAAGCGGCTTGTTTTCTGACGTGCCGCATTTCCGTATTTCAATACGGCCATTCTGTCCGTCACATCAATGGTCCCGGCAAAATCTTCCGCCTGGGCGATCTGTTCCGCACTGAGTTCCGTCATCAGGCGGACAATATCATTATTTGTTTTCCCCTCATTTTTCAGCACAATTGTTTCCCTGTTATCTGCGCCCATGATTATTCTTCCTCTGCACGCATACAGTATACCTGTTTCCGCATTGGATATCATTGAGGAATTTGATAAAATACTGTTAACAGATAACTGCGCCAGATGCAGTTTGATAAAAGGAGAATACAATGGCACTCAAATTGATGGAGTATCCGAATCCGAACAGTTCACTGAAGCTTCGTTTTGCCAAAGGTCACTTTGCGACCAGTCACAGCCACATCAACTATTATGTTGATCTGACTTTCACCAAGCACAGACTCTCAGAGGCCAAGGAAGCAGCCCGTCTGCTCGTCAATAAACTCAGCAGTTCTACAGTCGTTGATACCATTCTGTGCCTGGACGGCACGGAAGTCGTCGGCGCCTGCATGGCGGAAGAACTGACAAAGACAGGCTTCCGCAGCATCAATACCCATCATACCGTTTATGTCGTAACGCCCGAACACACCACTGGAAGCCAGCTGATCTTCCGTGACAACATCATGCCGATGATCTACAGAAAGAACATCCTGATCCTGGCGGCGTCCGTCACAACCGGTTATACCGTGGAAGGCGGCATTGAAGCGATCGCATATTACGGCGGAAAGACAGCCGGCGTATGCTCGATCTTCGCGTCAATGGAAGAATGCGGCGGTTATCCGGTGCACACAATCTTCGACACCAACTTCATGATGCCGGACTATCAGTCCAATCAGTATCATGAATGCCCGCTGTGCAAACAGGGCATCAAGCTGGATGCGATCGTCAACACCTACGGCATTTCCAGTTTCAGAGAATAATCATCCCGGGCGGCTGCGGCCGCCTTTTTCATTGCAGAATAAAAGGACACTTCTGTGCAAAGTGCCCTGATGTACTATCTTGTAAAGCCGCGGTGTCCGTATACTTTCAGACTGTTCAGCGATGTTTCCAGTGTGCGGAATTCCTCATCGCTCAGTTCCACCTTCGAAGCATCCAGATTTTCAATCATCCGTTCTTTGTTCTTGGAGCCGGGAATCGGTACGACATTCGGATATTTCTTCAGCATCCATGCCAGCGAAATCTGTGCCGGCGCGGCGTTTTTCATATCCGCATATTCCCTGAGCAGATCCACGATCGGCATATTGCCCTGAATATTCCGCTTTGAAAGCTGGGGAACCCAGTTTCTGACATCGTCATAGCTTTCAAACTTTGTCTGTGCCGTGATCTTTCCGGAAAGCAGACCGGAAGCGATCGGAGAAAACGGTACGAAACCAATATTGTTCTCCAGACAGAACGGGATCACCTTCTTTTCGGAATCGCGTTCCACCATGGAATAAATATTCTGCACGGCCGAGACAGGCGTGACGCTGTGTGCTTTTCTGATCACATCGACGTCCACCTGCGACAGTCCCCAGCCGCGGATCAATCCTTCCTCAATCAGCTGTCCCATCGCTCCTGCGATCTCCTCTATCCTGACGGAACCGCTGATCCGGTGCAGATAATACAGGTCAACTGTGTCCGTGCCGAGGCGTGACAGGGAATCTGTCAGATGATGTTTCACGGCGTTGTATACCGACCCGTCACGGCGGACATCGCTGCGGTCAATGAACAGCTTTGTGGCAATGACTGCCTGATCGCGGACATCCTTCAGCGCTTCGCCGACAATCCGTTCATTATGACCGATGCCGGCAAGACCGGGAGAGTATATTTCCGCGGTATCAAAGAATGTGCATCCGTGATCAAAGGCATTCCGGATTGCCGTGACACTGTAATCATGGGAAGGAATCTGTCCGTACCCGTGCGAGAATGCCATACAGCCGATGCCGACCTCACTGACCTCAATGGTTCCGAGCATCCGTTTCTTCATGCCGGTCATTCTCCGATCAGGCCGTTTTCTTTCAGCCAGCTGACAGCGGCTGCCCTGGCAGATTCCGGATTGTTCTGCACTTCGGTGCCGGCAACTGCCAGACCTTCCTTCACATCCGCACCGGGTATTGTCTGAGAGATACTGCCCACCGTACCGGCAAGTCCGCTTCCGGCGTGCGTATCAAACGGATATACTGTCTTTCCGCTGAAATCATATGACTCCAGGAAGTTGTAAACCGCCATCGGCATGTCTGCCCACCAGATCGGATAACCGAGAAGCACCGTATCATAGTCGTCAAAGTTGTCCACGGATGTCTTCAGTTCCGGACGCTCATTGCTGTTCTTTTCCTCTGTCGACACCTTCAGCATCTCGTCATAGCTGACGGGATATTCCTTTACCGTTTCAATCCGGAACAGATCATATCCTGTTTCTTCCGCCATCATCTCCGCAAGGATCTGCGTGCTGCCCTTTTCGACAACGCCGACATTGTAGTTTTCCCCGGCTCTTGAGAAATAGGCGATCAGCACTTTCCCTTCCGCTTCCGGCTCTGCAGTTTCCGGTGATGCAGACACTTCCGCATTCTCTGCGGCTGCTGTTTCTTCCGCCGCATTTTTTTCTTTCTGCTGCGCGGAGCAGCCGGCAAGAGTGAGCGTCAGCGCACTGAGGACACAGAACAGTTTCTTCAGATTATTCCGTTTCAAACTGAGGCCTCCATCCGGCAAAATGTGCCAGCTGATCATCCGTACGGTGATAGTAGCGTTCACCTCTGTTCAGCTCTGCAATTTCTGCCATTTCTTCTTCGGTCAGTGCAAAATCCATGATGTTCAGATTGTCGCGGATATGATCCACATTCTTACTGCCGGGAATGACCGCGAAGCCCATCTGTACATGCCATCTCAGAATAATCTGGGCATTGGTCTTGTGATACTTTTCCGCCAGCTTTGTGAATACCGGTTCATTGATCAGTCTGCTGTCGCCGTGTCCCATCGGATACCAGCTCATCAGCCGGATTCCGTATCTGTCCAGCGTCTTTCTCAGCTCATCCTGGGCAAAGTAAGGATGCGCTTCGACCTGGATAAACTGCAGTGCAATTTCCCTTTTTGTCTGCAGTTCTTCGATGAACCTTCCTTCAAAGTTGGAAATGCCGATGGACTTTGCCTTTCCTTCTTTGTACGCCTTTTCCAGCAGGCGGTAACCTGCCAGCCAGTTTCCGGCAGGCTGATGAATGTAGAGCAGGTCGACATAATCTGTACCAAGACGCTCCAGTGTTTCATCCACCGCATTTTCATTTTCGTATTCACTCGGCCAGAGCTTTGTGGAAAGGAAGATTTCACCGCGGTCCACGCCGCTTTCCTTCATCCCTCTGCCGACTGCCCGCTCATTGACATATGCATTGGCGGTATCGATCAGACGGTATCCCATTTTCAGTGCTTCCCGCACGCTGTTTTCCGCGTCCGCAGGCGCAAGCATGAATGTTCCGATGCCGACCAGCGGGCATTTCAGTCCGTTATTCAATACTGTATATTCCATATTCGCAAGATTCCTTTCTCAATTAATGAAGCTGATATGCACCGGAGCGGATGGAGGCGATGACGCCGCCGTCGATCAGCAGATCGGTTCCGGTTACAAATTTCGCATGCTCGCCGAGCAGGTACTCCGCCGCATCGGCAATTTCATCGCTGGAAGCCGTGCGTCTGACTGCGGAGGAGTCAATCATTTTCTGGTAGGTATTGCCGGGCGCATTGAATTCATCATATGCCAGCGGCGTAACGATAATACCCGGAGAAATCGTATTGATGCGTGCCCTTCTTTCCCGGAAGGAAGTGCCTGCCGCCTTCATTGCCTGCAGGTGATTGACGCGCTTGGCAATCATATAAGCCCGGCCGCTTCCGGTCGCATGTTCTTTGATGAATTCAATATTCATGAGCTCATCGGTATCCGTATTCAGGATCTGCTGTTCCACTTCATACGGAATCGGCATCATATATCCCGTCTGGGAAGAGATGATCAGGGCAGCTCCGCCTTCCGCCATTACCTTTCCGAAGGCCTCCACGGCGTAACCGGTTCCGACCATGTCCAGCTTCAGGATATGTTCCACGGAGCCCTGGGAAGGAGAAGCGCCGGCGGTATGCACATAGTATTTCACCGGTCCGAGCTCTGCCGCTTTCTGCGCAAATGCTTCAATGGATTCCCGGTCCATGGCATTGACGATCATTGTTTCCGCATCATATCCGCTGTAGATCAGATCATGCGCTGTTTTATCGAGATTTGCCTGCGAGATATCGCCGAGCAGGATTTTTCTGCCGGCCGCAAATCTGCGGATGATTGCTGTACCCATGCTTCCTGCGCCGAGCAGTGCGATAACTTCCTTCTTTTCATTTCTGTCGAAGATCATATTCTTCCTCCTTTTTGTTCAATTGCACTGAATCCAGTGCCCGTCTTTCTTCAAATAATTTGTTTTCGTATGCAGGGTCCACGATCCCGAAAAGCCGTAGACTTTTGCCCTTAGTGTGACATCCGCGCTGTACCGTGCCGTGTTTTCCTGCACTTCAATCTGTTCATTGCGGATCGTATATCCGTAATAATTCAATGTTCCGTTCCGGATTTCCTCAAAGAATTCTTCCCTGGTCTGTACCTTTCCGGACATATGCCGGAATGTCTTGTCCTCAGCGACCAGACTTCTCATTTTTTCAATGTCCTTATCGATCATCGCCTGCTGCATCGCCTGAAATGCAGCCCGGACCGCCTGTTTTTCCTGTTCCATCTCACAGATTCCTGCTGACCCAGCTGACGACCTTCGCTTCGGATGCGGAAGCCTCCGCTCCGTGAACAGCAAGTCCCGGAACAAACTGTGCGCCCTTCAGCATATTCTTCAGATCACTTTCGCAATGTCCCATGCCGGAGCCTTCATGCGTCATGATCGGGAATACCTTTTTACCGCTGAAATCAAGATGTTCAATGGCTGAGAAGACAGCCATCGGATAGGTTCCCCACCAGCACGGTCCGGCAATGAAGATATTGTCATATTCATCAATATCGCTGAGTTCATGTTTCAGGGCAGGACGTTCGTCATGGTCCAGTTCTTTCTGCGCCTCGCGTATGCAGTCCATATAGCTCTTTGCATATTCCCTGACCGTTTCCACACGGAACAGATCCGCATCGAAGTTTTTCTGAATGAATTCCGCAATATATTCCGTGTTGCCTTTTTTGATATCCGTAATTTTTCCGTTTACATAGTTCTCGCCGCTGCGGGAATAATAGATCACAAGGTTTTTCATATTTTCTTTACGCCTCTCTTTACACTGTCAGTATAGCGTTGGAACCAGAGACAATCTAATTGAAACATTGTATAATTAATAAAATTCTTTTATTGATTATGGTGGACTATGAACACAAAATACTTTGATTCCGTACTGGAACTGGCAAGAACGAAAAACTTCAACCGGGCGGCTGAGAACCTCTACATCACCCAGCCTGCACTGACCTATCAGATCAATTCCGTCGAGGAGGAAATCGGCTTCCGGATTTTTGACCGATCCGGAAAAGGCGCCGCTCTGACGCCCGCCGGTGAGCAGTTTGTCTCTTCACTGAAGGATATCCGCGATTCCCTGAAGCGTTCCATTGAACAGGGACAGAATTTTTCGGTGAAATACCGTGACAATATCCGTATATCCATGTCCCTGCGGGCAGCGCTTTATTATCTGCCCGAAATCATGAAGCAGTTTGAAGCGGAGGAGCCTTCCGTATCGGTTACCCCTTATTTTGATTATTATCATTCCGTGGATTCGTTCCTCAGAGGAGAGCAGGATATCCTGTTTGCCGTCAGGGACAGCGTCCGGCAGATTCCCGACGTGAATGTCTATCCCCTGTTCGACAGCGGCATTTATCTGGTCTGCCGGAAAGATGACCCGCTGGCCGGTAAAAAGCTGATCACCGAAACCGATCTGGAAGGCCGCACACTGATGATCGGCGGCGGCTCTCCCCAGCAGCTGCGGGCGGTGCAGCAGCGCATCATCCGCAATGAGAAGATTTCCTATTTCAACAGCAACGACCATGATACTTCCATCACTTATGTCGCCTCCGGAAAAGCACTGGTGCTTTCCCCCGGATTTCTGAATGACCATCACCCGGATTATGTCTGGATTCCGTATGACTGCGAAGAGAAGATCCCCTGCGTGCTGTGCATCCATGCGTCCGACCAGAGAAAACCGGTCCGGGATTTTGTCAGGCTGATTATCCGCTGCTATGCATCAAAAAAGATGCTCTGAAAGAAAAAGCCTCCGGAATTACCGGAGGAAGTGAAACATGTCAGTTCAGATGGATCATCAATGAAGTATATTTCTCTTTCTTTTCCGCTTTGTGCACAAAGATCAGAAGAACAAAGACCAGCACAAAGGAGATCAGGGCAAGTGTGACCGGAATATACATAACAGCTTCACTGAGGGCAAGAACTTCCTCCTTCAGTGTGAAATCATACAGACCGTGCAGCATCCAGACCAGGACCAGTCCTGCCGCCTCATACCACGGTTTTTTGCTGACAAGTGCATCCGACACAAACAGACCCAGGATAAATCCGTAGATTCCATGCATGATGGTTGCGCCTCTGACCAGCATCTGGACGGCATTGGTGCCCAATGCATACGGAATATCTTCCAGCAGTCCGAATCCGATGCCGACGATGACCATGAAGGAAATCACGGCAAGCCTGGAATAATCTCCGGGATTCTTTTTCAGCAGCCTCCTCAGAGCGATATATTTGTTGGCCTCTTCCGACAATGCCAGCACAACGAAGTTATGATAGGCTGCCTTTATGACGGGATTGCCGAAGGGAATAAAGACTTCAATGATATTCAGTACCATGGAGGTCAGAACAATCGGCAGCGTACAGAAAAAACCGGCTTTCAGCGCTTCAGTGCATAATGCGCTGTAGTTCAGATCCGAAAGCTTCAGTTTTTTCAGACGCACAAAAATCAATATGGACGGCACCAGACTCGCCGCAAAAGCAAGAATCAGAAGCCCCATTTCATCATTTCCTTTCATCATCATTCAGGCCTGCGCTTTACTGCAGGCCCGTGATCAGAGATAGTGGTCAAACAGCCATCTTCCGAATCCGTCTTCGGAAGCCGGATATTCGGTGACCGCATCGGCAATTGCCTTGTTCTCCGGCATGCCGTTGCACAGGCAGACGCTGTATCCGGCCATTTTCATCATTTCCAGATCATTTTCAGCATCGCCGAATGCCATGACATCATTGATGTCAATATCATTCTGCCGGCAGTATTCCGCCACTGCCGCACCCTTGTTGTTGCGGCGGTCCTGGAATTCCAGCAGGTCAACTCTTGTTTTGAAGGAGAAGAAATCTTCCGTTTCAATCTTCTTTGCCAGCGGTACAACCACTGCATCCATTTCTTCCGCGCTGTGTGTCCGGTACATGATCTTGCCGACAGGTTCCTCCCAGAACTCATCCAGCTGTTTCACGGTGCGGGATTCGTTTTTATTGCGGGCGGCACTCTGTCTCAGCAGATCATCTTCATACTGGGCAAGCATATACCCTTCCCGGTAAATAAACGGATTGCATTGTGCCGGGGCCATGCCGAGGATGATTTCCTTAATTGTTTCGGGCTGCAGCAGATTCAGCTTTGTGACAGTATCTTTCCGGGCGTCATATACTTCTCCCCCGTTCAGTCCGATCACAAAGTCAAACTGGAATCCGAGCTGCCATTCATCCGCATGCTTCAGCAGATTCTGCCATAAGGGTCTGCCCGAAGCCAGTCCGAGCAGCACGCCTCTTTTATGAAGTTCCTGCATTGCTTTCCGGTTGATCTCTCCGAAATCCGCATTTCTGTCTCTCAGTGTGCGGTCGATATCCGCAACGACGATCTTATAATCTTTTCTCATTTCCGCTTCCTTTCAGTTTCTCAGATTCAGCCGGTATACACGGTCTTTTGTGACCGCGTCAATCATGCCGTCTTCCGAAACAACAATTCCGATATATGTCTCATCCAGCTGCGCTCTGCGGCGGATATAGTTGACGGTTGAATTGTATCTTGCGCCTCTTGCGGGACTGCCCTTTGTCACGGCATCGCCGTCCAGAATTGCCCCGATGCACTGGCATACGCAGTTATAATCCATCAGAAGCGCACCGTCAATGGAGGTCAGTGCTCCGATCAGCTCCGGATTCTCATGCAGGTCAATTTCACCGATTCCGGTGGCGCTGCGTGCTTCGACAAGACGCTCGCTTTCTTTTTCGTTGGTTTCGGGATCAGAGATAATCAGAATCGTTCCGTGGCGCTGATTGGTCGCAGAACGGATAATCGTTTCCAGCTTTTCCCGCTGTCCATCATCCAGATCCCAGGGCAGTATTTCCGGAGACTGGCTGATATGCCACTGTTCCGTATTCTTTGCATGCAGGTGATAGCGGGCATTGTAATAGGAGATCTTTTCTCCGTCTTCATATGTGATCGTCCAGCTCAGATGACCCCAGATCCGCACCATGCATTCGTTCGGATACGGGCCTGAAAGCGTCATGCCGCGGATCTTTCCGGTTTCGGAAATCGACAATGCGAGATGCTTGTCCGACATTTCGACCATCTTGCGGATCTGACGGAGGTTGTCATTGCTGAAAAGAATCTGCTCGGAGAAGGCAACATCCAGTCCTTTCTTTTTTGTCCGCCGCTCTCCCTGGGAATCGTATTTCGGGAAATAGAGCAGACAGTCGATATAATGGCCTTCATAGGTCAGTGCGGACAGCGTCTGGATCAGATTGATATCCAGGGAGTAGAAGCCGTAGAAGAACTGCACTACGCCGGTGGAAATCAGGGATTCATACATATGGGCGATCTTCAGTTTCTTCATTCCGAATGCCTCAAGCTGGCGGAAGAATTCATTGCAGAAGGTGTTGGAGATAAACTGCAGCGGTGAAATACCTTCTGCCCTGAAATCAAATACAATAAACAGATTATTCTGATACCAGGTATAGGAATTCTCAAAGTTCTCTATCTCCGATACATCACGGACTGTAAATGTCTCGGTTTTATTTGTCCTGTGCATCAGCATCATGACCGGATAACCGCGCCGGCTGCCTTCCGACAGCGTTCTTTTTTCCAGACAGAAATACAGCCTGAATTCCGGGATATCTTTCGGATCATTGTACAGATGCTTCAGAAGCGCCATGTACATATCGCGCAGCTTAAAAAATAATTCCTCTTTATCGACCGATTCGTCATCGATCATTTCTTCCCAGCTGTTTTCCATAATGTTCTCCGACTGTCAACATAATGATATCCAACAGAAACCCGGATGTCGATGAATTCAGAAAAAAATACCCTGCAGTTTTTTCCGCTGCAGGATATCCTGTAAATCAGTTTTATTCGAGAATCTGTCCGTTGCTTTCGCAGACCTTCTTATACCAGAAGAACGAATCCTTTCTGCTTCTGGAGAAGTCGCCGGTACCGTCATCATGCCGGTTGACATAGATGAAGCCGTAGCGTTTTGCATATTCACCGGTACTTGCGGATACAAGGTCGATCGGTCCCCATGTGGTGTAGCCGATCAGCGGTGCTCCGTCATCCACTGCTTCACCCATCGCTTTGATATGCTCACGGAAGTAATCAATGCGGTACTGGTCATGGATGGAACCGTCTTCCTCTACCTTGTCAAATGCACCGAAGCCGTTTTCCACAACCATCAGCGGAACATGCGGATAACGCTCCGCCAGCTTGTTCAGTGTCCATCTCAGGCCGATCGGGTCAATCTGCCAGCCCCAGTCGGACGCCTTCAGATACGGGTTCTTTGCGCCTAAGGACATATTGCCGGCTGTCTTTTCGGCATCCGCGGCTGTTGTGACGCAGTTGGACATGTAATAGGAGAATGTGTACATGTCAACCGTGCCCTGCTTAATTATCTCCAGATCGCCTTCCCGAATGAAGTCCGGAGTAACGCCCTGGTCTGCCCACAGCTTCTTTGCATAGGAAGGATATTCGCCTCTGACCATAACATCGCCGCAGAGGTTGTTCTTCAGATCATCTTCATACTGTGTCTGCAGCAGATCCGCAGGATTGCATGTCAGCGGATATACCGTGATATGGCAGATCATGTTTCCGATCATGAAATCGGGATTGATTTCATGTCCGAGCAGAACCGCTTTTGCGCTTGCGACAAATTCATTGTGCAGTGCAGTCCATTTCTTCTGATTGACGCTCTTGATATCGGACAGTTTGATCGGCTGGGTCGCATTGATATCTTCATCTTCCATCAGACCGAGGCTGTACATATTGGACATGCCGCCGGACAGTGACATCAGAGGCGTGTTGATCTCATTGAATGTCAGCCAGTACTTTACCTTGTCCTTGTATCTTCTGAAGATCGTCTCGCAGTACTTCACAAACAGATCAATGGTCTCTCTGGAATAGAATCCGTGATACTTTGTAACGATTGCCCACGGAATCTCATAATGGCAGATGGTTACCAGCGGTTCGATATTGTACTTTCTGCACTCATCGAAGACATTGTCATAAAACTGCAGACCGGCTTCATTCGGTTCTTCGTCGTCACCGTTGGGATAGATTCTGCCCCAGTTGATGGACAGACGGAATACGTTCCAGCCCATCTCCGCAAACATGGCAATATCCTCTTTGTAGTGATGATAGAAATCGATTGCCTGGTGGCTGGGATAGAATGCGTCGGGATCGGTTACCGGCAGGAATGTGCGCGGCGTATTGACGTTGCCGCCCAGCAGCATATCCGGGACACTCAGTCCCTTGCCGTCTTCCAGATAAGCACCTTCGCACTGATTGGCAGCTGTCGCACCGCCCCATAAGAAACCCTTCGGAAAGCTCATTGTTATTCTCCTCCTCTTCTTTATCCGCAAAACCGGGCAGCACGAAGCCGTCCGGTTATTTCTGAGATTATTTCAGTCCGAAATTATTTGCACTCAGCGGCACCGAGGTCAACGCCCTGGTTGAAGTTGCGTGCGTTTTCAAGTGTTGTAGCGGCAATCGCCTGCAGTGCTTCTCTTGTGAAGAACGCCTGGTGGGATGTCAGTACAACGTTCGGGAACATCAGCAGTCTTGCTGTGATGTCGTTGACCAGATAGTCGTCGGAATGGTCGGTATAGACGTTGGCGTCTTCGCCTTCGTATACGTCAAGTCCGACAGCGTGGAACTTGCCCTGCTTCAGAGCATCGATCAGAGCTTCCGTATCGATCAGTCCGCCGCGTGCTGTGTTGACCAGGATTGCTGTATCCTTCATCTTTGCGATCGCATCAGCGTCGATCATATGATATGTTCCGCCCGGGCCCATGATCAGGGGTGCATGCAGGGAGATCAGGTCAGCTCTGGACAGCAGTTCGTCCTTGTCGACATATGTCAGCAGTCCTTCATCAACCAGCTTCTGGTTCGGATAAGCATCCCAGCCCAGAACTGTCATGCCGAAGCCCTTGCAGATAGCAGCCATGCACTGGCCGATCTTGCCTGTGCCCATGATGCCGGCAACCTTGTTGTGCAGGTCGACACCGAGCAGTCCGCTCAGCGCGAAGTTGTTGTCCTTAACCTTGTTGACTGCCTTGTGCATGCGTCTGTTGCAGGTCATAGCCAGCGTGATTGCATGTTCGGCTACAGCATACGGGGAATATGCCGGAACACGGGCAACACGGATACCGCATTCTCTTGCGGCCTGCAGGTCAACGTTGTTGAATCCTGCGCAGCGCAGCAGAATCAGTCTGACGCCGCATTCGTGCAGCTTTTCAACTGCAGCTCTCGGGCACTCATCATTGACGAAAATGCATACTGCATCGAATCCCTTTGCCAGTCCGGCTGTTTCAGGAGTCAGACGGGTATTGAAGTATTTGATATCGCAGTTATATGTGCCTTCACCGATATCTCTTGCCAGTTCGCTGAAGAAGATTCTGTCATAGTCTTTTGCACCGAAGAATGCGATCTTCAGAACATTTACATTTTCATAATGCTTCAGTCTGTGATCCAGTTCTTCCTTGATGATAGCCAGTGCTCCTTCTTCATCGCCGCCGTCAGCGGAGATTTCCAGAACGGAACCCTTCTGGGCATCGAGAGCAAGAATCTGAAGGACGTTGTCACCGTTGGCAACCTTGTCTCTGCATTTGATTGTGATCTGGGAAGGCAGAGCTACACACGCCTGTGCGACGAAAGCGGCCGGACGTGCATGCATGCCAAGCGGGCTGGTAATTTCATACGTAATTGTCTTCATTTTTTCCTCCTGCAGTCGGATCTGAATCCATACTGTTTATAAGAAAATGATACTACAAAACCGGCCCGGATAACTGATATTTTCTTATGTTTCTGTATTTATACTTTAATTGCAAACTTAAATGCAACAGGTAAGTTGCAGTAACTGTTGCCAATCTGATCATATATTAGAAACTCATTAATGTTGCAGTAACTATGTATTAAGGGGAAATCAATGCATGGTTACTGTTTTCATGTTTGTCTACTATGATGTAGTTGCTGGTCAGCCATCGTTACTGATATAGAACCGGAGGAACTATTAACATGGCTGCTTATAAACAATTGGATACTGACAAACGTATCCGGCTTCAGACATTGCTGGAATCTCATCATTCTTTCCAGCAGATTGCAATCGAACTGGATACAAGCAAATCTACCATTTCACGTGAAGTCCGCAGGTATCGTGTTGAACATAACACGATGGGGTTCGGACATATCAACCGCTGTTCCAAACGGAGAGAATGCGATGTGCAGGGTCTTTGCCCGGGCATGTCTTTTAACTGCAGAAATAAAAGATGCTGTTCCTGCAGAAAGGTAAACTGCAACACTGTATGCGGCCGCTATGAGGAATACCATTGTCCGCTTACGGATAAGCCTCCGTATGTATGCAATGGCTGTCAGAAGAGAACAGGATGTGCTTACCGCAAACAGATGTATTTCGCTGAAAAGGCTGATGCTCAGTCCCGGCTGCTTCGCTCTGAATGCAGAAGCGGTATGAATCTTACCGAAGAAGAGATCGCCGAAATTGACGGCATTATCTCTCCCAGAATCCATCTCGGTCAGTCTCTCCACCACATCTTTGTCACCGCCCGGGATGAACTCTGCATCAGTGAAAGGACAGCTTATACCCTTCTCCATGCCGGTATGCTTTCCGCACGCCCTGTCGATGCCCCGCGCATTGTACGTATGAAACCACGCAGGACAAAGAAACAGATCAAAGTGGATAAAGCATGCCGTGTCGGACGTACTTACAAAGACTTTCAGAAATACATGGAAGAACACCCCGATACCGAAGTACTGGAGGGAGATACTGTCGAAGGCGTGAAAGGCGGTAAATGCATTCTTACCCTTACCTGGAAAAGTACTGATTTTCAGATCGGTTTCCTCAGGGACCACAACAATTCAGCCTCTGTAACCATGATCGTCAACCGTCTTCATGAAGATTTCGGAGATGATCTCTTCCGCAAGGTATTTCCGCCTGTCTGGCTTCTGGACAACGGCGCTGAGTTCTCCAATCCTTCTGAAATCGAAAAGTTCGGGGTCAGGGTTTTCTACTGTGATCCTTCCAGCCCGTATCAGAAAGGTACATGTGAAAATACACATACCCATATCCGCCGTATTCTCCCCAAAGGCACTTCTTTCGATTCCCTTGACCAGGGCTTTGTTAACTGCATGTTCTCACACATCAATGCATTGGTACGTAAAAAGCTGAACAACCATTCCGCATTTGATGTGTTCAGCTCTCTCTATTCCGCTGACCTTGACATCCGGCTGAAACTTCACATCTGCCGTGTTGAGCCGGCTGATGTTGAACTGAAACAGTCCCTTGTGCGTAAGTATTATGACTCACATCAGCCTGCTCTCACCCAGGAGGTCAGTGAATCATGATGTACACAAGACATATTCAGGTTTTCCGGAATCTGCTGAAACGGCATGTCCCGGCAACAGTTCTGTCAGATGATTCGGAAAGCGGCCCGGATAAGGTGATTGTCTACGTTCAGGACGCAACCACCTTCACTGATTATTATATTATGTCCTGGAATCCGGAATATGATGAGTTCTTTGCTTTGGTGGATCCGCTGCCATTCAGTAATGTATTGGATCTGGAGTTTGTGCCGGTATCCTGTCTTGAAGGCAGCACTTTATTCTACAAACTCTATTCAGCGAACAGGCTTCCTCATTGGAAAGAGAAGTACAATGAACTCCTCCTACTATATAAGTACAGGGTGTAATACCTGACAGCCAGCCAGGACTACATCCTCTCATTGTTGAAACTGTTAGAATGAAATGGCATTGGTGTGACGTTTAACTCCTTGGACCATATTGCGTCCGTTAGAAAGCCAGTCAGCCGGCCACTCATTCGCAGTCGTTCGATTTAAGCAGGTTGAACCGTATTCCGGATATGCGTTCGTGTGATACCCCAGGAGATTGAATAAGCAATGAGGAAATGCCGGTACCATTGCACATACAATTTCATGGAGGACAATCAGTATGTTAAACGCAGTAGGAATTGATGTGTCGAAAGGCAGAAGCACCGTTGCGGTCCTGCAGCCCGGCGGTGTTGTAATCCGTAAGCCTTTCGATGTGTATCACAATCAGAATGATCTGAATGATCTTGTGACTTTTATCAAATCATTGGATGGTGATACAAAAGCTGTTCTCGAATGTACCGGCCGCTATCATCGGCCAATCGTTGAAACTCTGCACAGAGCAGATATCTTTGTGTCAGCTGTCAATCCGCATCTGATCAGGAACTTTGGCAATAATACGATCCGCAAAGTTAAGACAGATCCTGCAGACGCTAAGAAGATTGCCCGGTACGCTCTTGACAACTGGCACGAACTCAGCGAGTATTCAGACATGGATTCCAAGCGTGAACAACTGAAAACCATGAATACCCAGTTTGACTTCTTCATGAAGCAGAAGACTGCCGCCAAGTCCAACCTGATCGCTCTTTTGGATCAGACATACCCCGGAGTCAACAATCTGTTTGATTCTCCTGTACGTGCTGACGGAAGCGAGAAATGGGTCGATTTTGCGTATTCTTTCTGGCATGTGGACTGTGTCCGCAAACTCAGCCTCAATGCCTTTAAAGAGCGTTACACGGCTTTCTGTAAGAAGCACGGCTATATCTTCAATGAACTGAAGGCTGAAGAGATATATAGTGCCTCTAAAAGCCTCGTGGCAACCCTCCCGAAGGAGAATGGTTACAGAGATCTCATCCGCTTCAGTATCAAGCAGCTGAACCTTGAATCTGAGCATGTGGAGAAACTCCGCGTGGATATGAACTCACTGGCTGCGCAGCTTCCGGAATATCCTGTCGTCATGGGTATGTATGGCGTAGGCACAACCTTTGGACCACAGCTGATGGCTGAGATCGGTGATGTCATGCGTTTTACCCACCGCGAAGCACTCACTGCATTTGCCGGTGTAGATCCCGGCAGAGACGATTCCGGTCAGCGTGTCGCCAAGAGCGTCAAAGCCTCCAAGTGCGGATCTGCCAGGCTGCGTAAGACACTGTTCCAGATCATGAGCTGCCTGCTTCAGAATATGCCGGAGGATGATCCGGTGTATCAATTCATTGATAAGAAACGTTCCGAAGGTAAAGAGTATTACGTATACATGACTGCTGGTGCGAACAAATTCCTTCGCATTTACTACGGCAAGGTCAAGGAATACATGCGTAATCTACAGGCTGAGCAATCCCAGGGCAAATGAATGAATGTCCTGCTTATTACCATCAGGCCGTTAAATCGGTCTTTTCATCATGGCTCCTACCACATCACCTTCCTTCCTGGAAGTTTCTGCTAATTTACTATTGACTTTTTATTAGCAGGCTTTCTCTGAAACACGGCATACCTCATAACAACAGCTGACAATTACTGATGATTACCACAGGCTGGCCGGCATAAAGATACTGTACGTTTACCGGTTGCAGTTATTGTTTCCGAAAACAATGATCAGACGCGGTTTGGTTTTAATGCGCTTTGTTGTTTCTCAGGCGTCTGTTATTCCCCGCCATTTTTATCAATTATTACAAAAACCGGGTTGTTTATATGCAGCAGCACTGACATACTTCTCCCGGTTTTATCTATTTTCCTTTTTCTGTTGCACTTTCTCTTGCAAAGATGCACTTAGTTTTGCAATTCACCTTCTGTATTTATACTCCATATTTTTGACACCGGAAACGATGCGTTTTCATATAAAGACCGGATGGACACACCGGCCGGCCCATTTTGCGGCAAAAGAAACGGCCCGGATCATATCATCGTCCGGACCGTACGTCTGCATATCAGTTCAGTCTTTGTATCTGCCGATCAGATATCTCATCTCGGCGCCTTTGGAAATATTGCCTTCCACCTTCATCTGTCCGTTTACGAACAGTCTGTCGGCGGAGACCATACCGGTTGCCATGTTGTACAGGTTGTCAATGTTTGCACTGATCATGACGTCCGCACCGTTATAGCTGTACGGAGCCATTTCCATGCCGTCTCTGGTGAACTTCAGATAGAATGTTCCTTCGCCCGGTCCTTCGATTCTGACCTGGCAGACATTGAGATAATCCTCCGGCTGTTTTGCCAGATATGCATTTCTGGATTCCTCAAGATCTTCATATACAACCTTCAGTGCATCGAATGCATCTTCGAAGGTTACGCTCGGATCGAAACCGCTGCCGCAGATATCGGAATACATCTTGATATAGGTGTTCGCGGATTTTTCCCAGGAGAAGTTCTTGCGCATGCATCTGTCGCGCAGCACTTCGAATACTTCATGTTCACCGAAGTACACCTTGATTGCGGCATCAATCGCCAGCATCAGCGCTTTGGAGGAATATTCCGCAAACGAGAAGCCGTCACCGATTCCGTCAAAATCGGAATACGGGCGCACGCTGTCTTTCAGACCGCCGGTTTCATGAACGATCGGTACGGTTCCGTAGCGCATTGCCATCATCTGGGAAAGTCCGCAGGGTTCAAAGGAGGACGGCATCAGATAGAAATCGGCGCCGGCAAATACCTTTGCGGCCATCTCTTCGGAATACTTGTCGGAGAAGCCGAATTGGCCGGCATAACGCTCCCTGCAGCGGTTGAAGTAATCAACATACTTCTGCTCGCCCTGACCGAAAATCACCAGCTGGACGCCCTTCTTCATCAGCACCGGCAGAAGCTCGCGGATCAGTTCCACGCCCTTCTGTTCCACAAGGCGGGCAACCACCGCAAACAGCGGCCATCTTTTTTCCTGCTTCAGTCCGAATGTTTCCTGAACATACTTCTTGCATTCTTCCTTGCCGGATTTATCATCCGCATTGAAATTGCAGGGAATGCGGGGATCCTTTTCCGGATCATAATGGTCCGGATCAATACCGTTCAGAATGCCGTACATCTTGGATTCCACGATATCGCATACACCTTCCAGTCCCCGGCCGAATTCACGTGTATGCAGCTCACGCGCATAGGTCGGTGATACGGTGGATACCGCATCCGCCATCAGCATCGCGCCTTTCATCAGATTGACGTCATGTCTCCCCTGATATTCATATGCCAGACCGCCGTCATACCATCCCGGATCCAGGGCAAATGTGGAAGTCATTTCATCCGCACCGAACTGTCCCTGATAAGCGATATTGTGAATTGTAAATACCGTACGGATGTTTCTGTAATCCGGTCTTCTTGCCTGATCGTCCTTCAG
Source organism: Erysipelotrichaceae bacterium (assembly GCA_015058875.1). Taxonomy (GTDB): domain Bacteria; phylum Bacillota_I; class Bacilli_A; order Erysipelotrichales; family Erysipelotrichaceae; genus Bulleidia. The sequence continues at coordinate 29,874 of SVBN01000009.1, read as the reverse complement.
ATAGATTACCGAAAGCGCACTTTCCCAGTCGTTGCAGTGCAGGATTTCCGGCACAAAATCAAGGTATTCCAGAACGTCGATGACAGCCTTGGAGAACCATGCAAAACGGAACTTGTCATCATCATAGCCATACAGTTTATCACGGTAGAACAGTTCCTCGTTGTCGATGAACCATACCGGTACGCCGCTCAGCACGCCCCGCAGCAGTCCGCAGTACAGATCGGCATTGCCGAGTCTGACTCTGAGGTCCGTCACAAACTCCAGCTTCGGACCGAACTTATGCTTGACGCACTTGTAATACGGCGTGATGATCTGCATTTCATTTCCGGCTTTCTGCAATGCCGGAGGCAGTGAAAAAGCAACATCCGCGAGACCGCCGGACTTTGAATAAGGGGCGCATTCACTCGTCACAAACAGAATTTTCATAATCAAGATCTCCTCATTATCGTTGTTTTCCGGACGATATCCGGCGTAAAGATAGTTCTATTATAGCCTAGCGTGAGACTGTTTTCTTACGATTTTTTCGGAGCAATGTCAGATCCGAAACAAACCGGTTGGTCCACATGCTGAGGATGAGAATCACGCCTGCCTGCAGGGCGTAATACTTCAGTGATCCGGTCCAGTTTCTTAACGTAAATACAAACAGCACCGGATACTGCCAGAGATAGATTTCATAGCTGTATCTGCTGAAGAAGTTCCACGGTTTCAGCTCATACAGAATACCCGGACCCTTCCCGTGCGCCGTGCAGAAGTAAAGCATGGCTGCACAGAGCAATGCATAAAACGGCATCAGGAATACATATACCGCCTTTAATGTTCCCGGAACAAGCAGGAAAAGAATCACAGATAAAACAAGGAATATAATGCCCGAGATACTGCAGATGCCCGGGTACAGCTTCCGCTTCCTGCGCACCGCATTTCTGGCCATAAGACCGGCAAGCGCACCGGCGATGAGTGCATGGATTCTGGTATCTGTTCCGTAATACAGCTGTGTCGTCGTGGCACCGAGCAGTGAGCGCACCGGCATGACAAGAACCAGGATCACAAGCAGCACCGCCAATACCGGAATCCGGATGCTGTCTCTGCGGGTCAGTTTCATAAACAGACCCCAGATCAGTTCAAACTGCACCAGAATCGAAATATACCAGAGATGCGTGAAAGCTGATGTATTGGCAAGGTTGGCAAAGTAGTCCGCCTGCTTGATCATCTGCCAGTAGTTGTTGCAGGAAAGAAGAATGCTGCAGAATTCATCATTCACAAGGGAAAGACGGAAATGATCGGTCAGGGCAACCGCTTCGACGCTCACCATCATCATGATGATCATTGCCGGATAAATACGCACAAGGCGTTTCCCGTAGTATTTCAGCAGAGACTGGTTTTCTTTGTATGTGTATGCACCGAGGAACCCGCTGATGACAAAGAAAATGACAACGCCGAAATACCCGCCCTGAATCTGACGGGGAAACATGTGATACAGCAGAACGCCGGTCAGTGCCAGCATTCTCAGGCCTTCCAGACCTCTGACTCTTCTGACACTGTTTTTCATTCGATCGTTACCTTGAAATCGGGATTCACGATTTTCCGGCGGAGCACGGTGCTGTTTATGGTACGGCGGATCAGATCCGCATAGGCAACCGAGCCTTCATGATTCGGGTGCAGTCCGTCCGGAAGAATCCAGGACGGATGCTTCATGGCAAGCTCTTCCCATTCCACCAGATAGGCGTTGTCATAGCGCGGAATCACCCTTCTCATCTTGGCATTGGAATCATTGGCTACGCCGTACGTGGTAATCCAGAATGTCGGTTTCCCACAGCTGTGCTCGATGATATTTTCAATATCGCTTTCTTCGATATAGCAGTTGGTCACCAGGGAATAAACGATCACATCCCCGAAGGTGTTATTTTCTTCCATCTCATAGATCACCGGAAGACCTTCATATAATGTTCTGCCGAACACCGCATCAAAATATCCTTCCGGGAACTGATCATACAGTTCGCTCAATGCGGCGAGCATGACCGAATCACCGATGCCGGTCACATGCATATCAGCTGAGTCCGTGTACATTTCCGCCAGTGTCTTCGGGCGGTTCGCTTCATTCTCTTCTTCGATTCTGCGCCGTTCTGCTTCGGCAAGCTCAATCTTCTTTCTTGCCTCCGCTTCTTCCTGCCGTTTCTTCAGCATCAGCTCGATCTGTTCCGCTTCCGCTTTCGCCTTTGCCGGCACGGTGACGAAGCTGTATGTGCCCAGGATAAAAACACAGCACATGAACAGGCTGAAGATCCGGTATATCACATTGAAAAATCTGTTCTTCTTCATATTTGTTTTTCAGCAATCACTGCTATCCATCATACCAGATCGCTCCGCAAAATTGTGATGACAATCAGAAAAAAGCAGGGTTTTCTCTTCCCCCTGCTCTGCATGCAATAATGCTTCAGGCTTCAGACCTGAAGTTCCCCGGCAAGCACTCTCTTATAATCTGCCAGGTTCTTTTCCAGCAGTGCCGGCGTATCCAGCTCATACGGACATCTGGATGTACACTGGCGGCAGTGCAGACAGTTTTCGATCTTCATCATTTCAGCCTGATTTTCTTCATTCAGCCACTTGGCGGACGGTGCTCTTCTCAGCAGAAGACTCATTCTCGCGCAGTTGTTGATCTGAATGCCGACCGGACACGGCATGCAGTATCCGCATCCGCGGCAGAAATCACCGGCCAGCTCAGCGCGTTCCTTATCGATAAATGCCCGGATCTCATCGCTCATGACCGGTTCCTTTTCCATAAAGGCCAGCCATTCATCCAATTCGCTTTCCCTCTGTATGCCCCAGATCGGCAGCACATCATACTGACTGACATTTGCCATAGCGGCTTCCGCATGCGTGATCAGTCCGCCGGCCAGACTCTTCATGGCAATAAATCCCATATTTCTTTCCCGGCACATTTCCACAAGCTTCAGTTCTTTCTCTCCGGAAAGATAGCTGAACGGAAACTGCATGGTTTCATACAGACCTGATTCAACGCATTCATATGCGACTTCAATCTTATGGGCTGTCACACCGATATGACGGATCTTTCCGGCTGCCTTTGCCTCCAGCATGCATTCGTACATACCGGTCCCGTCCCCCGGTCTGTAGCACTGTTCCGCCTGATGGAACTGATATACATCGATATAATCTGTCCGCAGTTTTGCAAGGGATGTTTCCAGATCCTTCCGGAATCCTTCCGGCGTCTTTGCGTGCGTCTTGGTCGCAATGAAGACTTTGTCCCTCATGCCTGCAAAAGCATTTCCGAGCTTCTCCTCACTGTCGCTGTAGGCACGGGCAGTGTCGAAATACCGCATCCCTCCTTCATAGGCTTTCCGCAGAATGTGAACGGCTGTCTCCATATCCGTACGCTGGATCGGCAGCGCGCCGAATGCATTCTGGGGCACGGTAATCCCGGTGCACCCGAGTGTCAGGTTTCTGACCATAATACTCCTCCTGTATGATCTGATGTGAAATGCAAAAGTAAGTTCTCCGCCCTCATTCTAGCAGGCAATTCTTTCTTCTCAAAGAAAAAGCCTCACTCTGCAGTGAAGCTGTTTACTACCGGTTCAGCCAGTGATCTTCCAGATATCTTCCGAGTCCGTCTTCCGTCACCGGATATTCCGTCACAGCATCCGCCATGGACTTGGAAATATCGCTGCCGTTTTTCAGGCATACACCCCATCCGGCTGTCTTCAGCATTTCCTTGTCATTGTCCATATCGCCGAACGCCATAATTTCGGAAAGCGGGATACCGCTGCGGATACTGTATTTTTCCAGGGCCATTCCCTTATTGACTCTGGGATCCATGAACTCGATAATGCCGTCCGATGTCCGGATTCCGACATACCTGTCACAATCAAGCGTCTTTGCGAATGCTTCGACTTCCGCTGTCCGTTCCGGGGAAAAGCGGAAGATCACATTGTAGTTCGGAGCAATGCAGATGCGCTCGCTGTCGCCGTCCGTGATCACGACATCCATATGATTTCTCATCATGGAAGAATGAATCTGCTCATCCCAGTACATGGCAACCATATAATCCTTTTCATAAATCATCGGATTGACATGGAGCGGCTCCATGCGTCTGATAATCTCACGCATTGTATCCGTATCCAGCATATAGTAGCTTTCAATCTCATCGTGCTCCTTATCCCAGAGCTGTCCGCCGTTCATTCCGATCAGCAGATCAAAGTCAAACGGAAATCCCCAGTCTTCCTTCTTCAGGAACATTGCCTGATTGATCTTCCTGCCGGAAGACAGTCCGAACTTCACTCCCTGTGCATGGAGTGTTTCAACTGCCTGCTTTGTCCGGGGCATGATCATCTGCCCCTTGCTGACCATCGTTCCGTCGATATCCGCTACTATCACACTGAGTTTTTCAATCATATGCTTCCCTTCGCTTCCTGCGCATAATTGTATCAGTTTCTTTCCTGCGGGCAACAGAAAAGAACTCCGTCTTTCATGCGGAGTCCCTGTCCTGTTTTATTCCATGTAAGCGCCCTTCATGGAGCTGACCGCATGCTGTGCATACAGTTTCAGAAGTCCGTGCTTATATCTGCTTTCAAAGCCTTTCCAGTTCTTTCTGCGCTCAGCCAGTACGGCGTCGATTTCTTCCGGCGTTTTCTTTTCTCCGGCAATGCCGATAATTGCAAGCTTCCGGTTTTCCACATCAATCTCAATCAGGTCGCCCTCTTCGACAAAGGCAATCGGTCCGCCTGCCGCGGCTTCCGGACATACGTGGCCGATAACCGGTCCTCTGGAGGCACCGGAGAATCTGCCGTCGGTAATCAATGCGACGGATCTTGCCAGCTCCGGATCGGCGCAGATCGCTTCGCCGGTATAGAACATTTCCGGCATGCCCGATCCCTTCGGTCCTTCATAGCGGATAAAGATCGCATCGCCCGGCTTCACTTCACCGTTGAGCACTGCATGGATGCACTCCTCTTCGGAATCATACGGCTTTGCCTTCAGCACGGCGTGGAACATTTCCTTCGGGCATGCGGTATGCTTGATCACGCATCCTTCCGGTGCCAAGTTCCCCTTCAGAATCGCAATACTGCCGTTGGTTCCCTTGGCGTTGTCAAATGTATGAATGATATCCGTACGGTCGATTGTTCTGCCGAGCAGTTTTCCCTTTTCCGCAAGCAGCACGTCGCACCGGTCATAGAAACCGTTTGCCTTCAGCTCATCCAGATTCTCCCCAAGCGTCTTTCCGGTAACGGTCATGACATCCAGATGCAGTTCGCTTCTGATTTCCTCCATGACTCTGGGAACGCCTCCGGCATAATAGAAATACTGTGCGGGCCAGTCTCCGGAAGGACGGATGTTGAGCAGGTAGTGTGCATGTCTGTGCATCCGGTCGAATGTTTCCGCATTGACTTCAATGCCGAATTCATGGGCGATTGCCGGAATGTGCATTGTGGCGTTGGTGGATCCGGAGATTGCGGCGTGAACCATGATCGCATTCTCAATGCTCTTTTCGGTCACGATATCTCCGGCGGTAATGCCGTGTTCAATCAGATACATCAGCTGTTTTCCGGCGTCATACGCGGCCTGCTTCAGCTCCGGTGCCGTCGCCGGCATCAGGGTTGTGCCGGGCAGTGCCAGGCCGAGTGCCTCCGCCATGATCTGCATTGTGGAAGCCGTTCCCATAAACGAACATGCGCCGCAGCTCGGGCAGGCATTCAGCTTATAGTATTCCAGCTGTTTTTCCGGGATCTTGCCGGTCTTTTCCCAGGCGTCAAACTTGCCGATCTGTTCCAGTGTGAGCAGTTCATTGATGGCACAGTCCGGGTCATTGACGATGTATTCAGGGGTGATGGAATGACCTTCCATAACGCCGCCAGTCACGACAATCGCACTCATTTCCTTCAGTCTGCCGATGCTCATCAGCATTGCCGGCATGGACTTGTCGCAGCTTGCGATAAAGACGCCGCCGTCATATACGGAAGCGTTTGCCTGCGCTTCGATCAGGTTGACCATGGCATCCCTGTGCGGCAGGGAGTAATTCATTCCGTCATGTCCCTGGGCAATGCCGTCACACATATCCGTTGCGAAGTATCTTGCCGGCTTCCCTCCGGCATCCGTGACACCGCAATATGCTTTTTCAACAAACTGGTTCAGATGGGCAGAACCCGGATGGCTGTCACCGTAGGAGGACGCAATCATAACCTGCGGTTTTCCCAGGTCTTCTTTCTTCCACCCCATGCCGATCTTCAGAGGATCGTTTTCCGGTGCGAGACTGCGGGCTTTCTGGCTTCGTAATTCCTTCATATTATTTTTTTCTCCTGCTATGCTTACCTTCATTGTTTCATATTCAAAGGAATCCGTACAGTCAAATCATGAAAAATACAGAGGTATGGTAGAATATACAGGCAAAGAGGAAACTATATGAAAACACTTTCGATATTAATCCCTGTATATAACGCCGAAAAGGAACTCGGACAGTGTCTCGACAGTATCATCCCCCAGCTGAATGATGAGATCGAGCTGATATTGGTGGATGACGGCTCAAAGGATCACAGCCTGCAGGTGCTGCAGGATTATCAGGCAAGATATCCCGAAATCCGTGTATATGCCCAGCCCAATGCCGGATGTACTGCCGCAAGGCAGACAGCCCTCGGATATGCATCAGGCAAATACAGCTGGTTCATCGACGATGATGACCGGCTGGAAGAAAACACAGTGCACAAGCTGCTGAGATATCTGAAGGATGATCCGGATATTCTGATCTTCGGAAACACCGTTGACTTTGTGGAAGAAGGATACACCTTCAATATGACATGTCCGGACAGAGTTTATCTGAAGACCGTGGATGCTGTGGCAGACTGCTTTGAGAATGATAACTTCAATACTTACTGGAATAAGTTCTACCGCACATCCATTCTGAAAGATCATCCCGAATGCCTGCCGGCAGGCAAGGAGAACTCCGGTGATCTGATCTTCAACTGTGTTGCATTCACCCATGCAAAGAAGGTTATCAGCACATCACTCATTGTCTATCATTATGAAAAGCGGGCAAAGGAAAGCATGGTCAACCGTTATCTGCCGGATGAAACAACCGTCCTGAAGGACAAGGAAGACGCCGTAAAGCAGATGATGAGCGATCTCGGTGCACCGGGCCATCCGCTGATTGACAACTACCTGCTGAGAGAATACGAAGTGTTTGTCATCAATCTGTTTGCGGACGGCAATCCCTATAATACGCAGGAGCGGCTGAATCTGGTCAGAGAATATATCACAACTCCCCAGGGGATGAATGTCATCCGTACCGCCCAGGCTCCGAACACGTATTCCAAAATCTTCAAAAAGACAGCGGAGTCCGGCAGTCCGGCAATGATTGTCCGGACATACGCCGCACTGAGCTTTGCCAAGAATACATTCTCCGGCATCTACCGTCAGTTCAGAAAGTTCACATACACAAAAGGATAAGTATCTCAGAAGCTTTGCAGGAAATACTGCAAAGTTTTTTCTGTAATCCGACCGGTCTGACAGAATCCGCAGGCGGATTGCCGGTTTATTGAAAGAGGAATCCTGTTTTTCAGTTGTCGCAAAATCTGCGGCAACTGTGGTATTAATACTTGAACACCGCAGACAGGCAGACAGTAATGCGAAGCCGTGTATACTGCAGCGCTGTACAGCAAATGAAAACTTACCGCTTGCGGAACTGCCGGTACAGAAAAGAAAAGCGTCAGCTTTTGATCACTGACGCCGGTTAATCCATTATGTATTCTTTGCTGTGCTGTTTCAGTTTCCCTGCAGGATATGTGCAAGCTCGGAATCCTGATTGAGGATAATTGTCTTGTTGTCTCCCTGCAGCGACTGCTTCATTGCGTCCAGGGACCTTGCGTATTCGTAGAATTCTGCTTTCTCGGGCGTATTGTAGGCTTCCTGCAATACCTGCATGTACTGCTCTTCACCTTCCGCTCTGAGAATGGCGGCCTTTTTCTGTGCTTCCGCAATCAGAACAGTTACTTCCCTGTCCGTCTTGTTGCGGATCTTCTGGGCTTCCGATGCACCGCCTGCAGTATATCCTGCCGCAATATTGTTTCTTTCGGAAATCATGCGTTCATATACCGCTGATTCGTTGTCGCTCGGCAGACCGAGGATCTTGATCTGGGATGTAATGATTTCAATGCCGTACTGTCCGATATCCGAATTGGCTTCCCTGGTGATCATACCGGTCAGCTTTTCACCCGTAGAGGCAATGATATCATCCTGGTTCATGGAGGAAATCGTATTCTTCAGGGCGTTGTATACCGCTGCTTCAATGCGCTCCTCAGCTCTCGGCATGGAGGCGTTCAGCGTACGGATATATGCCATCGGATCCGTGACTCTCCAAAGGACAAAGTTATCAGCGATCATAGATTTCTTATCTCTGGTAATCACATCCGATTCCGGAATATCATACAGAATCGTTCTTGCGGAGATTGTTTCCACCGTCTGTACAAACGGCATCTTGAATTTCAGTCCCGGTGTATTTTCCACTTTGACAACTCTTCCGAGCTGCCGGACAACCGCATATTCATTCATATTGACGGAGAACAGTGAGGATCCCAGCAGTACAGCTGCTGCAATCACTGCTATGACTTTCCATAAATGCTTCATAATATGTGCTCCTTTCGTCAGTTCCCGAATGTTTCCAGCGGCAGCAATGTCTGCGTGGACCCGTCGGAGATAATGACCTTCAGATCCGGCAGTGTATCTTCCATTGCTTCATAGAACATTCTCTTTTTGGTAATCAGCGGGAATTTGCTGTACTCTTCATACATCTTTTCAAAGCGTTCCGCCTGACCTTCCGCCTCGGCAATTCTTGCGGTCTTTTCCGCTTCGGCTTCCTGGATAATCCGGTCGGCTTCCGCCTCCGCATACGGTATCTGTTCATTGCGGTAGCGGTTTGCGTCGTTAATCGCTGTTTCCTTGCCCTGTCTTGCGGTTTCCACAGCCTTGAAGGCTCTTGCGACTTCCGCGGTCGGGGGCTCGGAGTCCTGTACGGATACATTCACGATCTGCAGTCCGATCTGCTTTTCGTTCAGTTCCTTCGACAGAGTTTCGCGGATCTCCGACTGGATCTGTCCTTTTCCGGTTGTCATCACTTCATCTACCGGATAGTCCGTTACGGTTGCACGGATGCAGGACAGCGCTTCATTGGCCAGGATCATCTCCGGATCGTTGGTGTTGAACAGGTAGGCGATCGGATCGGAGACTTTGTATTCCAGATAGAAGTCGATGTTGATCAGATTGAAATCCGATGTAATCATCCGTGCATCCGATTCGATATCAATATTCTGACCGCCGCCTTCCACCTGGTAGCCAAGTCCGAAGCCATGGGTTGTCATATCCACCTTTGTGACACGTTCCGCAAACGGAATCTTGAAGTGCAGTCCGGCGGAATCCACACGCTGCACCTTGCCGAACATGGTCACGACCGCCTGCTCGTCTTCACTGACGCTGTAGAACGATGAGTTCCCGGCCAGTGCGACCAGTACGATCAGAAGAACCGGCAGGATCTTTTTCCAGGAGAATTTCAGATCCGGCTTCGGAATCCCTCCGCGCATGGACTGCAGTGTTTCAAATACATTGTTTTTCATGTTGCCCTCCTTACGAAAAACGGATACAGTACTGAACTGTATCCGGATGTACTCTTTATCTCCTCACACACAGTTCAATACACCATGCATGAGTCTTGCTTTCAGGAACAGACCAGGTTATCTGCCGTGATGGTGATCTGTCCGGCAGATTTCTCTGCCAGCTACTCCCTCATTGCGATTCCATCATATCATACCGGTATGGGCTGTCAAGCATATTTCGTGAAATTATTCACAGTATAACGGCTTAACGCTTCTCTGCGTCAATTGCCTGTTCCAGCTCGGATTCCAGCTGATCGCGCAGGACAATCCGATCAATGATCTGATTGTTAACATACCATTGCAGGTCTGCATCCAGGCTTTCCGAGCAGAGTACCGTACTGATTGCCGGATTCAGCCTGCGGACAGTCTCCAGAAAATCAATCCCGTTCATCTGTTTCAGCGTATAAGCCGATATTACAAGATCACAATATTCAGGATTTTTCCGCAGTCTGGAAAGGATCTGCATTTCATCACTGCTGAATTCAAAGTGCGGATTCTTCCTGTTTCCGAATTTCTGTTCTATCCCCCAGTGAAGAGGACACCATCCATAGGAGCCGTTGGGGATCACCGCATGGGTGGTGATGAATTCGTACCTTATGGAATGACACCGAAGGTGTTCCTGCCTTGTATTTTCAGTCCGATATTTTGATTTTGACCGGAGTTTTCAAAATATTATACATCATATACTTAAGTGTATAATAGTGTTATAATAAATGCGTAATCAATGCATTATTTTTGAAAATACACCCATATGTACAGATCAGTCCGTTTTCATATCTGCAGGAACCGTTATCCTGCTTTATCTGATTACTGTTCCGCAATGTGCATGAAGTCAAAGAACCTCAGAAACGCGGTTCTTTTCCGTCTGCGCCAATGGTTCACTTTACAGGGCAGTGATTCCCTTCAGCCGCTTCAGGAAGAAGTATTCAATGAAGTCATGCTTACCTGCAGGAAGTCCGGAAAACCGGTTCCGGGGAAAGTCATCAGCTATGCCTTCATGGACAGACTTCTCCGTGTAAATAAGAATCCGGATTATTTCAGCGGACTTCCGATGCAGAGCGCGCAGGCAATTGCCAGAGAGACAGTCAATGAATTCGAAAGCTGGCTGAAGGCACTTGCAGCATATAACAAGGATCCTTCTCTGTTTACCGGGAAACCGAAGATGCCGAAGTATACAAAGGCAGAACAGAGAATGATCACAATGACGAATCAGGACTGTACCGTATATGGGAAATACCTGAAGCTGCCGAAGACAAAGGAAAGACCGGCAGTGATGATACCTGAAGGAGATGTACTGAAGGAGGTGAAGATCAGACCGTATTACGGAGAATATGAGATGATCCTGGTATGTGAACAGGAGACAGAGACAGAAGAAGTACTTCGTCCTTATGTCGGAGGGATTGATTTCGGTGTGGACAACATCATAGCTTTCGTATGCAATGACGGGTTAAGACCGGTGCTGTACAAGGGTGGTGCAGTCAAGGCAAAGAATCAGTCCTATAACAAAGCAAAGGCTGAGTATACAGGCATTCTGATGAAGGGACATGATCCGAAGGAAGTAAATGTGCATACAGAGAGGATGAAGAATCTCGGAAGAAAGAGAGATGCATTCATGCGGGATGAGATGCACAGGATCAGTACGCATCTGATCAGGGAATGTGAGAGAAGGAATATCGGGACGATTGTGATCGGGAAGAATGATCAGTGGAAGACAAATGCGGGAATGTCAAAGAAATCAAACCAGACATTTGTACAGATTCCTCACAGCACCCTGGCGGGGATGATCCGGTATAAGGCAGAATGCAAAGGCATAAGTGTCATTGAGCAGGAAGAATCCTATACCAGCAGGGCAAGTTTTATTGATCATGATGAGATGCCGGTATACGGAGACGGGAAAGAACATGTTTTCAGCGGGAAGCGGATCAACAGAGCTTCCTGTACAGAACAAAAGACGGTACAGTCATAAACGCAGACATCAATGGAAGTGCAAATATCATCCGGAAGGCGATACCGGAAGCGTTTGAGGGGATGACAGACTTTGCATTTCTTCAGAATGCAGAGACAGTGGGATTCCGTGATCTTCATCCTCTGAAAGCAAAGCAAATGTAATCCGGAAACGGATAGGGGGCGAGTGTCCGTCCCTGAGTATTACGGAAAGCCTGAGAGAATACTCAGGTTCGAAAGAGGAAACTTCCACGGATCTCAGAAGCCATTACCCATGCGGTATGGCAGTTCACGTGGCTTCCGTTGAAGCAATGGAATCCTGTGCAGTGCGGAAACAGATTGAGGATGTCTGTTACGGCGGCATGCCGGTACAGATCGGCTATTGCAACGGAAGGAACTCCACTTATAACGGGTTTGAATATCACAAGGGAAGCGAACTCAATTACGCCGTCACGGATTTCATGCTGGTGCTGGCACATACCTGGCAGATCAGAAACAATGAGATTCATGTCGAAGACGCAAGTGTCTTCTATGTTCCGGAAGGAACACTGATTGAAATGTATCAGACAACCCTGCACCTGTCGCCATGCCGCGTCAGTGATGCAGGTTTCCGGGATATTGTGATCCTGCCGAAGGGGACCAATACACCGCTGAGCGGGGAAGAAAAAGCTGACAGGGACAGATGCTCCGATCCGGAAGCACGCCTGCTGCTGCAGAGAAACAAATGGGTGCTGTCGCATCCGGAAAGAAAACCGCTGATGGATCAGGGTGCGCATCCGGGTCTGATCGGTGAGAATAAGGAATTGAAATACTGAGGGGAAGAACAATGGAGAAGAAATTTCAGGCAGTCTATGTACCGATAGGCGTCGGTACCTTCCATATGCCGAGCGCGGATGATCAGTTCCGGCAGTCGGTAAATCTGCTGAGAGAGCTGTGTGAGGATATTGTGGTTCCGGAAGACAAGCTGCTGAGCGTGGATCAGCTCAGTGCATTTCTCGATACCGTGAACCCGGATCTCATCATCCTGCAGAATCTGACGTTCGCAAATGCGGCATATGCATCGGAAGTCATGCACCGGTTCCGCGATGTTCCGCTGCTGTTATGGACATTGCGGGAGCCGGTGATTGACGGGGGCAGACTGCGCCTCAATGCGCTGACCGGCGCGTTCTCCGCAGCCAATACCATAAAGCAGTTTAAGAAGGAACAGTTTGAATTTGTCTACGGCGGACCGCAGGAAGAACAGGTCAGACAGACGGCACAGCGGATGATCCGCGCGGCCCGCGTACGCTTTGAAATGCAGTCGCTGAAGGTATGCGCCATCGGCCATACGCCGCAGGGCTTCGGCTTCGGAAGAGCATTGGACAATGATCTGCTGGAAGTGTTCGGCGTCCGCCAGGATGCCATTGAGGCAAGGGAACTGATTGAAAAGGCAAAGGGATATACGGACGAAGAGTGCCGGGAATATCTGGAAGATGCATTGCGGCGGACCGTCGGACTGGATCAGACGCCGGAAAAAAACAGACTGGACTTTGCCAGACTGTATAAAGCCTATGATGAATTTGTGAAGCAGAATCAGATCGGAGCCGTCGCATCGAGATGCTGGCCGGACTTCTTTACTTCCTTCGGTACACCGGTATGCGCCGTGCTGGCCATGCTGAATGATCTCGGCGTCGCCGGGGCATGCGAAGCGGATATGTACGGGGCACTGTCCATGTGGATCGGCATGAAGCTCAGCGGCAGGAGCGTGTTCTTCGGCGATCCGGTTTCCCTGGATGAAAAGAAGAATACGCTGACATTCTGGCACTGCGGTACCGCCGCCTGCTCACTGGCCAGAATCGATACCGGCGCCTGCATCGGCGAACATTGCAACAGGCATATCGGCCCGACCATGGAATTCGGCTGTGAGGCAAGCGATCACGCGGTTGTCTTCCGGATCGGCAGAAATCCGGACGGTACATTCCGCTTCTTCATCGCCTCCGGAAAAGCAATCGATGCACCGAAGCAGTTCTTCGGAACCTCCACGGTCCTGGAAATGACAGGCAATGCGGAACATATCATTCATCAGTCGGTACTGGAAGGCTGGGAACCGCATTATGTGATTGTCTATGAGGATGTCGCAGACGAGCTGGAAATGCTGGCGCATATGTTCCGGGCGGACGTCAGGAGATACTGATTCAAAGAAGCAGAGATAACAAAAGAGCTCCGGTCGCAGGGCTCTTTAAGCTTTCGGGGCAAAGGCATGCACGGCACCGGTATTGGATGCGTCAAACAGCTTCACTCTCATTTCAAACAGTTCCTGTGCATTGAAGGCACGGGTATTGTAGGACGAATAGGGGTCCATGACATTGGCAGAGCCGGCGCTGTTCAGCCCGTATACCAGGATGGTATGCGAGATCCACTGGTCCGCGGTGGACTCTCTGGTAAAGGGAGGCCCCTGTACGGACATGACGACGATCCACCCGCTCTGCAGTGCCTGGATGAAGCCCTCTTCCGACAGGTGGTTGACATAGCGCAGATCATATTCCTGTCCCAGCTTTTTCCAGACTTTCGGGCTGGTTCCTTCACGTCCGGAATTCATATAGTTCCATTCATAAAACTCTTTGCCGATATCGTACGGCGTCAGGTCCACAGAACATACACGGTTTACCAGCATTGCCCCGACGCTCGGGGAACAGCCACTGTGGGCAACGGTATACCCGCCGATGGTCAGACCGCTCCATCGCGGATCATTCTGGCTCAGATATGTGATTCCGCTGATCTCTGTGCTCTGCCAGTTTCCGTCACGGTCATAACGGTATGTGACCCAGTCTTCCTCCACCGGTTCAATCGGATTTTTAAAGATGATGGACATGATATTGTCATCGGGGAAATAAGTGTTTTCCCACCGCTCATACAGAACAGAAGGTACTGCCGCAAGAAAGATCATGACAACAGTCATGAAGAGAAGCCGCAGTGTTCTGACTTTTCTTTTCCGTTTCATAACGGAATCATTGTATCAGATGGTACAGGACTGTACAGAAACATCATCTTAAGAATTCATGAAAAAGAACAGCCGCGGCTGTTCAGATCTGAAACAGATTTCGGACGGTATCAACTGACTCCCGGAGATTCTTTACCGCCAGAATAATGCGCGGATCTTCTTTCCGGCGCTCACGGACCCAGCCGCTGTCAATCGCAATGATGCGGGAGCCGTCCAGTGCTTCCGCACTGCGGATGCCGGACGGGGAATCCTCAAAGACAAGAACTTCTTCGGAAACACCGAGCACACGGCAGGCGTTGCGGAACATGGCAGTCTTATTCTCATAGGTGTTGTTGTCGTAGATGATCTTTTCCGGATCCATCCAGCGGTCCAGTCCGAATGTCTCCACGAAGAAATCGATATTGGCTTTGATGGATGCGGATGCGATCGTAAAGGGAATCCGGTTTGCTTTCAGAAGATCAAAGAGTTCTTCCGCGCCTGTGACGAGCTGTGCTTTTTCCGGGAGGTTCGCGATGATGTCCCTGTACAGCTCTTCCTTATGTTCCGACTGCTGTTCATACCATTCCTTTGTCCCGCCCGGCCACATATTCTGAAGACAGACAATATTGGGAACACCGGCAAAATCCCTGATGAGTGTTTCATGATCCAGCGACTTCCCGGTCAATTCTTCCGACATCCGGTTCCAGGCTTCCAGATGGTAGGGCGTATCAAACAGCAGTGTTCCGTTGAAATCAAAGATGCAGCCGTCCATATGTTTTCTCCTTTGATGTTCTCAGAATAGCATACCTTCAAATCCGAGGTATAGTACAATATCTGCAGAGGAAGATGCGTATGAAATACAGTGCAGTGATTGTAGCGGCAGGCATGGGCAGCCGCATGGGACTCGGATACAACAAGGTCTATCATAAGATCGGTGACAAGACGATTCTGGAAATGACGACGGACATATTCCGGAATGATCCGGACTGCGGGCAGATTGTCATTGTGACCGATGCTTCGGATTATCTGGAAAAGATCACAACGCGCATGCCCGGCATGATTACCCTGGCAAAGGGCGGGGATACCAGACAGCAGAGCGTAACCAACGGCCTGCAGGCAGTGCTGTATGATGTCGTCATGATCCATGACGGCGCAAGACCTTATCTGCATCAGGAATCCCTGGATGCGCTGAAAAAGGTTATGGAAACAGAACAGGCCGCATGCCTGACAGTTCCGTGCAAGGATACAATCAAAGTGCTGGAAGGGGATTACATCAGCTATACGCCGGAACGCTCCACGCTGGCCGCAGCCCAGACACCGCAGGTATTCCGTACCGATGTGATACTGAAATGCATGGAAACGGCGCGGCAGGAAGGCTTTACGGGAACGGATGATGCCTCCGTTGCGGAGTATTGCGGAATCCCGGTCAAAGCTGTCACAGGAACCTATGATAATATCAAAATCACGACGCCGGAAGATCTGAAATAATTGGTGCACCACTGTTGATAACGGTGTGATTTTACGATAGCTAAAGCAGAAACGGGAAATGAGTATGTACCTGTACACATTTCCTGTTTTTTCGTAGAATGATTGCATGCAGGAAGAAACACAGACACTCTGGACAAGAGATTTTACGATAATCACGGCGGGCAGCGTTGTTTCCATGTTCGGAAATGCGATGTCCGGTTTTGCCATGAGCCTGATGGTGCTGGATTATACGCAGTCCACGCTTCTGTATGCTGTCTATCTGGCTGTGTTCACAATTCCCCAGATCATCATGCCGATTGTCTCCGGCGCGATTCTGGACCGGTTCTCCAGACGCAGGACCATCTATACGCTGGATTTCATATCCAGTGCGTTATATCTGCTTGCCTCATATGTTCTGTCCAAAGGCATGTTCAGCTTTCCGGTGTTTGCAGTCTATGTCTTTCTGATCGGCTCTATCCAGAGTATTTATATGGTTGCCTATCAGAGCTTCTATCCGCTGCTCATCACAAAAGGAAATTACGCTCGCGCCTACTCCGTCTCATCGGTTCTTGAGACATTCTCAATGGTTATGGTTCCGGCCGCAACCTTTGCCTACAAGCGGGTCGGGATTTCGCCGCTGCTGGCTGTCAATGCGGTATGTTTCTTTATTGCGGCAGTCATGGAAACAAGGATCGCTGACGGCTATGAAAAGTATATTGAGCTGCAGAAATCCACGAAGGATGAAGCGCATAAGGGCAGAATGATGCTGAGGGATATCCGGGAAGGCTTTTCCTATCTGAAGCAGGAAAAGGGGCTGATGGCGGTTGCCGTATACTTTACATTTTCCGCTCTGACCTATGGCGCTACCAGTGTTCTGACACTGCCGTGGTTCCGCTCCAGGTACAATAACGGTGAGTATGTATTCATGATCGTCAGCGGCATGGCCATGGTCGGCAGAGCGATCGGCGGTGCGCTGCATTACCGGATCCGGATTCCGAAGGAGCGGAAGTTTCAGATCGCTTTCTTTGTATATATTGCAACTGCGGTCCTTGAAGGGATTTATCTCTATCTTCCGGCAGCCGGCGGGGCGTTGTTCTGCTTTATCTCCGGTGTTCTCGGTGTGACAAGCTACACGATCCGTGTCTCTGCGACCCAGGCTTATGTGCCGGATGAAAAGAAGGGCAGATTCAACGGGGCGTTCAACATGCTGAATACATGCGGCAGTCTTGCCGGCGAACTGACAGCCGGATGGCTTGCGCTGTACTTCTCTTCCCGCGGCGTAATTGCCGGCTATATGTTTGTGTGCATGATTGCGGCAATCGCGATCATGGGCAGATACCGGAAAGAGGTCTCTGCAATTTACAATGTGGAACAGTAATGATGACAGTCTGCGTATATTGCAGGCTGTTTTCTTTATGCACAGCAGCTGCTGGGCATGGAAACAAATCAGTTCAATCCGTACCGGAAGCGTCTGATCCGGAAAGGAATCGTGAGCGGAGAAAACTATGGGATCATGGATTTCATTCTGCCGCTGTTTGAAATGTTTGTCATGAAGAACTATACGGACCCTTCTGACAGGGCGCAGTATATTTTTCCGGAGTTTTCAGACTGATCAGGGGGATTGAAGACTTTTCTGCGTATATATAAATCAGGAGGATCTTTTTTTTATGCAATGTCCGAGATGTCTGAATACAGATCCGTATTATTTTTATCATGGTTCCAGAGGATGGTACTGCCGTCGCTGCATTTCCTTCGGCAGGGCAATGCTGGAGGAAGAAACAGAATCCGTTTCATTGAATCCGGTATCGGAGGGAAGTGAGGAATATGTGCTCCGCTATCCGCTGACGCCTGAGCAGAAATCGGTTTCCGATCAATGTGCGCATCTGATTGAGCGGACGGATGTGCTGCTGCACTGCGTATGCGGTGCCGGCAAGACCGAGCTTGTGGTACAGAGTATTTCAAATATGCTGAAAAACAAAAAGAAAGTCTGCTTTGCCATTCCGAGAAGACAGGTTGTGCTGGAACTGAGAGAGCGTCTTTCCCGTTATTTTCCGCATGCGGAAGTGACTGCGGTATGCGGCGGACATACGCAGAAAACCGACGGGGATTTAATTATCTGCACAACCCACCAGCTGTACCGGTATTACCGCGCATTCGATCTCCTGATCCTCGATGAGCCGGACAGTTTTCCATACCGGGGCAGCGATGTGCTGCACGGGATCGCGGAGACTTCCTGCAGAGGACACCGGATTTATCTGACGGCAACTCCGGATGAGGAACTGATGCAGGCGGTCAGGAAAGGCAGGATGAAGGAGCTGAGTCTGAATGTCAGACCGCACGGACATCCGCTTCCCGAACCGGTATTATTCCATGCACCGAAACCGTTTCTGCTGTATCGGCTGATCCGGTGGATCGGAATGCATGCGGATCATCCCCGGATGATCTTTGTGCCGACCATCATAAGCGCTCACAGAATGCATATGTTTCTGAAGCATCTGTTTCCGTGCTATGTCTGCACATCGAAAACGGAGGACCGTGATCAGGTGACAGAGAACTTCCGGAACGAACCGGCCGGAATCATCATTGCCACGACTGTTCTCGAGAGAGGCATTACCATAGAACGGGCAGATGTATGTGTCTGGCAGGCGGACCATCCGGTATTCGATGAAGCAGGACTTGTGCAGATGGCAGGCAGGGCGGGACGTTCGTTTGCGTGTCCGGACGGGGATGTGCTGTTTCTGCTGAGTGAGAAAAGCAGAACCGCGGAAAACTGTCTGAAACAGATCAGGGAGGCAAATCTCTCATGCGCTGTCTGATGTGCGGGAAACTGATGGAGGAGGGAGGCGGTATTCTGGACGCGGTATTCCGGGATGATCCGCTCTGTGCCTCGTGCCGGAATGAATGGCACAGATATGAAGGGAAAAGGGAGGTGAACGGGATCCGTGTGCATGCGCTGTATCAGTACAGCGACGGATTCCGCAGGGCATTGCTGCAATATAAGGAATGCGGCGATGAAGCGCTTCGGGATATTTTCCTCATTCCGCATGCAGCACGGCTGAGACTGCGCTATCACGGCTATACACTGGTGCTGATGCCGAGCACGGAACATAAACGGAAACAGCGGGGATTCGATCATCTGGAGGGAATGTTTGCCTGTCTGAAGCTGCCGTGCATTTCTCCGTTTGAAAAAACATTGCAGGCAGATCAGAAACTGTATTCACGCGCACAACGCAGAAACATGGAGCACGGCATTGTTCTGAAGCCCGGAATCACGCTTCCGAAGAAAATTCTGCTGGCGGATGATGTGATCACTACCGGATCCACGCTGAGGGGTGCACTTGCCGCAATCCGGCCGGAAGAGCACTGCATACGGATTCTGACTGCCGGCAGTGCATGACAAAGTGCTCGTTTTGTGATTGTTAAGATTTTCGTTATCGCATACAATAGAAGGAGAGATTTACACATTTCGTATCATTGAGGAGATATTTATGGCAAAGACTAAAAAGGCTGTAACGTCAAAGACTGCTTCTGAAAAAAAGAAACCGGAGAAGCAGCTGGATCCTGTTTTCCTGACTCCGTTTGACAGGTATCTGCTGGCAAGAGGAACTGATTACAAGGTCTATCAGAAAATGGGTGCACACCCGGCAGTTCATGAAGGAAAGAAGGGCATGCACTTTGCGGTATGGGCACCGCATGCAAAAGCGGTATCCATCGTATGCGACCGCAACCAGTGGGATCCCAAAGCCAACTATATGCTGCCGCTGGAAAAGAGCGGAATCTATGAAGGCTTCATTCCCGATATGGGATTCGGAGAAACATATAAATATGCAATCCTGACAAAGAAGGGCGATGTTCTGTATAAGGCAGATCCGTACGGATTCTCTTCGGAATTCCGTCCCGGCACCGCCAGCAAAACTGCTGATATCGCCGGCTATAAGTGGGGCGATGCAAAGTGGATGAGGGACCGTGCTTCCAAAGGCACATTCGATCAGCCGCTGGCAATCTATGAATGCCATCTCGGTTCCTGGCTGAAAGCGGAAGACAGACCGGAGCGCGACGGCTTCATGAACTACCGCGAATATGCAAAGGAATTGGTCGACTACTGCAAATACATGGGCTATACGCATGTCGAACTGATGGGCATTGCGGAATATCCGTTTGACGGATCCTGGGGCTATCAGGTCACAGGCTACTATGCACCTACTTCCAGATACGGCGAGCCGAAAGACTTCATGTATCTGGTGGATACTCTGCATAAGAACGGCATCGGCGTTATTCTGGACTGGGTTCCCGCCCACTTCCCGAAGGATGCGCACGGCTTGGCGGATTTCGACGGTGAACCGCTGTATGAATATGCCGATCCGAGAATGGGCGAACATCCCGACTGGGGCACAAAATGCTTTGACTACTCCAAGAATGAAGTCAAGAACTTCATGATCGGCAATGCCCTTTACTGGTATGATGAGTATCATGTCGACGGACTGAGAGTCGATGCGGTTGCGTCCATGCTGTATCTGGATTACGGCAGAAAAGACGGTCAGTGGGTTCCGAACCGCTTCGGCGGCAACGGCAACCTCGATGCCATGGAATTCTTCAAGCATCTGAACTCCGTTATCCGCGGACGCAAGGACGGCACGATCATCATCGCCGAAGAATCCACCGCATGGCCGAAGGTTACAACCCGTCCGGAAGATGACGGTCTCGGATTCACCTATAAGTGGAACATGGGCTGGATGCATGACTTCCTGGATTACATGAAGCTGGATCCGTATTTCCGCAAGGATAACCATAACAAGATGACATTCGGCATGAGCTATGCGACAAGCGAGAAGTTCATCCTTGTCCTCTCTCATGATGAAGTCGTTCACCTGAAGTGTTCCATGATCAACAAGATGCCGGGCCTGGAAGGCGATAAGTTCCGCAATCTGAAGTGCGGCTACCTGTTCATGTTCGGCCACGCCGGAAAGAAGCTGCTGTTCATGGGTCAGGACTTCGCCCAGTTCCATGAATGGGATGAAAAGGTACAGCTGAACTGGGAACTCTGCGATCAGCCGCTGAACAAGGATATGCAGAACTTCGTCAGAGACCTGCTTCATATGTACCGGAAATATCCGGCAATGTATGAACTGGATGACTCCTGGGAAGGCTTCTACTGGATCAATGCGGATGATGCAAGCCGCAGTATCTTCAGCTTTGTCCGTCAGGATAAGACCGGAAAGAACAGCCTGCTGTTTGTTGTCAACATGACGCCGGTTGACCGCCCGGATTACATGGTCGGTGCTCCGGTGAAGGGCAAATACACACTGATCCTGGACCAGGACGGCGAAGTGACGCCGAAATCCGAAAAGCAGCGCGTATTCACTGCCGAGAAGGGCGAATGTGACAAGCAGCCGTTCCGTGTCCGTTATCCGCTGCCCGGATACGGATGCGCGGTATTCCGCTTCAACAACCCGAAAGAAAAGAAATAACAGGAAACGGAAAGGACATCTTCGGATGTTCTTTCTTTTGTCATGATATAGTTAGATAGGTAAAACCATCCGGAGGTTTGCATGAAAGAAACAATCAGACTGGTGCTGGCGGATATCGACGGCACGCTGCTCAGCGATCAGGGGCAGGTAACGCCGCTGACGCGTACAGCCATCCACGAACTTCATGATGCGGGAATCATGTTCGGCATCTCCACAGGAAGAACGCCGTATGCGGTCCGGAGGCTTCTGCATGACTGGGGCATTGCGGATGCCACGGATTACATTATCGGCTTCAACGGCGGAAGCATCTATGATGTGCATACGCAGAAGATGACATCCTATTTTGAACTGTCCGGAAAAGCGGTATTCGAAATGTTTGATGATCTGAAGGATTTTGATTTCAACGCCTGCATTTATGACGGCGAGACCATTCATGCACTGCGGCGGGATGCGATCATGGAACGGACCGCAGAAATGAACAAACTGGAGCTGATCATCGATGATTTTGAAGCTTACCGGAACGGCGCGGTGAACAAGGTGCTTGTAACAGCGGAAAAAGAAGAAATGGACCGTATCGTGCAATACTGCGATGCGCACAGCCAGGGGAAACCCTATAAGGCAAAGCGGAGCGGAGATGTGCGTCTGGAAGTCATTCATCCGGATCTTTCCAAATCGAAAGGCATCGCACTGCTGTGCAGAGAGCTCAGACTGCAGGCGGAAGAAGTGCTGACCTTCGGCGATATGATGAATGATTTTGAAATGATCCGTGATTATGTCGGCGTCGCCATGGGAAATGCCGATCCGCGTGTCACGGCGGTATCAAAGTATCAGACAGCATCCAACAACGAAGACGGAATCGGAGTATTCCTCCGGGAACATCTTCTGAAACAGAAAGAAGGACGGAAATGAAACATTATGATCTGAATGTGAAGGAACATGGTTTTTACGGAGTCTATTATCCCTGTGAACAGGATACGGTTCATGCAATGATCCTGATGCTGGGGGATTCATCGGACGATCTGCTGGCCAGGACCGGTGCCCGCTGGGTCCATGATCAGGGCGCTGCGGCATTGTGCATGTCGCCGGCGAAGAAGGACTACGGGCATCACAGCTACCCGCTGGAACGGTTCGGAAAAGCCATCCAGTATCTGAAGCATCTGGGGTATGAAAAGATCGGAATTGCCGGAGCTTCGACAACCGGCATGATGGCGCTGCTTGCGGCATCGTATTATCCGGAGATTACACTGACGATTGCGATGACGCCTCCTGATTTTGTCATGGAAGGTTTCTACCGTGATAAAAAAGACGGTGCGGATGAGCGCCCCGGCGATTTTGAATCTTCGGTGACCTGGGAAGGCAGGCCGCTGCCGTTTCTGCCGTATGCATACCGTCATCCCGAATACTGGCAGATGATTCAGAAGGAGACAAAGGAAACCGGCAATATGACCGCCTGCCGGAATCTGTTTGATGAATCGGAAAGAAGGCATCCCGTACAGGAAGAAGAAAAGATTCCGATTGAGCGGATCCGCGGGGAACTGGTGCTGATCGGTGCGGAAGACGATGCGCTCTGGGACACCTGCCGCTATATCCGCAGGATGCAGGAGAGACTTTCGGAAAGAGAACATGAATGCAGGTGCACGGCTCTGCTGTATGAGCACGGAACCCATTTTGTCTTCCCGGAAGGGCTGCTGAAGAAGGTTCTGCCGTTCGGCGACAGCGCATTGATTTCATTGTGCTTCAAAGCCGCAAAGGAATATCCGCGGGAATGCCTTGAGACAAGAAAAGATATCGATGCAAAGCTGAAGGAAAAGATTGCGTCATGGAAGAATGCCTGAGCTTTGACGCCGTACTCATCGGTGCGGAGGATATGGATGCCGCCTGGGTCGAAATCCCGTTTGATGTGAAGGCGGTGTTCGGAAAAGGCAGGGTCAGAGTGCATGCGGAATTCGACGGGGAACCGTATGACGGAATCATTACAAGAATGGGAACGCCCTGTCATATCATCGGCGTGCGGAAGGATATCCGCAGAAAGATCGGAAAGCAGCCCGGTGATACCGTGCATGTGATAATCTATGAAAGAAAAATATGACAAATGTCATATTTCTTTTTCGCCGGAAGAAAAATTGTACAACCGGCATATCCGCGCATATTAGAATATTCCTGTACTATGAGACAGAATGAACTTAACAAAAAAATCAGCATGATTTCAGTCATACTGATTCCGCTGATTGTGATTTTTGCGGCGGTGGATTCCCTTTTTCTGCACAGAGAGGATGTTTCCCGCGCTCAGGTGGAACACCGGCATGTTTTCGGCGCGACCTATATGACAATGAACAATCCGTATTACAAGGTCGTGGACACCCAGCTGCGTGCCATTTTGGAACAAAACGGAGATGTTCTGCTGACCCGCGACGGCACAATGAACCAGGAACGTCAGAATGAAGAAATCAGGGAACTGATCAAGTCCGGTGCCGAGGCTATTTTTATTGCTTGTGTTGACTGGGATGAAGTTGAGGATGGCATCCGGTATGCCAGAAGTGCCGGTGTTCCTGTGATTGCGATTGATACGGAGGTCAGAAATTCCAAACTGGTCAACTGTTCTGTTGTTTCAGACAATTATCAGGCCGGTGTTCTCTGTGCCGAACACCTTCTGGAAAATCGTACGCATGCGGATATTATCCTGCTGGAACACATTACGGCGATCTCCGGACGGCAGCGGATCAGAGGCTTTACGGAAACACTGGAGAGACATCCCGGCTTTACGATTGTAGCCACAGGGGAATCCGATGGTCAGATAGAAAATGCCATGCCGGTCATGGAAAAACTGCTGAAGGAACATCCGGAGGCGGATGTCGTGATGGCCCTCAATGATCCCAGTGCATTCGGGGCAATGGCTGCCATAGAGGGGGCAGGCCTGTCAGGGAAATTTCTTGTCTACAGTGTTGACGGTTCACCGGAAGCCAAGGCGCTGGTTGCGGAAAACATGATGACTGCTACCTGTGCCCAGTTCCCGAGCATCATGGCTGCGGAAGCCGCAAGAACTGTATATGAAATTCTCAGCGGACTGGAAGTGGATAAGGAAATCATTATACCGGTTGAACTGATTACGGAAAGAAATGTAAACCGTTTTGACATTTCGGGGTGGCAGTGATGAATAATGACCGCAATCTGAACTCCACCGTCATTCAGATGTATTATCTGAATTTCATGATCCTGGTTTTCTACAGCCTGATCTCAACCGCGACCGCTTTCCGGATAGCCGGAAATTTCCAGGCATATGATTTTCTTTCCACTGCCGGTGTTATTCCTGAGAAGCCGTGGCAGATGCCTGTACAGACAATGTTCCTGTTTGCAGCACTTCTTTATATCAGCGTGGTAAAGAACCGGATCAGAAGAGACAATTCTCTCATCTGTCTGTTTTTTATCATCGCTGAAATCGGACTTTGCTGCGGAATTATCGAAGGATTGAATTTCTATTACAGCGGCATTGCACTGGTTGTTCTGGCAGATCTTGTCTACTATATAGAAAATAACCCCGGACGCATCAGCCTGATGATTATTCTGGCACTGATTTACGTCATCGGAAGGTATGACATTATTCCGCTGGCATCCGACAGAATTGCCTTTGCCTCATGGCTGAATTATTACAGCCAGACAGTCAAAACATCTTTCTCACTGATGGAAAGTATACTTGTTTCAGCCAATATCATTATGTTTGTTTACTACATGGTGCAGCTGTTTACTTCCCAGAAAGCAGAGAACGAAAGAATTACAAGCCTGAACAGCCAGCTCAGGGAAGCCAACAGGAAACTCCGTGAGTTTGCCCTGGAACTGGAACGGATGGCGGAAATCCGTGAGCGCAACCGTCTGGCAAGGGAAATACATGATACCCTCGGACATACGCTGACCGGCATTATCATGGGTTCTGAGGCTTCTCTTGCATTGTTTGATGACAGCCCTGAGGAGTCAAAAAAGCGGATTGAAGCTATCACCAGAAGTGCCCGTGACGGTCTGAA
Source organism: Erysipelotrichaceae bacterium (assembly GCA_015058875.1). GTDB lineage: Bacteria > Bacillota_I > Bacilli_A > Erysipelotrichales > Erysipelotrichaceae > Bulleidia. The sequence continues at coordinate 4,373 of SVBN01000009.1, read as the reverse complement.
TGATGTCCGCGCTTCAATTAAGGCACTTCGCCCGGACTCATTGGAGAAGCATGGCCTGGAGGCAACTCTGCGGGAGATGATTGCCAAATTCCAGAAAACCACGTCCGTTGCCGTGATCTATGAGCAGTTTGCCGGAAAACTTGAATTTGCCGTGGATGAGGAGGATACACTCTACCGGATTGTCCAGGAATGCATGACGAATGCAGTCCGTCACGGTTCCGCCAAGGTTATTCAGATCTGTATACGCCGTCATGATGACATTGTGACTGTGGATATCCGGGATGACGGAACCGGCTGTGAAAATGTAACCGAAGGGTTCGGACTGCGTCATATGCAGGAGAGACTGGAACTTCTCAGCGGATCGCTGACCTATGGGAACCGGGCAGATGATCCGAATGACGGAAAAAAAGGGTTTTATGTTATAGCTTCGCTGCCGGTAAGAAAGAGGCAGCAGGAGGAGTAGTATGACCAGAGTTTTAATTGTCGACGACCAGGAACTGTTCAGGGATTCACTGTCCATTATTCTGAAATCTGACGGTGAAACAGAAGCGGCTGCAGCTGCCTGTGTGGATGAGGCACTTTCATACCTGGAAAGAGAAAAATATGACGTTGTTCTCATGGATATCCGGATGCCGGGCAGGGACGGTGTGGAGGGGACACGTCTGATCAAGAACCGCTTTCCTGATGTCAAGGTGATTGTTCTTACAACCTTTGATGACGATGAATACGTATACGGGGCATTCAAATACGGGGCCAGCGGCTATCTGCTCAAAGGGTGCTCCAGAGCGGAACTCTTTGAAGCAATTCATCTTGCTCTGAGCGGAAGTGCGATGATCAATCCGGAAATTGCGGTCAAGGTCATCCGTCAGTTCTCCGAAATGGCAAAGCGATCGGAAGTTATCCGAGTAAATGATACGCATGCGTCCGAGCTTAATGAGAGTGAGATCAGGATCATTCGAGAAGTCGGTCATGGTCTGTCCAACCGGGAAATCAGTGCAACGCTGTATCTTTCTGAAGGGACCGTGCGCAACTATATCAGTTCAATTCTGATGAAACTCGAACTGCGTGACCGTACCCAGCTGGCAATCTGGGCTGTTCAGAAAGGGATGACAGGCTGATCTATGACCGGTGGTGAAAAACTGCTTTCAAAACTGATCGTTATAGCTTCATTTTTCATCATGCTTTTTGGTGGGATCTGGCTCAATCGTGCAAACGGGGAATATGTTCTGAAGATCGGAGTGTATTCCGGCAGTTACTGGGGAACACCGAACAGTGACAGTTACCGGATTCTTGATCTTGCCATAGCCCGCTTTGAAGAGATGCATCCCAATATCAGAGTGGAATATGTCAGCGGTATCGGCTCGGGGGATTATTCTGAATGGCTGGCGGAGCAGATTCTGAGAGGAACGGAACCGGATCTGTACTTTGTCCTGCCGGAAGACTTCAACCTGCTGGCTTCCTCCGGTGCTCTTGCGGATCTGACCGACATGATCAACAGGGATACCGGCTTTGACACGGATGTTTATTACACATCATGCCTGGAAGCAGGAAAATTCAATGGGATTCAGTACGCGCTTCCGCAGGAAAGCGTGCCGACGATCATGTTTGTCAACAAGACACTGCTGGATGAGAAGGGAATAAAAATTCCGGAAAGCGACTGGACGTGGGATGATTTCTATGAGATCTGCAGTCAGGTGACAGATACAGAGAATCACTGCTATGGTGTCTTCGGGTATACATGGCTCAATGCCCTGTATTCCAACGGTACTTCCCTGTTCTCCGATGACTGTACCCAGTGCAGGCTGATGGATGCTCAGGTTCTTTCAGCTATCCGGTTTACCCGCAGTATTATGGATCTCAATGAAGGATATACGGTAACAGCAAAAGACTTTGACCTTGGCAATGTGGCATTCAGACCGTTCCTGTATTCCGAATACAGAGGTTATCAGCCGTATCCGTGGAGGGTGAAAGTTTATACCGGATTTGAATGGGATGGCATACCGATGCCCGCCGGTCCGGAAGGTGGAAACAACTCGGAACTGCATACAATGCTGCTGGGGATCAGCAGCAGAACGATGCACAAAGACGCAGCCTGGAAGTTTGCCCGGATGCTGAGCTCTGATCCGGAACTGCAGCAGGCTCTGATGCGGGAGTCTTCCGGCATTTCTCCGCTGAAAGCCGTGGCGGAAGCACCGGAGTCCGTTGCCTTCATGCAGGAAAACATTCCCGGAGGAAATGTGTTTGATAAGAATTCGATTCATGAAATTATGTCTTCGGCAGTGGTGACAAAGCCGTTCCGGAAATATGAACAGGCACTTTCCATGGCGGATACTGCCGTTTCCGAACTGGTCACTATCGGCACAGTCAGCGAAGATGATCTGCTGAATGTACAGCGTGAAATCAACCAGTTCCTGAAATAAATACATTATTTTCCGTGGCCTGTCCGGCTGAACCGGCAGGTCTTTTTACGTATGGAGAAATGACATATGTCATGTCTTTTGGTGACAGATAACACCTGCTTAAGTTCTTCCGTTTTTCTAAACTAAAACCAACAGAACAGAAAGGAGAACACACAATGAGGTATGTACTTCTGGTCAGCCATGGAGAATTTGCGCCTGGTCTGCATAAGGCAATCGAGATGCTTGCCGGCTCTGCCCGCGAGGATGTTCTTTCCACAAGCCTGAAAAACGGTATGGGAGCAGATGAATTTGCGGAAAACGTGCGTGAAATTCTCAAAGACATCACAGAAGAAGACGAAATCGCGATGTTCGCGGATATCGTCGGCGGCTCACCGCTTACCACAGCAGCCAATGTCATCGCAGAAATGGGACTTCTGAACAGAACGGTTATGGTAGGGGGAATGAATCTGCCGCTTGTACTCAGCACAATCCTGACGAAAGACTTTGCTGATGATTTTAAAGAACATGTCAGATCAGCCATGGTTGCGGAAGCGAAGGAAATGATTCAGGAATTTACAGTCGCTGTCGAAGAGGAAAGCGACGACATCTGAGAAGGAGAAGAAAATGTCAGTATCATTTGTAAGAGTTGACGACCGTATGATTCACGGTCAGACATGCACGAGATGGGCTCTTGAATATCCGTGTGACGGATTGATCGCTGTCAACAATGCAGCAGCCAAGAACCCGGTTCTCAAATCCGCATACAAGAGTGCGTCAGGCAAAAAGACATTTGTCTGGTCACTCGATGAATTTAAGGAAAAGTGCGCAAAGGTCCTTGCTTCCAAGGACAACTACTTCCTGATCACAAAGAATCCGATCGATATGGAAAAAATTCTTGTTGAACAGGGCTTCAAACCGAGCGATGTGAAAACAGTTATCATCGGACCCTGCAATGACAGACCCGGTGCAACAAAACTCGGAAATAACCAGTCCATCACCCAGGAAGAGGCTGAGGCACTGGAAAAGATCATGAAAGCCGGATACGAAGTTGAATTTGCTCTTCTGAAAGAAGAAGCAATCGGAAACTGGACAAAATTCCGTTCCCGTTTCGGTTTTAATGACTGAATCTGACGATAAGGAGAATGATTATGACAATCAGCTGGCTACAGGCAATTCTGCTTGGCTTATTTGCATCGCTGTCAAGTATGCCGGGTCTCGGCGGAACTTCCATCGGTAACTATACACTGGGAAGACCTCTGATCGGCGGACTTGTATGCGGCATTATTCTCGGCGACATTCCTACCGGTATCATGGTAGGTACCGCGATGCAGGTTGTTTACATCGCACTTGTTACACCCGGCGGAACAGTTTCCGCTGACGTTCGTGCCGTATCCTATATCGGTATCCCGCTGGCAATGGTTGCTCTGAAGAGCTATGGCCTGGAGGCATCCTCCGCTGACGGAGCTGCATTAGCAACATCATTCGGAACCATGGTCGGTACTGTCGGTACAGTTCTGTTCTATGGTACAGCAACAATGAACCTTCTGTGGCAGCATATCGGCTGGGCTGCAGTTGAAAAGAGAGATTATCAGAAACTATACCTTGTTGATATGGTACTGCCCTGGATCTCCCATATCGTATTCTCAATGATTCCTACAGTGATCATGTGCAAACTCGGTGCCAACGTCGTTGATGCAATCAAAGTTGCTCTGCCGATGGACGGAATTGCCATGAAAACACTCTTTACCGTAGGCTCGCTCCTGCCGTGCGTCGGTATTGCGATCCTGCTGAAGCAGATTGTCAGAAACGCAGCAGATTTTATCCCCTATCTGTTCGGATTTACACTCGCGGCTTCGATGGGAATTAATCTTGTATCTTCAACGGTTGTTGCAGGTATGTTCGCAATTCTGATTTACAAGCTGAAGCTCCTCCAGCTGAGAAAACCGGCAGCGGCGGGGCCTGTCGATTTCGATG
>SVBN01000101.1 GCA_015058875.1 Erysipelotrichaceae bacterium | reverse complement strand
TGCCTGCATGTTTCCCATACAGCTTCCGGTCGACGTTCCCGAAATCTCTCATCCATGAAAAATCATCCATCCAGTCATCAAACAGATTCTCTCTGAAAATACTCGGCATTAACATAGTTGCTTACCTCCTTTACTCTTCCTTCATTGTTCAATGTAATGAACTATGTTTCTGAGCAAGGGAATGGAGTGTTTGGATTCTCTGCTGGGATCTTCTCTTTTCCTTTGCAACTATGTTATAGTCCAATCGTTTAGCACTGTCAAGCTGAGAGTGCTAAAAATATGAAATATTTTTTCCGGACATAAAAAAGGATACATGCCGGTGAACATGATCACGGCTGTATCCTCCGTTATGTTTCATTCAGATTATTTTACGATAATGCGCCCTTCCGGTTCGCGGTAGGAATCCGGAATCGTTTCATGGTTTCTGAAATATTCAATCAGGGCCTGCAGATCGACAGGACCCGCTTCGACGATCGGTTCGCATCCGGCAAGAACGGTATTTCCGTCCCCGCCGTGATACATGACATAATCAACGGTTGACAGCGTATAGACTTCTTCCGGATCGATGGATACATATTCCCCGTCCTTCAGGATCTGAACATCGCTGACTCTGCGTTCTCCTTCAAAGCCGGCGAACATATTATTATCATCCAGCAGGACAGGTGTATCGATCGAGGTATCGATCGTATATTTCAGACCCGATACCTGCATGAAACCGCCGAATTCTCCGACGGGATTCCCGTCGAAGCTGCTCAGTCCCTGGGCTTTCTGAGAGGTATATTCCAGCAGATCCATAATCTGCTGTCCGGTGCAGTAACACGAGGAAAGCGCGTTCTGGAACGCCATGACATTGAGCAGATCCTCCATGGTAACATCTCCTGCTTCGATATCCGCTCGGATCCCTCCGCCGTTGAGTACTGCAGCGTCTGTTCCCATAAACTCTCTGACCGCATCCGCACACAGATTCCCGAGCGGAGCCTCCCTGTTTCTGACAATCCGGAGACCGTTTTCATCACGGATAGTCAGTCTGTAAGGTACTTCCCCGACCTTTTCCGAAAGGATTGCATTCAGTTTCTCCTGGGCATTATCCACTGCAGCTCTTACCGTTTCGTCTTCCCGGTTATATTCCGAAATCAGAGCGGATGTCAGCGTGCCGTCTTTTCCGATGATCAGCTGACCGGCATTTTCCATCTTTGTCCCGACGGAAGAAAGCAGAACATCTTCTCCGTCCTTATTCGGATACAGATCTCCGATAATCACGGAATGGGAATGGCCGTCCAGCACGGCATCGATGCCGCTGGTATTGCGGATCAGAGTGATGGAATCATACGGTTCCATGACGGAAAGCGATCCGAGATGCGTCAGGGCAATGACATAGTCCGCGCCTTCCGCACGCATCTGATCCACGGTGCTCTGTACTTTCCGAGCCAGTTCCTTCCCATCATCCCCGTCATAGAAATTGTAGACAAACTCCCCGTTCTCCATGAAATTGGCAGGCGTCGAGGTCGTCGTTGTTTCCGGTGTCAGCACTCCGAGGAAGCCGACTCTTACGGATCCGAAGTCCTTCATGATATATGCCGGAATATCGGCAAAGATATTTTCATTGGACCCGGTATAGCGGATATTGCATGCGATCAGCGGAAAGTCCGCCATATCAATCAGCCGTTTCAGCTGCGGAATCCCGAAATCGAATTCATGATTTCCGAATGTCACCGCATCATAACCCATGCTGTTCATCAGATCGATAACGAGCTCCCCCGAGGAAATGGATCCCATCGTTCCGCCGGAGGCATAATCGCCGAGATCCACCAGAGCAGTATATTCATGTTCCTCTTTCGTATCGTTCACCAGTGCCTTCAGCGACGAAAATGTCAGATTCTCATCCACGCCGCAATGCACGTCGGATGTATAGAAAATGTAAATATCGTCTCTCTGTTCTTCCGCTGCGGCGGAAGGTACAGGCGAAGCAGAGGGTACGGCCGGAGCACTGCTTTCGGCACATCCCGCCAGCAGCAATGCCGGCATCAGAATCATCAGAATCAATGCTGTCATAACAAACCTCCCGAATGCTCCGCTGACTGACGTTTCCGGTCCGCAGAGATTTTCTTTTTTTTATATTAACGCATTTATGCACGCATCCGTCATTTCTTTTCCCGGTTATTATTTTCTTTCATTTCAGGAATGATATCTCCTTTCAATCGTACAGATACCTGCGGCTCAGTATTTTATGCATCATTTCCGCATGACCGCGGCCTGAATCTTGAAATACATCTTTCCGGAATCACGGAACGGGAACCGTGACAATACTTCGCAGATATAATCGCCGTTCACCTTCATCCCCTGCCGTTCGATTTCCCCGCGGAGTATTTTCGCATATGCCTCTTCCTGTTCCACCTGATCTGAAACGATGGACATATACAGGCCCTGCGGCATGATCCGGAGCGTATCCCTTGCCGGATACAGGGAATCCGCAAACACAAATGCCGTATCCGAACGAAAACGCATCGCTTCAAAATCCTCTCTGGAGACGATCGTACCGATATTTATGAAATAGGAAGGCGGAAGATGATATTCATACATATAGTTCTGCATGTAGCGGATCATTTTCTCATATCCCGAAACGCCCTCGGAAAAGAAATCAAACGGCGTCTTCTGAATATCCATTACTCTTTCTTCCATATATTCGAAATACGGAACGCCGAACGGCGGCAGCGCGTTGAGCAGTCTCAGGTTCCTTTCAATCCGGTCCAGATTCCTGCGGCTGACAGACAGCTGATAGATCTGCGCGTTCAGTTTCTCCGCCTGGGCATGGATCGTATCCGCCATGGCATCCGTATCTGTCACGGCAAACAGATCCCTGATTTCGCTGAGCTTCATTTCACAGCTTTTCAGTGCGTTGATCATGTCCAGTACGGCGCACTGCTCCATCCTGTAATACCGGTATCCGGTTTCCGGGTCCAGATATTCCGGCTCCAAAAGATGATTGTTGGCATAAAGTCTGAGCGTCTGTGTACTGACGTGTCCGAGTTCGGCCATTTCTCCGATTTTCAGATATCTTTCCATGATAATAATCTCCGATATACTTTATTCATATTATACATAAAGAAACTTGACTTTATACCTGCTATAAGGTTTACAGTGAAATTAACAGAAGTATCATAAGGAGGATCATATGGAAAGAAAAGTAACATTCGTTCAGTATGGCTGCGGCAAGATGGGCAAATATCTGATGCGCTACGGCCTGGAAAAAGGTGCCGAGCTGGTCGGTGCATTTGATGTAAATCCGGCGATCATCGGAAAAGATGTCTGTGAAATCATTGAACATGACTGGCCCGCAACCGGCATCACAATTGCGCCGGCATCCGAAGCGGAAGCCTTCTTCGAACAGCACCATCCGGATGTCTGCATCATCGCCACAAGAAGCACGGTCGCAGAACTGGAGGACATCCTGACTGTCTGCGCAAATCACGGCGTCAATGCAATCACTACCTGCGAGGAAGCGCTGTATCCCTGGAATTCCTCTCCCGATCTCACCCGTAAGCTGGATGAGCTCGCGAAAAAAGGCGGATGCACGCTGACCGGCGTCGGATACTGCGATCTGTACTGGGGTACCATGGTCACCAATTTCATGGGTGCGCAGGCTTCCATCACGAAAATCTGCGGATCCAGCTGGTACAACGTGGAAGACTACGGCATCGCTCTTGCCGAGGGACATGGCGCCGGGCTGACCATCGATGAATTCAACAGGACAATCGGTGCCTACAACGATTACTCTTCCGACGAGATCAGAAAGGCAGTGGAAAGCGGCGAATATGTTCCATCCTATATGTGGAATCAGAACGGATGGCTGTGCGCAAAGCTTGGTCTGCACATCACATCGCAGACCCAGAAATGCATCCCTACCACCTGGCCTTCAGATCTGAAGTCCGAAACCCTCGGCTTTACGATCAAAGCCGGGGACGCGACCGGCATGAGAGCGGTCGTCACAACCGAGACGGAAGAAGGCATCACCTTTGAAACGGAATGCGTCGGCAAGGTCTACGCGCCGGAAGAATTCGATAAGAACGAATGGACAATTTACGGCGAGCCCGAGTCCGTTCTGAAATGCGACAAGCCGGCAACCGTAGAGCTGACATGTGCAAATATCATCAACCGTATTCCGCAGCTGATCGACGCCCCTGCCGGATATGTCACGACGGATCAGTATCCCTACAACATTTACTGCATCCGCCCGCTCAACGAATACGTGAAGACAAAATAAAACCGTAAGGATTCCGGTTCATCAGAAAACAGGGAGTGCGTTCATCCGCAGTCCCTGTTTTCCATATGCATGTTCTTTTTGAAAATAGCACGAAGCGTTATTCGCTTCTTCTGTTTTCCGGCTTTACCCAGAAATGCCATTTCGGTGCTTTCGGCATCTCTTCATGACTGATCAATGCTTTGATCACATGTCTGTGCGTGAATGCGCAGCAGACGATGAGCAGACAGATAATAATCCACAGCATACACTGCCTCCTTTCTGATCAGGAGGTATTCTGCAGCAGTCACTCCCGCAGAAAAAACGATATGCCTGCGGAAGTATACAAATCCGCGGATCTGTATGTCCAAAGGAGAGCGGCGTATATCTGACGTTCCGTTCCGTGCCTGAAAATATAACTCAATGACTGCTGAGCGGTCTCAGAGATGTATCGTAGACACAGGTCAGAATCTGAAGTTCTGAATCTCCTTCGTACAGCCCGCTGATCCGGTAATACTGTGTTTCTTTTACCAGTACCGGTTCCGTATCCGTATCAAACTCCTCCGTACGTATTTCATTGCCGGCTTCATCCAGTTCGCTCACCCTGATTCCTTCCGGTTTTCCCGGCAGATAAAGTTTCAGATGGATCTGATCCAGATCGGTATACAGGTAGTATTCCTTCCGCTGTGTATTGAAATCAATGACATATTCATCGCTTTCCAGCAGTTTCATTTCAGTTCCCTGATTGGTATGGGACAGAAAGCCCATAAAGGCGATTGCGGCGAGCACCAGCAGGCGGACGAAGAAATTGCCCGTGAATTTGTTCAGGGTAACCCAGCCTTTCAGTTCCTTCAGACGGTCAATCTTTCCGTAGATCGTCTGATTATATGCCTGTTTCTTTTCCGCTTCCGTAAACGGATGACTGCAGGCGGCACAGTAATTGGCCCTGATCAGATTGTCTTTTCCGCACTTTGAACAGATCATCCTTCCACCTCAGTCATTTCAGCGATATACCATTCCCCATCCAGTCTGCACATGACAATCCGATACGATACCGATCCCAGATCTCTTTCGTCCTGGTCGGTATACGAGTATGTCCGCATAAATTCCGCGACGGTATGCCCGTCTGCGTGAATCCGGCTGCCGGTTTCCGTTTCCGGCTGATTGAATACAATCTCCGTATCGGTATAGCGCGAATGAATTTCCGACACACCGTGAAAGATCGGATCATAGTATTCGTTGACTGTGGGATATCCGTATTCCGCAGGCACCATGTATGCGGCGGAAGATTCCCTGACCTGACCTGCATGTTCGCCAAGAAACTCCTCCCCGGTTTCAAAGGTTTCCATAACATACATGAGTTCATATTCATCCACCAGTTCAGTCAGCCGCTGTGGATCCTCTTCCTGCTCGGGAACTGCCGTTTCCGCAGTCTCAGCTGAAGCTGACTGCGTGTCCGAAGATGTGCCCTGCATGGCGGACTGAGACGTCATTGCAATGATATCCGGACGCTGTTCATAAGTCACAGTGCGCACATACTCAGGCACTGCGGCAGAAGCAGTGATGCGGAACACAACCGCCGCAATCAGTGAAACTGTTACCACAAGGCCGTACAGATGGGAAAGGATCCAGTTCTTCAATACCGACAGGAACGAATCTTCCAGTTTTCCCTTCAGCTTTTCTTTTGTTTTCTTATAAAGATATTCTTTCAGCAGATGGTCCTTTTCGTGCATGGATTTCCCGCACGAACAGCACACATCCGCATCTGCGTCATTTTCCGCACCGCAGAATATGCAGTATTTCTTTTCTTCCATACCACTGATTTTATACGTACAGAACTGATATGACAACGAATAAAAAACATCATGGATCTGCCGGGCAGGCATGTTTCTTCTGCAGGCTGATCCGATGATGTTATATTATCCGATTCGTTTTTTGCTGTATGCCGCTATGCCTGATGATCCGCACCGGAGATCTGTTTTATTATCCGGATTGTTTCCAGGATGATTTCCTTCTCCGGATTATTCCCGGCATATCCGTAATAGTATTTGCGTGTCTGCTTCATATCCGGCAGTGTGCAGTAGACGACATTGGATCTTTGATCCGGCTGAAGGAATTTTACAAGCTCCTCATTTCCGAGCATGTATCCGAGTCCTTCCGCTGCCATCTGCACGCCGGAGATCGTATTGTTTGTCTGGATCAGCGAATCCGGCGTAATGCTGTAATGTTTCCAGAGCAGCTGCACGTTCAGATTCAGTCCCATGGAATTCCCCGGGATAATCATCCGCATTTTCTCCAGCAGTTCCAGTCTGATTTCAACCGGGCAGGAAGGATCCGGATTTTCCGGAGCATCAGGAACATATTTCCGCGGTACCAGCAGAGCAATCCGCTCCTCCATCAGTTCACCGAATACGAAGCTGACCGGATCGATTTCCGCATGTCCGAAGAAGACATCGATTTCATTTTTGCGCAGCTCCGAGATCATTCTGGCTTCCTGACCTTCATGAAACTGAATATCCAGCTGCGGATATATATTGAGCAGTCTGGCAGCCAGGCGCTGTGCCCACATGGTGCTGTGGGCGTAGCCGATCCCGATGCGGATGCGTCTGCGGCCGGAGTCATGATATTTCAGTTCTTCTTTCAGCTGCTGCTCTGCCAGAAGAATCTCCCTCATTTTCTTTATATACAGTTCACCGTTGTCTGTCAGTCTGACGGGATTGCGGGTACGGTCAAACAGCTTTGTACCGAGTTCTTTTTCGAGTTTTGTAATAAAAGTAGTCAGTGTCGGCTGGGTAATATAAAGCCTCTGTGCCGCACGTGTTACATTCTGTTCCTCTGCAAGGACAAGAAGATAATTTAACTGGTCGAGTGTCATCCGATATACCTCTCTGCACCTGTTCTTCTGATTCAGTATATCCTCATTCCGAAAGCGTTTCCAATTGCTGTTTATCAATGATTTCATTTGTTTTTTCCAATTTTACTCCCCGTGAAATCGGGATTATTTTTTGGGTGTAAGAAAAGCAGAAAATGCTGAGGAGGAAAAGTCAGATGATTATTACCGATGTACAGGTTATCCGCGCAAACCGCTGCGTCTTCGCAAAAGTCATTACGGATGAAGGTATTTACGGAATCGGTGAAGCAGGAGCCTGGGGACTTCTGGCAGCCAGCGCTACCGCAATCGAAATGTTCAAAGGATATCTGGTAGGAAAAGATCCGCTGGATATCGAACACCACTGGCAGTACATGCAGCGCTACGGTCACTTCCGCGGGGCAGCCATCATGGCAGCGATCTCCGCGATCGACGTGGCACTGTACGATATCGCCGGCAAATACTACAAGGTTCCGGTTTACCGTCTGCTGGGCGGAAAATGCCGCGACAAAGTACGCGTCTACAATCATACCGCCGGTCAGACAGAGGATCAGCTCGTTGAAAATGCAGTCCGCGGCAAGGAAGAAGGATTTACCGCGCTCGGCCATCTCAATCTGTTCCTGGATGAACCGCGCAGCATGCCGTTCCATGAAAACAATACCGAGCTTCTCTACAATGCCGAACGCCGCCTTGCCCGTGTCCGTGAAGCGGTCGGAGATGACATCGATCTCTGCATTGAGATGCACCGCCGCCTGGAACCGGGACTTGCAGTACAGCTGAGCCACCGCCTGGAACCGTACAATCCGATGTTCCTGGAGGATCCGATCCGTCCGGACAACTACGATGAGATGGCAAGAGTCGCTTCCAAAACAAATATTCCGATCGCTACCGGCGAGCGGATCACAAGTTTCTTCGACTTCGCAATGCTGATTGAACGCGGGGCGTGCAGCTATGTGCGCATGTCGCTGGCTGTCTGCGGCGGCTTCACCGGTGCGAAAAAGATTGCGACGCTTGCGGAAGCGCATCACTGCTCACTGGTACCCCATAATCCGCTCAGCCCGATGA
>SVBN01000100.1 GCA_015058875.1 Erysipelotrichaceae bacterium | reverse complement strand
TCGATCTTTTCGTTCTGTGTGTTACAATTCATCATGTACCTCCGTGATCTTGAACTGTGCTAACCGACCAGTCAGCAGATTCAATTTTACATGAGGTACTTTTTCTTTGCCTCCTTAGCTCTCAGGTTTATCCTCCCGTTTATATGTTACAGGAAGCTTTTCTCTTGTGCTCAACTGTCCACTAGGACGAAAAAGAAAACCGGTTTCCCGGTTATTTCCTGTCAAACCAATATGTTTCCAGGTAGTTCCCTACTCCGTCGTTGTAGACATCGTATTCCGTAACTGCCTGTGCGATTTCCTTGACTGCATCGGAGCCGTTTTTCAGGCAGACACCCCATGCGGCTGTCTTCAGAAGCTCCAGATCATTTTCCATATCTCCGAATGCCATGAATTCCGACAGCGGAATGTTCTTCAGTTCGCTGTATTTCCGCAGTGCCATTCCTTTATTGACCCGCGGATCGATAAACTCAATGGTAATGTGATCTTCACGGGCAAACGTCTTGATGCAGCTGTAGCGGTCTGAAGCGTGCGCTTCCACAACCTTCATGATTTCTTCTTCGTCTTTCGGCTTCAGATGCACTTCCACCTTTCCGGTATCATAGCTTCCAAGCAGCTCCGGTCCGCCGATCCTGACATGGGAGTTGTTGCGCTTCTGGGAATCAATCATGAAAGCATCCATGCGGAGTGCCGCAATGTCATCATAACCGTTGATATAAATAATGCAGTTCACATCCAGCGGTGCAAGAAAGCTGACAATCTCAAACACATCTTCTTTGCTGAGCTGATAGATCTTCTCAATTTCTCCGGTTTCCCTGTCATACAGTTCACCGCCGTTCATTCCGATGGCAAAATCAAACGGAAAGCCGAGACTCCAGTCCTTTGCCTTATCAATAATTCTGCGGTCAAGGGGGCGTCCTGAAGCAACCCCGAATTTCACGCCTTCCCGATGCAGACGCTGAAGCGCCGCACGTGTTTTCGGCATGAGGTCGCCGCCCTTCATGGCAAGCGTGCCGTCAATATCTGCCGCAATTACAGAGAGTTTTTCTAACATATAAGGATTCCTCCGAAAAATCTGAAAGCCACGGCAAGTATACCATGGCTTTCACCCAAGAGAGGGGTTTTATGATCTGTTTGTAATATTTCGGAAAAAGATTGTCAGATTCCTGTTTTTTACGCCGCTGCAGCTACAACTTCATCGTCCGACAGGTCGCTTGTCATGCCGGTCATGGAAGACTTTGCAACGTTGCAGCAGTGGTCAGCCATACGCTCGATTGTTCCGAGAATATCGCAGAACAGGGAGATGGCTTTCTCATTTGTGCATTCACGGTTCGCCATGCGGTCGAAATGCGCATCGCGGAATCTCAGTTCCATTTCGTCCATTTCATGTTCCATATCGCGGAGTCTGTTATAAAGATCATTATCTCCGGTAACGAAGACTTCCGCAGTCAGATCAAACATTTCCGTGAAGTGATCAAACATTTCATTGATGTTCTTTATGCCGCCCTCGCTGATGGTTCCGTTGCTTTCCTTCAGCACCGTAAAGAATTCCGACAGATTTGTCGCGAGATCGCCGACTCTTTCAAAATTCTTGACTGCATCAAGATAGGCACGGCAGTTCTGAATATCGTTCAGTGTCAGATTCGGCTGGATGGAAAGCTGAATCAGATAATCTGTAATCTTTGCGTCAAAATGATTGATCATCGCTTCATTGCGGGCAAGTTTTTCCAGATCTTCCTCACTGCCGCCTTCATTCATATAGCGCATTGTTTCCGTTGCATTGTAGCGGATCACGTCCACCATCTGCAGAATTGCCTGCTGGGCGGCGTCGATTGCGGCGGAAGGAAGCACGGACGTAATTCCCGCATCCAGAGCATCAATATTGATTTCAACGCTGTGCGGTTCTTCACCGGGCACAATCTTTCTCACCACAGCAACGATCTGTTTAATAAACGGTGCAAACAGCAGGGTCGTAACGGTCTTGAATATGATATTGGCAACGGCAATCTGCATCATCGGATTCAGTCCGCCGGCAATGGACTGTATGAAAGCGGCGTAAGGTCTCAGCAGGACCATTCCGATCACTCCCGAGATCATATTGATCATTGTATGCAGCGCAGCCGTTCTCTTGCCGGCTGTCGAGCCGCCGATGGACGCCAGAATACCCGTCATTGTCGTACCGATATTGGCACCGAACATAAACGGCAGTGCGGCGATGAAAGTGATCGCACCGGCCTGATACAGTTTCTGCGCAACGCCGATGGTTGCGGCAGAGGACTGCACGGCTGCGGTCAGGCCGACACCCGACAGCATTGCCAGCAGCGGATTCTCACTCATCCGCAGTGCGAATGCTTCAAATGCAGGCATTTCTTTCAATGCCGCCAGGGCATCGCCCATGGAAGACATGCCGAAGAAGATCAGGGCAAATCCGAGCACAACATTGCCGGACAGGACGATCTTGTGCTTCTTGGCGAAGCAGATCATCATCGTTCCGACAAAGGCAATATACATTGCATATTTTTCGATACTGATGGAAATCAGGAATGATGTAACCGTCGTACCGATCGTAGCGCCGAGAATAATGCCGGCTGCCTGATCCAGCGTCATCAGTCCTGCTCTGACCAGACCGATACTGATGGCCGATGTAGCAGATGAAGACTGCATGATAATGGTGATCACGATACCTATCAGCATCGCCGATACGGTATTCGATGTATAGCGGTTAATATAGTCTTTCAGCTTATCACCGGCAACCGCCTTCAGTCCGTCCCCCATGAATTTGATGCCGAACATAAACAGTCCGAAACCGCCAAGAATCATTCCCCAATCAAGTGACTGCATAACATTTCCCCCTGAGAAAAAGACACAGCAGACCTGCTGTGTCTTTCAGTTTACCTAGAATCTCACACAGCAGAATCCGTATGAGTCTCACTATTTCAAGACGTCCCGGGATTTCTCCGTGATGACGAGACGCCTGCGCATTGCGCCAGTTACTCCCTCAATGGCTATATCATACCATAACAGTTTATTATTTACGCATAACGAATGCTTATGTTTTTTCAAAACGCATTCTTATATCTCTCAGGAATACATTTCATTCAATTATTACCGGTTTCGGAATAAAATGGTGATATGAGTTTAATGAAGCGTTTCAGACTGACATCTGTACAGATTATTCTCGGCGGATTTCTTATAATGATCCTGGCCGGCGCATGCCTGCTCTGTCTTCCTTTTTCTTCCGCCTCCGGTCAGTTTACCCCGTTCCCGGAAGCGCTGTTTACCGCGACTTCCGCAACCTGTGTCACAGGACTGATCGTCCATGATACGGCAACCTACTGGTCATTATTCGGAAAGCTTGTCATTCTGACGCTCATTCAGATCGGCGGCATGGGAGTTGTGACTATCGCTGTTGCAATCGGACTGATGAGCGGCAAGAAGATCAGCCTGTTTGAACGCAGTGTCATGCAGGATTCCATATCCGCGGATCAGGTCGGAGGCATCCTGCGTCTGACAAAGTTTATTCTGAAAGGCTCCGCCTGTGTTGAGGGAATCGGCGCCGTCCTGCTGTTTCCGGTATTTATCCGGAACAATCCGCCCATCCGGGCGATCGGACTGTCCGTGTTCCATTCCGTCTCCGCTTTCTGCAACGCCGGATTTGATCTCATGGGCAGTATTGAACAGTACTCCTCACTGACCCACTACGGAACCAACGTCCCTCTGAATGTGATTATAATGACGCTGATTGTAGTCGGCGGCATCGGCTTTGCGACATGGGATGATATCCAGAAGAACAAGTGGAAGCTGCACCGGTACCGGCTTCAGTCAAAGCTGATTCTGGTCACTTCACTGATCCTGATTGTAATCCCGGCAGTCTACTTCTTCTGCTTTGAATTTACGGGAATGCCGCTGGGACAGCGCATCCTCTATTCCCTGTTCCAGTCCGTTACGGCAAGAACCGCGGGATTCAACACCGCCGATCAGGCTGCCCTGAGTGAAACGGGAATTATTATGATGATCTTTCTGATGCTGGTGGGAGGTTCTCCGGGATCTACCGCCGGCGGCATGAAGACAACAACGCTTGCGATCATGTTTCTCTCCTGCATTTCCGTCTTTCACCGCCATGATGACGCCACGGTGTTCGGCAGAAGAATACCCCCGGAAATTGTCCGCAACGCAACCGCGATCTTCATGCTGTATATGCAGCTGTTTGTCGTCACCGGATGCATTATCAGCCGGATCGAAGGCATCGACCTTCTGCCCTGCCTCTATGAAACGGCTTCGGCCGTCGGAACCGTCGGTCTGACAACCGGTATCACGCCGGATCTGTGCACAGCATCAAGAATCCTGCTGATCTTCCTGATGATCCTGGGAAGAGTCGGCGGGCTGACGATGATCTATGCACTGCCGCAGGCACATACCGTTTCCAGAAAACTGCCCAAAGAACATGTCAATGTAGGATAAGAAAGAGGGACCCATATGAAAAATATTCTGCTGATCGGAGCCGGACGCTTCGGAAGACATACTGCCCGACACTTCTTCGAGCGCGGACACCAGGTCATGTGCATTGACCAGGATGAAGAACAGATCAATGCCATCCTGCCTTATGTCACCAATGCATTGATCGGGGACGCCACCAAACAGTCTTTCATGGAGACGGTCGGCGTCAGTGATTTCGATGTGTGCATCGTAGCCATCGGCGACGATTTCCAGAGTTCGCTGGAAACAACTGCCTTATTAAAGGATCTCGGCGCGAAATTCGTCGTATCCCGTGCCGCACGTGATGTGCACGCCAAGTTCCTGCTGAGAAACGGCGCGGATGAAATCATCTATCCGGAACGTCAGCTTGCGGAATGGACGGCCATCCGTTACGGATCGGATCATATCCTGGACTTCATCGCTCTGGAAGGTCCGTATTCCATCTATGAAGTAGAACTTCCCGATCAGTGGGTCGGAAAAACACTGATCGATCTGGATCTGCGCAGAAAAAGCAAGGTCAATGTCATCGCTGTCAGACAGGCGGAAGGCCTGATGGCGGATGTCAGTCCGGATTCCCCGTTCCAGAAGGGTCAGACCCTGCTTGTCATCGGCAGAGATAAAGATGTTGAGAAGTGCTTCAGGCTGAATGGCTGATACAGATACCGCAGGCGTCTGCGGTATTTTCATTTGTTTTTCATTTTTTATGCCGAATAATACATATTCCGAAAAATCAAGATTTGTATTCACAAATTTTCGTATTATCATGATTCTTGGTTTGAAAAGGAGCGAAGGATTTATGAACGACCAGGAAATGAACACTGCCTCTCTTGAAAATAACACGACACCATCTTCACAGCCCGAAAGCACTTCGCTCACTATGGATGAAATTCTTGAAATCACTTCCGAAATCCGGTTTTCCTGACCGGGTTTTTTTTGACGGCAACCCATAATGACACAGGTCTTGAACCAATACTTAAATACTTATCTTGACAATAGATACAAAGATATTTTGTCAAAACCATTGACATTCCTTTCAACAAAGGAAAATCGTTTACTTTTAACGGCTTATCTGAAGAGCCGGATTCAGCAATGAACTGATACATCTCATTTAGTCCGCAGGGTCTGTTTTTTTGATTCGTCAGTTTTCAGTCTTCTTTCTGATAACCTCATTCCTCTGACAAGAGATGCATAATCATGTCTTCAAATTCTTTTATATGGACAGGAATACCCGTGATCCTGACATCCTGAAATGCAATATTCTGCATAATCTGATGTCTCCGTGTTTCTCTGATTCCGATATACCGTGTAAATCATACGGATCATGTTCATACCCTCCTGAAGCGGTCAAAAAACAAAAAATGAAAAGGCGCAGCCTGAGGATCTCTGATGAATGCTCATCAGGATCGTGCTGACTGCAGCCTCTTATATGGTTCTGTCAGATATTGTTTATTCAGCAAGTACGGACAGACTGATCGTATACCATCTGTAAGGTTCCGGATTGAACGCTTTTGCCGGACTTCCTTTTTGCGCAAGGATCTCATTGACCTGTTTGAAATATGCATTCAGATCTTCCCCAGAAGCACGGGCATTGTTATGATGCAGCGGCATCATGATCTGGGCTCCCATATCCAGGATCTGCTGTGCGCAGTATTCCGGGGTATAGCTGCGGATACGATGTCTCAGCATCAGGTTCGGTTTTTCTTCTTTCATGTGCTGTACATGTTCTTCATAGTCACGTCCGGCAGAGAAATCGATTTTGAAGTTCTGCTGTGTTTCGATCATGAAGTTCAGGTTGAACATTGACCCCAGGGGACCAAGTCTGTTCGGGCACGGGATACCGAAGCCTTCGCAGCCTGCGTAGAGATTTGACGGGTCACTCGGTCTGCGGAAACGTCCTTCACGGAAGGAACGGTTGTCATGCGCACCGGGATATGTCTTTAATGTAAAGTCATCAAAGCAGTATGTGTTTCCCGGATAGAGCGGATAGATCGCTGCATAAGGAATGTCGAATACCTTTGCAAGCTCTTCGCAGCATTCTGCCGGGCAGAGGATGCGTCCGTAAAATCTGTTCCAGAGTTCACCGGTCAGATTGGAGTGGTCACCGTGTACATGGTTCAGAATAATGTAATCTGCACCTGTGAAATCATCCACGCTGAATCCTGTCTGGGAATAGATATCCCTTTCCATTTTCTGGCTTTTTGTCAGCTCTGTCATTCCATCATAGATCGAAGCATCAAGATAGAACGGATCGGTAACGATGACTTTGCCGTTAGGCAGAACGATCTCGTAGCACTGAACTGAGATCCAGCGGATGCGGAGTGCCTGTGAAGACAGCTGGTTTACATAAGGTTCACTCATATGATTCTGATCTCCATTTCTTTTTCAGTTCTGCTGCAGTTTATCTTATGCCGGATAAGCCGGGAATATTGTCATGATCCAGAGTACTCCGATCACACCGATGATCAGGCTGGGGATCCAGCTCATCTTGATCAGGTCTTTCTGGTCGTATCCGCCAAGTCCTACTGCCAGAGCGATCGTACCGGTGGCTGCCGGTGTCCAGAATGCAGACTGTCTTGCAGCATAGAGAAGAAGCAGCGGTCCGACAGGGTTGCAGTGGAGTGACTGGCATGTCAGGATAACGATCGGTGTGAAGATGGAGCCGACGCTGGAGTTGTTCATGAACTGTGTCAGAGTAAACGGGATGAAGAAGAACAGTGCGCCGATAATATAGCCGTTGCGTGTATTTCCGATCATGCTTGCAAGTGTATCGCCGATCACCTGACCGAGTCCGCATTCCGCCATTGCGCCGCCGACTACCGCTGCAGCAGACAGCATGAGTACGATACGCATCGGGATCGCATTGATTCCTTCTTTCGGTGTAAGAACACCGGTGAACATAACGAGGGCTGCGCCTGCGAAAGCGATCTGCCATCCTGCATATCCGCCAAGCTGTTTCTGGAAGATCAGGCAGAGTGTCGTGGCAACGAAGATCGCGTAGCCGAGGAATTCACGGAAGGGATCCAGCGGAGCTTTTTCTTCTTTTCTGCCCTTTGCTTTCTTTTCTGCATCTGCGAATGAGATCTCAGCGGACGGCTGATCCGGGCAGAGCTTCGGAGCAATGAAGATCGCATATGCCATGATAATGAGCGCGATCGGCAGTCTTCCCTTCATCGGGTCGAGCAGCCCCATCTGGTAGTCCGTGTAGCCATAGCTTTCCAGGTAACCATTATTTGTAACATATGTTGTAGCAGCTACACTGACAGGCAGTACACCGCATCCGGCGATACATACCAGCGCAAGCGGGAAGATCATCTTGGACGGGCTGACATCGAAGTCTGAGCAGCATGTAGCAGCCAGAGGTCCGACGACTGCGAACGCTGTCATCGGTGTCAGGCCGATATTGACCAGGATGAAGATCAGGACTGCGTAGCCGGCAAGCATTACTCTGAAGTTGCCGCCGCTGAACTTATAAACAAGCTGTGTAACCTTTTTTACTGCCTGTGTACGGCTGAATCCTGCCGCAACAATAAACATGCCGATGATCTGCATCGAGCTTGTAGACAGCATATTGCCGAGGATCTCTTTGGCCGGAAGGATCCCGGTCAGACTGGTCAGTACGATCGCCATCATAGCGACTGCACCGTTGGGGATATTGAACTTACCGCCCACAACATATCCGGCGATCATAAAGATCAGGATTGCAAGGCAGAGTGTCATCTGAGTTGTCATCTTATCTATTCTCCCTTCCCTGTATACGGGTTTCCGGAGGTTCCATTTCCGCGGATTTTAATGGAACGTTCCGGATATCTCCTGCAAGTTCATATTAAAAAAGGAATGGATCACCGTCCAATATCCCTTTCCGCCAAACTCATAACCAAATGGCATGACCTGTTGTCAAGTAAAACCGGTGCATTTTTCAGCACCGGCCGTTTCTCTTTTTACATCAGTTCCTTGAGGACCTT
>SVBN01000099.1 GCA_015058875.1 Erysipelotrichaceae bacterium | reverse complement strand
GTCTGTCCGGCGCCATGAAACATGATCACGGGATACGGATGCGTCACTTCTTTCGGCTCCAGCACCTCTACAAACATCTGATCGGACATGAAATGCTTTCCCTCTTCGCCGGCATACTGACCGCCGGCATAAAAGGCTCCTTTTCTTCCGAGAGCGCTCTGATCAATCATCGGTATTTTCATTATCTTCTCCCTTCTGGGGACAATGATCCCCATTATTCCATCTTCAGAATACGCTGTTCCCGCAGGATCCGTTTATGCAGAATATGCCGCAGCCTATGCATAAACTGCATATGTGCATCCGTTTCTGATTCAGAAAAAGCAGGAGCTTTCTGCCCCTGCCGGTCCTTCATCAATAATGTATCAGTTCAATCTGATGTTCTGCCACGAAGTTCTTCAGCTCATCTGAACAGAGAATATCGAGTTCTTTTACTCTCTGCAGGGAATAGGAACTGTTCCGGTACAGTTCCAGATCACAGAATCCCGGATGACACATGATTTCAATTTCCTCATCCGGATGTTCGGAAAGAATCTTCATCAGGTTCTCCTTCGTGGAGCCTTCTTCATAGAAGCCGTTTACCAGCTTATATTTTCCCATGTACCGGATTTCCAGACCGTACTCCCTGCCCAGTCTCTGTACAACCGGGCGGAGTTTTTCGATGTTGGAATGGACTCCGTGATGGGAATCGATATGCGTCGGCATGCGGCCGAACAGTTCCCTGAAGCGTTCGATCTGTGCTTTCCATTCCGTATATACTTCTTCCGTATCGACTTCGGTTTCACGAAGTACGCGCTGTTTCAGAAAGCTTCCGTTTTCATCCGTCAGTGTCCTGTTCTGAGTAAGCGGTCTGCCTGCCGTCAGGACCAGATGCACGCCGATGCCGAGATCCGTGCAGTCTTCTGTCAGTCTGACCGCCTGTTCGATGTAAGGCATGTTCACCATTGCGGTTGTGGAGCGGACGATTCCGTTCCGGTATGCTTCAATGATGCCGAGTGTGTTGGCAAGGGTGTAACCCAGGTCGTCGCCGTTCATGACAAGCTTCATAATTTCCGATACCTCCGATAATTCTGTATAACCTGTTTGTCTCAGCAATTCTTCCAAGCTATAAAAGATCTGCTGCACGACTGTATGTATTGTATGTATCCGGTGTCTTCTGCCTTCATCATAGCTCATCACAGAAATAAAGAAAGAGACCGTGCGCATATTTGTCACGATCTCCATGTTTCTGTATTTCAGCAGCCTGTTTTCTGCGGCAGCTGTGCCATGATCTGTTCGACTTCATTCCTGTGTGCGAACAGAACGCAGCCGCCGGTATGTTCCTGTTCCAGCAGATGCTCTTCTCTCAGCATCTCAAACAGCCGGGAGCGGATCGCCTCTTTCAGCGATGTATTTCTGACGTTGATATCGGAATACGGAGAGAACGGACACGGTTCCGCTCCGCCGTGGGAATTGATATGGAAGAACTCCCTGCCGGCAGCCATGCAGCCGCCTATGGCAAGCTCATCTCCGGGGAAGGAAAGCAGAACCATTTCATCCGATTCGCTTCGCAGCGTTTCCAGCCGCTTCTCCAGATATTTCCGTTCTTCATCACCCGGCGCAAGATACTGCGCTTCTTCCGTGACCGGAACAAATTCCACAAAGATAACCAGCCTGCATCCTTTTTCCTTCTCTGCCGCATGAGTGATTTCAATATTTCCGTCAAATTCATCGCCCTTACTATGAATTTCATAGTAAATATATAAAACATATCATTTGTATATCTGCAGAAAAAAGACATGCCGGAGCATGCCTTCTCAGCTGATTATAATCTGATATTTACCCAATCCCCTTTGTTCACCCGGACCACCAGCATTCCTGCCCTGACCAGAGAGTCGATCACAAATGAGATCCATGGGCCGGTAAATCCGAAGTTCATGGAAGGGAATGCCGCATTGAGCGGATAGCAGAACAGCCAGGTCATCAGCGGCCGCAGGATCAGAACGGAAATCAGGGAAACAAATGCAACGAATTTTACATCGCCCGCTCCTCTCAGACAGCCCGACAGCACAACGCGCAGATTCTGCGGGAAGATGCCGACGATCAGCACCATGAATGACAAAGCCGCCATGGCAATGATCGTTTCATCGGTTGTAAACAATGTCGGCAGGAAATTCCTTCCGAAGAAGGTAAACAGAATGATCGCTACCGAGATGACCGAGGCAACCCTGCGGACGACCTTCACGTACAGCATGGCCTTCTGTTTCTTGCCGGCGCCGAGTGACTGGCCGACCAGAGATGTGCATCCCGAGGCTACGCCGTCACCGACCGTAAAGGCAAGACCGGACACCTGCATGACAATCTGATTGGTTGCATATGCCGCGGTTCCGACACCGGCAATCAGTCTGCCGTTCATCAGGAAGCCTATGCGCATAAAGACGGATTCGGCAATGGAACCGCCGCCGACATGAATCAGGGAGCTGACGGTTTCATGATCGAATTCCAGTTTTCCGAAATGCCGCAGGCTCAGATATCCGTCCGGTTTCAGCACGGCACGGACTGCCATAATGCAGGAGACGCAGGTTCCGATCGCCGTCGCAATGGCAGCGCCTCTGACCCCGAGAGCAGGGAATCCGAAGTGGCCCTGAATCAGACAGTAGTTCAGAAATACGTTGATGACATTGGCAGTCATATTGACGGTCATCGTGATCTTTGTCTGACCGATGCCGCGCATTGCCGCACAGATGCACAGCGCCCAGCAGTTGAACACAAAGGCCAGGGAGATGGTGCGGAAATAGATCGCCGCAGCCTCCGTTGTTTCCGCATTGGATCCGGCAAGCTTCACCAGCGGTACGGCGCCGAAATATCCGATCAGCGTGATCAGAATGCCGATGCCGGTAATGATGGCCAGGGACTGTTTCAGACAGGAAACAGCCGCTTCCGGTCTGCCTTCCCCTTTTCTTCTCGCCACAACCGCAGTCGTTCCGACGCACAGCGCCTGTGCCACCAATAACATGATCATGCGCGGCTGATTGCATAAGCCGACCGATGTGATTGCGGCCGGTCCGAGCCGTCCGACCATCATCGTGTCGAAGGAATTCATCAGCGTTAACAGCAGACCTTCCAGTGCTGCCGGCCAGGCAATCGCAATCAGCTTCCGGTACATGTCGGCAGTTGTATCGCTGTCATCATGATTGGTTTCCGGGAAGCCGAACAGTTTATGCAGAAATGTGTTTTCTTCCATGATTCACCTCAGAGCCTGTGCATCAGGCAGGACTTCGCGCAAGTATTATAGTCTCAGAAATCCCGCCTGACCAGTGAATTGCAATTGAGGTGCTTCAGGTTCGGAGAACCGGTGATGCTCATGCAGAATTTCAGTTCCGCACTCATCTGATCCAGTGCTTCCGCAACCTTTTCCGGGCCTTCCGCAAACGGCTTCATCAGCGGTCTGGCGACCAGCACGCCGTCGCATCCGAGCGACAGCGCCTTGAACGCATCGGCACCGGAGCGGATTCCGCAGTCGCCGAAAATGGTCAGCTGGTTCCCGAGTGCCTTCCGAATCTGCCCGACAGCATAATAGGGCGGGACTGCGCTGTCGATCATGCCCATATGATGGGAAACAACAATGGCCTTCACACCCGCTTCCAGACATGCTTCCGCATCATGGATGCTGAGGATGCCTTTGATGATAATCGGAAGATCGCTGCACTGAACCATTGTCTTCAGATCTGCGATCGTCTTGACGCCCATCTGTCCGAATTTCGGATGATTGCGCACATCTCCGGTATCAGGATCAAAAATAAAGTCCGCATCCATCACAAATGCTTTTGCCCCGTGCTGTGCATAGGTCCGGATCAGATCCAGGACATAATCCATATCCGCCAGCGGCTTGGAGGAAAGGACGGCTCTGGTTCCCTGTTCCAGGATCTGCAGACCTTCTTCCTTCGGCAGCACGCCGTTCCAGTCGAGCGTTCCGGTCATGTCCGCAGCCTTTGCCAGCAGGACATTGCCGCCCGGATTGACGCTTGTCATGCCGCTGAGTGTGGAAATCATGATCGGGCTCCGGTAGGTTTCACCGAAATACTCCGCCGTAATATCCGCCGCTTCCGAGCCGATATAGGACGGCTGAATCATCCAGGAATCAAGGTAATCACGTGTAAGCTTATCTGTTGCCGCATGTGTCTTCATGAGTAAAAATCCCCGCTTTCTGAGGGTATTCTACCGTTCAGTTCGGGGATTACGCGTGGATTATATTTGGTTTTTATTCCAGGCCGTCCGGGAAGCTGGTGCTGACATGCTTCTCCTGTTCCGGCAGTCCGTATGTCTCTTTTGCCAGGGCGATTGCTTTGATCAGGAAAGCCATGTTCTTTCCCAACGTCCGCATGATCTGCAGACCTTCCTTGTCCTTTTCCACATCTTCCGCCGTAAAGCCGTGGACCTGATTCCAGTACTGGCTGGATGCCACCGGCATTTCGGAAATGGTGAAATACTTGTTCAGCTGATCAAAGGCTGCGGTATTCCCGCCGCGTCTGGCTGAAACGACTGCCGCTCCGGCCTTCATGCGCTTGGAGAATTTCGTACTGAAAAACAGCCGGTCCAGCAGATTGGTCAGGGTGCCGTTGGCAGAACCGTAATACACCGGTGAGCCGATGATCAGGCCGTCGGCTTCTTCAAACTTCGGCGCAATTTCATTGACGATGTCGTTAAAAACACATTTTCCGGTTCCGTAGCAGCTGCCGCAGGAAATGCAGCCGCGGATATCACGGTTTCCGACGCAGATCGTTTCGGTTTCGATTCCTTTTTTTTCCAGTTCCGAAACAACTTCTTTCAGCGCCCTTCCGACACATCCGTCCGGATGCGGGCTGCCGTTCAAAAGCATTACTTTCATGATGTTCTCCTTCTCATGGAAATCATTGTATCATCTGCCTTTTTTCCAGCAGTGAAATCTGCTTCAGATACTCCCGGAACTCCGGAATCTCACGCACCGAGAGCACATAGGCAATTCTTCCTTTCAGCGAATTCAGATATGCCTGCTCTTCCATTCCGATGCCAAGCCGCTTTATATGTTCAGCAGTCCCGTATTTCAGTATGAAATGCATTTCCTGACGGATCTTCCTGCGGTATTCCGAAGGCACGTTCACTGTTTCATTGACACTTAATCCGGTCACGCGCATTGCCTGTCCCGGACGGGCAGTCACGGTTTTCTTCCGGTTCAGAAAGAATCCGTCTTTCCGCAGTTCTTCCGAAACGAATGCCGTCAGTTCCGGCGGATCAAAATCCCCGGAGAAACTCATATCATCGCAATAGCGGGTAAACGCAATATTGCGCTCCCGGCAGTATCTGCCGACAGTTCGGTCAAAGTCATACAGGACGATATTGGAAATGAGGTCGGACGTCGGCGCACCCTGGGGAATGCTGTCATGATATACGCAGAGCACGCTGAGCAGGATCCGGTTCTGTTCCGAATAGATATGTTCAGGAAATACCTTTTCCTTTACCAGGGGATATGTAATGTGATCGAAGAAATCCCGGATATCCAGTTTCAGCAGAAAATGCTTTCCGGCATGCGGCTGCGCGTTCTGCATGATGCTGTTTCCGGGATTGTACGCCGTCGCATATCTGGAAACAGGCATTCCTGCCAGAAGC
This sequence comes from Erysipelotrichaceae bacterium, assembly GCA_015058875.1. GTDB lineage: Bacteria > Bacillota_I > Bacilli_A > Erysipelotrichales > Erysipelotrichaceae > Bulleidia. The sequence goes on along the minus strand of SVBN01000099.1, from coordinate 2,948 downwards.
ACGTCATTGATTCTGCGCTGAATGCGCTTCAGGAATTCATCCGGCACATGCAGGATTCTGTCTGATCCGTCCTTCTTCGGGATACGGACTTCATGGTAATGACTGTCGATCGTATTTGCGGCAGAATAAAGTGTCCGTGCTGAAAAGCCGAGATCTGTTTCCAGTGCCTGCATTGTCCGGTACACAATCATAGCTGCCTCTTTTCCTCTTAAAAGCAGAACAGCACCTGAGAATATTTCGGATACGGAACTGCAGGATGGCACATGAAGTGTGCTCTCACTGCAGTGCAGTACCGGAATGGAACATGTGACTGTATCGGTTATGTGCATCCCGTACGCGACGCGCATACGGTGTCATCGTGAAGATGAACTGCGCTGCTGTTCTGCATTTTCATCTTAATCGATTCCTGTCAAAAAAGGAACAGCACAATCCTGTCTGTTCCTTTCATAAATCATCTTTTAACCGTCGGCTCTCATGTAACCGTTTTTCATCTTCAGGCTGACTTCATTGAGCATCTTATCCAGCAGAGAGGAAGTATCTTCCTTCAGGAAGTCTGCAATCTTCCGGTTGGTTTCATTGGTCAGCTGATGCACGTCCGCATCCGAATGCTTCAGATATTCCCTGTCCGCCTCCAGAATGCAGTGCATTCCCTTTGCGGGCACCGACATCTGATAGCGCTCAATATGGGTGACGCAATTGCTGTAGCGGGAATCCGCCAGTGCTCCGATCAGACGGTTTGCCCAGTAGAAGCTGTTCGTATCCGCATGGGCAGGCGTATAAGCGAGATATTCCGGTGTTTCCGTCACATTCGCATAGAACGGCACAAGCGCGTTGAATGCATTTGAAGCAAACGCAATCCATTCGATTGTCCGGATTTCTTCCGGCATGTCCGGACGGATCTGCACGAGCGACAGGAAACTATTCCAGTTGATGCCGATCGAACGGTATTTCCCTCTCAGTGCGGGATCACCGTAGCTTCCGTACGGATCGAACGGCGTTCCCTGATAATGTCCGGAAAGCACGTATTTGACATCCTGCGGCGTGATCTTCCGCTCGGGAATTCTTGCCCAGGGAATATCATTGTCTTCCGGATTTTTCTGTTCGCCGTGCGGATTGAAGAAGCTCTGTACCCACCAGGCGCGCGGCGTGTTATAAACATGATCTGCATCGGAATGGGATCCGAATGCATCTCTGGGATTGATGGATCCGTTCAGGGAAAGATCCAGATGATATGTCTGTACGAATTCCCTGAGATCCTCACTGCAGAGATGTTCTTTTTTCTCACCGTATGCATCGTCGAAGTCAAACGAATCCAGACCGAGCTGGTTCGGCATAACCACATAGGCATCATCCGGCACCCGTCTGGCCATCCAGTGATGACCGCCGATGGTTTCCAGCCACCAGATCTCATCGATATCCTGGAAAGCGATGCCGTTCATTTCATAGGTTCCGTATTCCTTCAGCAGACTGCCGAGCCTCAGCACGCCCTCTCTTGCGGAATGAATATACGGAAGCACGAGGGTCACGATATCTTCTTCACCGATTCCTCCCGGAACCGCTTCTTTCCCGTCCGATGCAGGAATATAACGAACCAGCGGATCTGCCGCAAGCACGCGTTCATTGCTCGTCAGTGTTTCCGTCGCCGTCATGGAGACATTGACTTCATTCACCCCGGCCGCACCCCAGATGCCTTCATTGTTCCGGGCATTGGGCATGCAGGTATAACGCATCGGATTCTCCGGCAGTTCAATCTTCACATGGGATATTACCGATTCATAAGTCCGGGGCTGATTCTCCGGGAACACAACAGTGAAGCGCTTCGCACAGAATCCGTCCGCACCTCCGTCTTCATTTCTGGCGGTCATGGTCGATCCGTCATAGGATGCAAGTTTCCCGACCAGCAGAGTTGTACAAGGCATAATCTGTATCTCCTTTTTTCCGGGATATCATATCACTCCTGTGCATAATCCGCCATGAGACTGCCGTAACCGAGCGGGTCCCGCAGCCATCCGGCCAGCGTTTCCACTCCGCTTTCACTGAGCATGATCATTTCCGGCGTCCCGTCATATTCCGGGCTGTCGAAGGTCACTCTGTGCTCATCATATTCCCTGTCAATATGTATCATCAGCATGCCGTAAAGATCCGGTTCTTCCTCCACTGCAAACAGGATATCCGTATCGGCATGTTCCTCAGCGCAGTACAGATAGTCCTCCAGTGTCTCGGCCGCCGATAAAGCACTTTCCCGGTCAATCCACATCCGTTTTTCCCTGACCGGTTCATCTCCCTCATAGATACCGATGATAAATTCAAATTCTGTTTCTGTTTCAGAAACTGCCGTTAAATCAATATGAAGATCTGTATGACTCATTCTCTCTCCTTTCCGCAAATTCTGCGAGTTCTCTTAAGTCTGTTTCCGTAAGTGACCATTGGACAAAGCCGGCGGATACGGATTCCCCGTACTGCAGGACAGCGCTGTATCCCGTCCCTTCATTCATCAGGCTGATCCGCATCACATGCCCGTCCGCAAACAATGTCAGATCCTTCCCCGGCATTTCTTCCGCCAGAAACTGACGCACCTCATCCGCAAGGACATCCAGTCCGTCCTTCGGGAAACTCATGCGCCATAATGCATAGCTTCCCTGCTTCATCCAGAGAAATACCGATATGCCGGCCAGATCCGTGTTCTGCTCAAAGTCATCATTTCTGAGCAGTTTCGCAAAGCCGTCTCCGGCTTTCAGCTGAACCGTTCGCATCGATTCACCTCCTTTCCGGTTTTATTCTGCCTTCAGAGAAATCACTGCACCGCCGGGTTTTTACAAAACGCTCTTTTCAAAGAAATAGTTGATGTACCATAAACAGCACACCGAAAACCTGAAAGAGGACTATTCTGGCTATGAAGAGGTAGAGAATATGTTGATCAATCAGGAATTTATCAATCATCTGACACC
>SVBN01000098.1 GCA_015058875.1 Erysipelotrichaceae bacterium | reverse complement strand
CATGCATTTTCAGATAGGAATGAGACGCAAAATGAGAGAGGATTTCGCCCACCCCGGGCTCAATCCTCTCTCATTCTTCACTTCTTCAAATTGTCAAACTTCAGTCCTTGACTTTGGGATCAGTTTAAACAGCCGGTCCTTTTCTTTCAGGCATGCAAAAGGAGCCTTCACGGCTCCTTCGGTTATTTATATTCAGGTGTCTGAAGATGCTGGCGGAGATACTTTGCGAAGCCCTGTTCCTCCATCGCCGGGGCGATGTCAAACGCCGCAGCCTTGGCGTCATCCGTTCCGTTTGCAACGCAGATTCCGTATCTGGCATATTCCAGCATCCGGATATCATTGGTTGTATCGCCGAATGTCATGATCTCATTCGGCGTGATATGCATCATGGCGGCGACAATCTGAACGCCGACATCCTTGGCAAGCATCGGATGGGTCATCTCAAACAGATCCGGCGCCGTCTTGAATGCGATATATCTCGGATCCGGATGTTCCGCGGCATAACGCTCCGCCTTTTCCATATCTTCCGGATTCAGAATAAACAGTGTCTTGATCCGCTGTTCAATGTCCATGGTTCTGACATCCTGCTGAATCAGATTGATTCCGACACGGTGTGCAACAATCTCCGCCTGAGGCGTGATAACAGGAAGATACAGATCCATTCCGATCTGATAGGTCGGGATCAGTCCCAGCGGCTCATAGATGTCCCAGAGTTCTCTCAGCAGCTCCGGTGAAAGCGGATATGCTTCGGCACGCTTGCCGGTCGCAAGCTCCATTACCTCCCCGCCGTTGGAACCGATCAGGTAATCGGTGTCATTCTCCAGTCCCCAGCCTTTCAGCAGGCCGACGACGCTGTCCAGCGGTCTGCCGGAGCATACGCAGAAGCGTACGCCCATGCCTCTGAGGCGCTTGATTTCTTCTACGGTGGAAGGATGGCATTCGTTGGCGGAATTGATAATGGTTCCGTCGAGGTCGGTCGCAATCAGTCGGATCATGTCATTCTCCTTTCAGGAATCGGATAATTTCCTCTCTTCTGTCTTCCATGTCCTGAATACCCAGTTCATAGAGCTCTTTCAGTTTGTCGGGTTCGCCCTTCCATCTGTTTACGGCAACGGTTCTGGAAGGCCGGATCATCATGGCCTGTCCTTTCTCCTGCAGCCCTTCAATCAGCTGTATCTGCTTGTAATAGTTGATATGACGTACGGCGTAGTCTGCCGCAACCTGAGGATAATCCTTATAGATTACCTTCATCATATCATTAATGATCTTCGGACCCTTCTTCCTGACATAGCCTTCCGGTTTTGTCGTGATGACCAGATGCCTGGTGACGCCCTGTTCAACGGAGCGCTCAATCGGAATCATCTTTGTAATGCCGCCGTCCAGGAGTCTTCTGCCGTTGACATCGACAATTTCAGCGGCGATCGGAAGCGAACATGCGCCGCGCAGGATCTCCAGATCATCGTCCAGATCTTCCGGCCTGAACCATACGGTTTCCCCCTGTTCCAGATCATACGCACCGACTTCGATATTCATATGCGCATCTTTCACAGGCTGTACGGTAAACTGCTCGACATTTCTCAGATATTTGTGGAACATCTTGCGGTAGGCAACATAATAGCCTTCATTCAGCAATGCCCGCACTCCGACAATTGACGGATCCGCCATGTAATCAATGACTATCCGGTACATTGTATCCTTGCGCTTTTCGGCAAATGCATACAGCAGGACGGCACCGGAGGAAATGCCTGCCCCGTAATCGAATTCAATTCCGTTATCAATCAGCCATGTCAGTGCGCCGGCGGTATATGCGCCGCGCATTCCTCCGCCTTCCAGGACAAGCCCTGTTTTTTCAGTCATAATATCAGTTCTCCTTTTCAGAACAGCGGTGTAAATACTCTGAGAAGCGCCCGGAATGTGCGGACAGCCGGACTGACCTTCATGCATTCCGACAGCGTTGTCTCATGGGAAATACGCACCGCATTCAGGAAATCCTGTTTCATTTCCTGTACAGTTTCACTGTTATACATTAACACACCATCTTCAAAATGAAGAAAATAACTTCTGTAATCCGTATTAATACTGCCGATCAGACCCACTTCATCATCCGAAACAATATTCTTCGTATGATTGAAGCCGGGCGAGTATTCAAATATCCTCACGCCTGCTTTCAGCAGCGGCATGTAATTGGACTTTGTGACCATGTTTACGATCCGCTTGTCAGGTATATGCGGTACCAGAATTCTGACATCCACTCCGTTCTGTGCCGACAGGCACAATGCTCTCTGCATATCCTGATTCAGAATCAGATAAGGCGTATCAATGTAGATATAGCGTCTGGCGTTATTTACAAGATTCAGATGCATGGACAATCCGACATCCGCGCCGTCCGTCGGCGTATCCGAAAACGGCTGATAATACCCGTCTCCTGTTCCGGATTCCGTCTCTTGCAGATACCGGCTGTAATCGATTGTCTTATGGTCGCCGGCCAGATAGGTATACATGCCGAGGAACATATCCGTCAGGGAACGGACCGCATCCCCTTTCAGCATCACCGCGGAGTCCTTCCAGTAGCCGAACCGGCGCTTCAGATTCATATACTCATCCGCAAGATTGACGCCGCCGGTAAATCCGACCCGGTTGTCAATCACGCAGATTTTCCGGTGATCCCGGTTATTCATCTGAATAATCAGGGCGGGGCGCACCGGATTGAAGCGGTATGTTTCAATTCCGGCTTCATTCAGCATCCTGTCATACCGGCGGGGCAGTTTTTCCATACAGCCGAAATCATCATAGATCAGCTTCACTTCCACCCCGGATGCGGCCTTTTCCTTCAGAACAGTGAGAATCTCGTTCCATACCGTACCGGTATCGATGATGAAATACTCCAGGAATATAAAGTGCTCCGCCTTTTTCAGTTCCTCCACCAGGACCGGATACATTGCTTCACCGCTCGGGAAATACACCGATTCGGTATTGCGGTAAACCGGGAAATTGCTTGAAAGCAAACCGCAGTCAAACAGTTTTGCAATGTCCGGACGTTCCTGTCTCAGCGCTTCCGTGACCTTTTCATCCTGATGCAGAAGTCCCTGCATGTCATGATTTGCCTGGGTTGTGCCTTTGGCAAGTTTTTTCGGCATGGTCCGGCCCGCACACAGCAGATACATCATGACGCCGAATACCGGCAGGACCAGGATCATGATGCACCAACCGATCTTATAGGACGCATCTTCTTCCTTGTTGATCACATAAACAACCGTAATAATACCCAGCACATTAAAAAGCGTTACAAGTTCATATGCAATTGTAATCCTGTACAGCCATAAAAACAGAAGCAGCACCTGGATCAGGATGAGAAATGCGGCGATCGTCATCCGGCTGGCCAGAAACTTGAGTACTTTACGCATAACATTATTCTACAATACCGCCGGATGTTTTTCCGCCGGAACATATTTACAACTTCCGGATTCTGTATGTTTTCATGGCCGTCTTGCGTATCGGAAAACATATCTCTTTTCAAACCCGTCCGTTTCAAATACCATTAAATCAGATCACAGAAAAGGAGAATCATAATTTATGGAACTGCGAAAAGATTTCCTCTGGGGCGGCGCAACAGCCGCAAACCAGTACGAAGGCGGTTATCTCGAGGGCGGAAAAGGTCTGAGCATTGCGGATATTGAGCGCGGCGCAAGACACGGCGTGAAAAGACAGATCGACCCGGAAATTCTGGACGGCGTCTTCTACCCAAGCCATGAGGCAACCGATTTCTATCATCATTACAAAGAGGACATCGCTCTGTTTGCGGAAATGGGATTCAAATGTTTCCGCATGTCCATCGCATGGACAAGAATTTTCCCGAGAGGCGATGAAGAAACGCCGAATGAAGAAGGCCTGAAGTTCTATGATGCCGTATTTGATGAACTGCGCAGCTATGGGATTGAACCGGTTGTCACACTGTCCCATTATGAAACGCCGCTGACGCTTGTCAGGGAATACGGTTCCTGGAGAAGCCGGAAGCTGGTGGATTTCTTTGAGCGCTATGCCGTCACCTGCTTTGAGCGCTACAAGGGCAAAGTAAAGTACTGGATGACATTCAATGAAATCAATGCCACCATGATCCTGGGACGCAACCCGTATCATCAGGCAGGCATTGTATTTGAAGAAGGCGAAGATCAGGGAAAAACCATCGTCCAGGCTTCCCATCATATGTTCGTCGCTTCCGCAAAGGCTGTCCTTGCCGGTCACAGAATCGATCCGGAAAACAAAGTCGGCTGCATGCTGCTGGTGCCGATGTCCTATGCCGCAACATGCGCACCGGAAGACCAGGTTGCCAACCGTGAAAAGATGATGCCGCTGTTCTACTACGGCGACGCCCATGTCAGGGGATATTACACCAACACCTGCACATCCCAGTGGAAGCGCCTCGGTGCAGAGCCTGAAATCGAAGACGGTGATCTGGAAATCATGAAGGAAGGAAAAGTCGACTATATCGGATTCTCCTACTACTTCTCCTCCATCGCTTCCGCAAAACCGCTGGAACAGGTGGAAGGCAATGTCATCATGGGCGGAAAGAATCCGTATCTGAAGATGACGGACTGGGGATGGCAGATTGATCCGGTCGGCCTCAGAGTCACACTGAACATGCTGTACGACAGATATCAGGTACCGCTCTTCATCGTTGAAAACGGCATGGGCGCACTGGATAATGTCGAAGCAGACGGTTCCATTCATGACCCGTACAGAATCGACTATCTCCGCCAGCACATTGCGGAAATGAAAAAGGCAGTGGAGGAAGACGATGTTGATCTGATGGGATACACCCCGTGGGGATGCATTGACCTGGTATCCGCCGGAACCGGTGAGATGAGAAAGCGCTACGGCTTCATTTATGTTGACCGGCACGACGATGATACCGGAGACTTCTCCAGAAGCAGAAAGGACTCCTTCTTCTGGTATAAGAAAGTCATCGCCAGCAACGGTCAGGACCTCGATTAAGATACAGGGCATGCCCGGACTTCCGGACATGCTTTTCTTTCTTGTTCTCTGCGGGAGTGCGGATATAATAATTCCTGTACAGGAGGAATTATGCTGTATCTGATCAAAAACACACTGGTTCCCTCGGATGAACCTGAAAAAGATATTCCGCTTCTTTATATCATTACGCCCGAAGAATGGCTGAACAGTTCCCTGTTTGCGGATTCGGATATCAACAGGCAGCTTGTCATCAATAAAATCATGGTTTCCAGAGCTGTCGTCAATTCCGATACGCTGAGCGGATCATTCTGGATTCCTTCCCGCACGGACCGTGACCTGGCTCCTTCGGAGTTTTATTACATTCTCAACCAGAAACAGCTTGTCATCATCGACAGCACCGGATTTGCCGAAAAAATCACCGGGCGGATTCAGGAAACAAGAAAATGGAAACATCCGAGCATCGGACGCTTCCTGTACGACTTCCTGGAAGAGATAATTGAAGAAGACATCTATCTGATTGCCGGCCTGGAAAAGGAACTGAATGAAATCGAAGAGCAGATCCTGAAAGAAGAGGAAACATCCTATTCTTTCCGGATCAATGAAATCCGCGGCTACATGCTGGACCTGCGGACGCATTATTCCCAGCTTGCGGATCTGTCGCAGGAACTGGAGGAAAACGAAAACGGTTTTTTCAGCAAAGCGGATTCCGCCAGATTCCGGATGTTTACCGAACGCATCCTGCGCCTGCAGGACATGGTCACATCCATGCGTGAATACACCGTGCAGCTGCGCGACCTGATCCAATCGCAGCTCAGCGAGCGCCAGAACAACATCATGACGATCCTGACGATTGTCACAACCATCTTCACCCCGCTGACACTGATCACAGGATGGTTCGGCATGAACTTCCGCTATATGCCGGAACTGAATGCACCGTATGCATATCCGATCGTCATTCTCATCAGCGTATCCATTGCGGTCGGATGCCTGGCGTATTTCAAGAAGAAAAAATGGATTTAAAAAAGATCCCCGCAGGGATCTCTGAAGAATCAGAAAAGTTTCGGGAGCTGCTCGACGACGGGCAGGTCCTTTTCTTCGCCTCTGACGGCTGCCAGAAGACCCATCACCCACAGCACAAGGATGACGACATCCAGTGCAAAGCTGATCATGCCGAGGTCGATTCTTGTGGCAATGATGCCGGCAAGCGCCAGCCAGAATGCATTGTTGAGGTGATTGCTTTCAAGCTCGGTGCGCCCTTCCCTGGTCATGAAGAATGACAGCGCCACGCCGACCCAGCTGAACATGTAGGCCATTACGGCCCAGAGCTTTGTAGGAGTCCTTTCCGCCTGCGCATAAGCGGGACGTGCAGTATTTGTTTTTTCCTCATCGGTGCGGTGTACGGACCCGTAGCCCTCTTCCTTTCTGGAAGCCTGGCTCATTTCCCTTTCACGCTGCTTTCTCAGTTCTTCCCGGGAAAGCTTTTCCGCTTCAGCCTGTTCTTTTCTTGCCTGTGCTTCGGCTTCCTGACGGCGCTTCATCTCTTCCGCTTCACGCTGTTTTTCCAGAGCTCTGCGCTCGCGTTCCAGTTCCAGCCTTGCCTGCATCTGCTGAGGCGTCTCATCCGGCAGAACCAGATCGATCTTCGGCGTCGTCTGCGCCTGCATGTTGCCGTGCGTCTCCACGCCGTGCGGATTCAGAATATCTGAAAGATCTTCCTCCTCTTCTTCCATCTGTTCATACATTTCATGTCCCGGAAGCACGAGTTCAATCTTCGGTTTTTCCGGTGCTTTCGGTGTCGGTATTTCCACTTCGGGAACGGCTTTATTCACGGATACGGCCGGTGTATCTTCTGTCAGTTTTGTGCCGCATACAGAACAGAATTTCGCACCGCTTTCAATTTCACTGCCGCAGTTCGGACAAATCATAGTTAAATACCTCCTGAACGATTTACAGGTTCATTATAATTCAGAACAATCCTGTTTTCACATATCTTTCATCCATCCGGTCTGTCCCCGTGTGCTATGATTTGTTAAACTTCTGTTTCACGGAGGATCATATGGCAATACTGAAAGAGTTTACTTTTGTTTCGGTCGTATTCCGGCTTTTTCTTGCCGGAATAGGCGGCGGTATTATCGGCTACGGAAGAACCAAGAAAGAAAAAACCGCGGGACTGAGAACGCATATGCTCACCGGCATCGGTGCCGCCCTGTCGGCATTGCTGGCAATGTATGAATATGAAATGATGCTGGGCATGTGGGCCCCGCAGGTTGCGGCAGTCGGTCTGAAGTTTGACGGATCCCGTTTCTCCGCTTCGGTTATCAGCGGCATCGGCTTCCTGGCATCCGGCTCAATCATCGCCTCCTCCCACCAGCAGGTCAAGGGGCTGACAACCGCAACCGGATTGTTTGCCTCGGTATGCATGGGAATTGCGGCCGGTGCCGGATTTTATGAATGCGTCTTTGCGGCTTTGTTTCTGATACTTCTTGTTCTGGAAGTGATGACGCCGCTGGAACGCAGATACAAGCGCAGGACACGCAATATCACGCTGTTTGTGGAATTTTCGTCCGCAGAAGATCTTGAAACAATCTCCGGCGTGATCCGCCGCAAAAATGCGGAGATACAGGATATCGATGTCGAGCGTCTGTATCCGGATAAAGACCTGAATCCTGCCGCAGTTTTCTCCCTGCGTCTCAGCAGGGAAGCCTCTTCCCATTCCGAAATGCTGTCCTCAATCGCTGAGCTCAGCTGCGTCAATAATATTGAAGAGCTGATTGCCTGAAAGGAGAACAGCATATGCTGAGTATATTTGATCCGATCCGTAATATGAATCTGGCGGATGTCATGATCCGTCTGGTCATCGCCTGCATCACCGGAGCGCTGATCGGAATTGAACGTTCCTATAAAAACAAGTCTGCCGGCTTCCGCACACACATTCTGGTGTCTCTGGCCGCATGCACCGCATCCATGACCGGCCTGTATCTGTATCTGAATGCCGGACTGCCGACCGATATGTCAAGAATCGGCGCCCAGGTGATTACCGGCCTCGGCTTTATCGGCGGCGGCACCATCGTCGTCACCCGTGATCAGACCGTCAAGGGTCTCACTACCGCTGCAGGCATGTGGGCATCAGGCATCATCGGTCTTGCGATCGGCGCCGGATTCTACGAAGGCGGTCTGGCGGCTCTGGTTATGGTTCTGCTGGTCGAAACCGTTGCGGAAAACTTCCGTTCCCACATACAGAAGCCGACAAAGTTCAACCTTGCCTTGTCCTATTATGAGCGCCATTATCTCGATCAGATCATGCGTTTCTTCAAGGACAGAAACGCGAGTATCACCAGTCTGAAAATCACCGGCTCAAATGAAGGTGAAAAACCTGTCTGGTCGGCATTGATGACCGTCAGCTGCCTCAATGAAATCGATCCGAAAACATTTGCCCGTCAGGTCCAGGAAATGGATGGAATCATTTCCGCAGATATTGTTGAAAATGCATGAAAGGGGCTGTAACAGTTAAAAGCTGTTATAGCTCCTTTTAAGTGCGGTAAAATAGAGATATGAAAAAAGCTAATCAAGTACTCGACCTACCTGATCAGCGAACTAATTATAATGCAGTTCAGCTGAGTCTGCCA
>SVBN01000008.1 GCA_015058875.1 Erysipelotrichaceae bacterium | reverse complement strand
AGCGGCGGATAGAGTTTGTTTCTATCTATAGGAAGTATCACAAGGCATACAATGAGACATACATAAATATATATAGCCTGAATTATTCATGGAGAGATAAATTTGGGTTGTAAACAGTGGATCAGCCTCACTGAAACCCTGGATGAATCATGAAATTCCGGCAAAAGCACGTAAAAAGCAGACAGCCGGATACAGCTGCCCGGATAACTATGGAATTAATGGTTATATCTGCAGTACCATGTTCCAGTAATTCAGAAACTTCTTCCTGTTTCTGTATGCACTGGAAAAGGACAGTATGATCTTTCTTGCATGTGTTGTTACCTTTACAGCTATTTTCTGAAACATGATACGGAAGGTATTCATCGTAATTGTCTGATCTGCTCCTTTCAGTATCAGATTCTGAAACAGATGGAACAGGTTGTATGCCATACTGCTGATCAGGAATTCCATCTCATTCTCCAGAAAGTATTTATGAGAAAGATGCGCTCCGTCAAAGTCATCCTTCAGTTCTTTGGTGAAATTCTCACTGGCACCTCTGAACTCATAGAAATGCATTCCTTCATATGCGGAACACATATCATCATTTGTAACAACTGCATATACAGTGGGAAGGAGTGATATCTGACCGTTATCTTCAATGGAATATGCCTTGTACAGGATTCTTCTTGACTGCTTCGATTTTGTACCGATGATATAGTTCATCTCTCCGTAATACGGATTGGATGGACTGTATTCCATCCAATCGATATTCTTCGCAGTCATATCTTCGGTAACCGCTCTTCTTAAAGCAGTGAATCCTTTGGTTCTGATATAGTATGTGATCTCATTTTCTTCGAGGTAATTCATCAGTTCCGTATCATAGAAGGCACTGTCTCCTCTGAAACGGATATTCCCTCTGTTGTACAGGTAAGGAAGTATAGTCTGCATCTCTTCGATGATACTGTTGGAAGAATAAGAAGAACCTGTTCTTAATCTGGCGGAAAGAAGCAGTTTGGAATGAAACTCATTGATGACAAGAGGATGGTATCCGATCTCCTGATAGTGATGAATATAGGAACTGGCTTCCTGCATTCCGTATGTTTCAGCCAGTGTGGAATCGGCATCAATGATGGGATCAGATACATACCGATTTACATAATCACAGGAAGACTTTGTAAGCAGTTCCTTCAGATTCACATTGGTATGATCGGTAATACGGTCAAAATATCTTGATACAGTCGGCTGGGAACAGGCTTTGAAATACATGGACAGAAGAGGATCGTTGTTCAGGATCTGCTGATCAGCCTGATTGAAATAACCGAGAAGAGTTCTGCAGATGAGCTGGTACAGGATATCCTGATTGGTATAGACAGGAAGATGGCGGTGATCGTTAAAGGGAATGGTAAAGAGCTTGTCATAGAGCTTAATCTGAGAGAGAAACTGCATCAGGAGGATGGCGCCGCCGTCGCTGGAGAGATTGCCTCCATTAAAATTGATCTTGTCAAAAACCGGTGCGTTGATTATCATAGAAAAGGTTCCTTTCTTTTGTATTCGACACACAAATTATAAAGGAACCTTTTATTGTTTAACAGTGCACCACACTGGTGCAGATATAAAAAGCAGAATCTGCGATAATAATCGCTTTTTCTGCCAGTCAATCAGGTTTTATGAATTTTTAAGGTTGTATATAATCCGTCGGATGAACCTGCTGAGTTCGCTGACTGCATTCTGATCGGTTTTCATGAAGCCTATGGCGGAATCCTGACATTTTCAAATGATATTTTCTTTAAGACCGGGATAGCCGAATCAATCAAAGCCGATAATCCGGTCGATGCGATCGTTGAAATTCTCGGTGAACCGTATGAGATTGACGGTGACGTGAGCTCAGAAAAGACATCGGCAGAATATACATGGCGGGATGAAAGCGGCAGACATCTTCTGCGGCTGCGTGTCTGGTCGTCAGAAGGATTCACTCAGGTTCCCACTGCATCCTATATCAATTGTTCCTTCGCGGAGTAAACAGGAAGCGTATAAAAGGGCATGCAAAAGGGAGAGGCTTATTTCCTCTCCCTGCTTTCTTCTTCGCGTTTCATCTTTTTCCAGGCTTCAATCCGTTCCTTATGTTCCTTCACGCGTTTTTCCACGCCCTGCTCGGTCGGATTGTAATAATGCTTATCCTTCAGGGAATCAGGCAGGCACTGCATGGCAGTGACCTTTTCTTTTGTATCATGGGCGTAGATATAATCTTTCCCGTAACCCAGATCTTCCATCAGCTTTGTCGGCGCATTGCGGATCTGAAGGGGTACCGGCTCATCCAGCATATTGCGCGCATCTTCTGCGGCGGTGTTGTAGGCCACTTCCAATGCATTGGATTTCGGAGCCAGGGAACAGAAGACAACCGCATGTGTCAGGTGGACATTGCATTCCGGCATGCCCAGGAATGTGCACGCCTGATATGCCGCAACGGCTATTTCCAGCGCCCGGCTGTCGGCCATGCCGACATCTTCCGAGGCGAAGCGGACAACGCGTCTTGCGATATACAGCGGATCTTCACCGGCTTCCAGCATTCTTGCCAGCCAGTAAACCGCCGCATCCGCATCGCTGTTGCGCATGGATTTATGCAGGGCGGAGATCAGGTTGTAATGCTCTTCGCCGTTCTTGTCATACAGAAGGGATTTTCCGGCAATGCACTGCTCAATGACCTCTCTTGTGACAATGGACTCGCTGCCGCTGCCTTCCCCGTTCAGCACAGCCATTTCCAGGGTGTTCAATGCCGTCCTGGCGTCGCCGTTGGCATAGTTTGCGATCAGATACAGCAGATCATCGCTGATTGTGACATTCCATGTACCGAATCCGCGCGGATCGCTTAACGCCCGCTTCAGCAGGGAGACCAGATCATCCGCAGTCAGAGCGTTGAGGACAAAGACCTTGCAGCGGGAAAGAAGCGCGGAGTTGATCTCAAAGGAAGGATTCTCGGTTGTGGCGCCGATCAGGATAATCGATCCGCGTTCCACATAGGGCAGGAAGGCATCCTGCTGGGCTTTGTTGAAGCGGTGGATTTCGTCCACGAAAACAATGGTCTTCTGTCCCAGTGCCCGGTTGGCTTCCGCTTTGTTCATCACATCCTTGATTTCCTTGATGCCGCTGGTAACAGCGGAAAAGGTGATGAATCTTGCTTTTGTGACGGAGGCGATAATCTTTGCCAGTGTGGTTTTCCCGACGCCGGGAGGCCCCCAGAATACCATGGACTGGACCTCATCACGCTCGATCATACGCCGCAGTATTTTTCCTTCGCCGAGCAGATGTTCCTGGCCGCAGTATTCTTCCAGTGTCTGCGGGCGCATTCTGTCCGCAAGCGGTGCATTGGCAGCCCGGTTTTCATCAAACAGTGTTGACTGTGTCATACGTTTCTCCTGTGCATGACCATTATACAGCAAACAAAAGCGGAGATGCTGTCCCCGCTCAGTCTTCGGTCTTTGTGATCTCGATTGTAATATGGTTCTGCTCGCTCCCCTGATGCAGATCATACCGGTATCCGTCTTTCCGGAAGATCAGTCCTTCGGTGACACCGACGCCGCCCATATACGGAAGATCATACGTTTCCGCTTCACCATACATCTTTTCCATTTCTTTTCCGCATGTTTCAAGGTCCATGCTTTCACAGTAAATATAGATTCTGTCACATGCATCGGTGAAGACCGCGAAGCCGAATGCGCTTTCCTTCAGCAGATATCCGTCCAGACGTGCATTCAGATTGTCGAAGCAGTCCGCAGGGATGCCTGTCTCCTCCATGGTCATGCCGATCCAGTCCTTTGCGTCCATCAGATTTTCCATGAAATATGCTTTTCGAACGATAACCGGTTCCGGTGCATTATCACTGCCGAGATCCGGCCGGTAATCTTCCGGGATCAGGGAGAGATCTTCTTCCCGGACAAAGATATTGCCGATTTCATACGGATCCTCTCCTCCGTCGACCGGGACGATGCCGAACAGCATCCGGACGGTATTTCCGCTGATGATCTTTTCCTGATAACGCATTTCGGAATAGGAGGGGTACATCTCATCGGAGTTCCAGCTGTCAATGGACAGATTTCTGACGGCGTTTCCGCTGCCGGGCAGAAGCCTGTACGGAATCTGCCGTTCACTGTCATCTTCCAGCAGCCAGACAGATCCGTTTTCATCGAATGTGATCTGCACCGGGGCAGGATCCTCCCAATATGCTGATCCGAATCTGACCCAGGTTCCGTACAGGATATCATTGCGGAAAGCTTCATCAAGTGTTTGCGGATCTGCCGGCGGTTCTTCTTCTGTCTCAAACGGGGAAGGGGTGTATCCTTCCGGCAGATAATGCATATCTGCATTCCTGATAAAAATATGCTTCACAGTATTGCCGTCTGTTTCAAACAGCAGACGTACAGGCTGGTATTCATATACCTGCCGGCGGAACAGCAGTTCAGCAAGCGGGAAACCGGAATTGCTGAAGGAGATCGTTCCGCTGTCCGTGGAATGATCCAATTCATACTGAAATGCGGATACTGTGCTGCTTCCCTCATGTGCATATGTGAGTTCATCATGGGTGAAGGAAAGCGTTCCGGGTGTATCCGAACAGATTTCCGTCCAGTCTCCTTCCAGCTCATACGACGCAAAGTCATACATCATGCCTGGGCCGTCCATCACTTGCGGTTTGTGCAGACATCCGGCAAGCAGACCGATGCCTGCCAGCAGGAGAGCGGTTTTTATAATTTCTCTGATCATTTTCTGTGCCACCTTTATCTCTCAAGCAGATTATAGCAGGAACAGATAAGATCCGGCCGGGCAGAAACAAAAAACAAACGGCATCAGCCGTTTGCGGGTTTCCGGTTATAACGCGGATCCGGCCGGGAAAGCAGATCAAGTGCATGGGTTTCCAGCGCTTCTTCTCTTCCACGGTACTGATTCATCAGAAGCGTCATCAGATGGATCGGATGTCCCCCTCCCAGCAGGATGCCGTTATAGCATCTGCAGCAGACGCAGATCACCGGCTGTACAGGATAAGAAAGCACATTCTCTTTCATCAGCTGAATCTGCACATCTTTATCAAGACGGGTCAGATGATCGCACTGATGAACCGTATCCCGGTACTGCTGTGTTTCAAAATGCAGTGTGCCGCAATAGGCGGAGTTTTCCCTGCTGCGGGGAGCTTCTTCGTATGTGATATGCATTTTATCCAATATGCTTCTGACTGCTTCGTGGATCTCGGGATGATGCCGGTCTCTCCAGCAGTCCTGCAGCGATAC
The DNA here is from genome assembly GCA_015058875.1 of Erysipelotrichaceae bacterium. Lineage (GTDB taxonomy): Bacteria > Bacillota_I > Bacilli_A > Erysipelotrichales > Erysipelotrichaceae > Bulleidia. The sequence goes on along the minus strand of SVBN01000008.1, from coordinate 53,482 downwards.
ATGCATGCCGGAATAGTCCGGGAATGCGAAATCCGGATCATTGCTGATGATTTCCCAGAAGCTGACGGTCCGGAAATCCTTTGCCTCAACGGTTTCGCGGCAGCGCTGGCAGAAATACACTGCAGTAATATCTTCGGAAGGAACATGTTTGTCATACTGGCAGCATCCGGCAATGGTCATTTCCTGTGATCGGGCATAACGTACCAGTTCCTTTGCGGAAACGGGATCCAGCATGTTAAAGGAACAGCTCGGATAATAAATATGCATAAAGTCCTCCAAAATAACAAAAACCCGTCAGACGGGAATCTTGCGGGCGTATCTGGCAGGGGTAGAGAGAATCGAACTCCCATCAGCGGTTTTGGAGACCGATGTACTACCATTGTACGATACCCCTAATAAAAATGGTGACTAGTACGGGATTCGAACCCGTGAATGCCGCCGTGAAAGGGCGGTGTGTTAAGCCGCTTCACCAACTAGCCACATCGGTGCTTTGAAATAATACCACAGTGTCAACAAGAACACAACAATTATTTTAATATTTTTTTCGACGCTTTTTCGGCTGATTTTCGGGACGGGATCAGCACAGGAATATTATAATGAATTCAGAGAATGCATTTACAGATAATTGAAAAAGATTGGAGAAGCTTATGATTGATTACAGTGAAGGTTCCGGGAAACAGTATCATATCGGCGTCGGAGAAGGAGATGTCGGCAGATATGTTCTTCTGCCGGGCGATCCGAAGCGCTGCGAAAAGATTGCGGCTTATTTTGATGAACCGCAGCTGGTCGGTGACAGCCGGGAATTTGTGACATACACAGGATATCTGGACGGCGTGAAGGCTTCTGTTACTTCAACGGGAATCGGCGGACCGAGCGCATCAATTGCCATGGAAGAACTGACGGCGATCGGAGCCGATACGTTTATCCGTGTCGGAACATGCGGCGGTGTGGACCTGAATGTGAAAAGCGGCGACATTGTGATTGCGACCGGCGCCATCCGCATGGAAGGTACAACCAGGGAATATGCCCCGATTGAATATCCGGCGGTTGCGGACCTTGATATCACCAATGCCCTGGTGGAAGCCTGCCGGAATCTCGGATATCCGTATCATACCGGCGTTGTCCAGTGCAAGGATGCATTCTACGGACAGCACCGTCCGGAGACACTGCCGAACGGACAGGATCTGATCCGCAAATGGGATGCCTGGGTCAGACTCGGCTGCAAGGCTTCGGAGATGGAATCCGCCGCGCTGTTTATCGTGGCATCCTATCTCAGAGTCCGCTGCGGTACGGCGCTGCTGACCGTGGCCAATCAGGAAAGGGCAAAGGAAGGCCTTCCGAATCCGCAGGTTCATGACACGGATCATGCCATCCGTGCGGCGATTGAAGCCCTGAGAATCCTGATCCGTGATGATGAAGCATCCGGAGACTGAGCTATGAAAAAACAGCTGACGAAAACAAAGCTGAAAAAGCTGCTCGACGCATATACCCGTGAGGAGCTGACGGAGCTTGTATGTACTCTGTATTCCGGAAGCACGGAAGCTTCGCAGATCATTGACCGCACCTTTCTGGGGGATGAATACAGCCGGCAGCTGTATGAAGAAAATCTGAAAAAGCTGAATAAACTGATCAGCTTTCCGGGTTTCAGCCGCGGCAGTATGAAAGAGGCGGAACGTCTTCTGAAGGAATTTGCCTCAGCCGGATCCCCGGCAGACGTGATGCGGCTGTATGTGGATTATATAGAGCTGTGCGTGGAGCTGGACAATGATTTCGGGATGGATTGGGAAACATTGTACAATTCCGTCTACAGGGCGTTTGATAAACTGGCACAGCTTGCCCTGCATGCGGATCCGAAGGTAATTGCTTCGCTGCAGAGGCGCCTGGATCTGATTGTGGAACAGAGCTCGGACGGCTATGCGTTCCGTGAGAATCTGCAGGACATGATGCTGAACAGCGTATTCAGTGAAGAACCGGAAGAAATGTGACCGGTTCTTTTTTTGCAGGGATTGTCACAGCGGACAGGCAGGAAAGATGATATACTTGTAACGTTTGAGCGAGGTAATGAATTAATGATGAAACAGCCGGTCAGAACGAATATGTCTGACTTTATAAAAACAACGATGGGATCCCAGTTCGTGATTCCGGTATATCAGAGAAATTACACCTGGAATCCGGATGCGGAAACACGGAGGTTCCTGGATGATATCCAGGATCTGCTGGAAAAGAAAACGCAGGCGCACTTTCTGGGGATTCTGATCTACATGGAGTCTGAGATTTCCGCCATGTACAAGGAGATCCAGATTGTGGACGGCCAGCAGAGACTGACGACATCCTTTATCTTCCTGCTGGTGCTGAAGCGGATTGCCCTGGAACGCGGAGAGAAAGATGCCGCAGGCATGATCGATGATTATTACCTGTACAACCGGCATACGGCCGAACAGGCAAAGCTGCGTCTGAAACCGATGGTCAGCGATGATGATGTCTATGCAAAGCTGGTCTATGGTTCCTGGAAGGATCTTGACCGCCGGGAAAAGGAAAGCAATGTCTTCAAAAACTATGATTCGATCTACAGGCGGATACAGGAGCTGACAAAGAAATATACGGTGCTGCAGATCCTGGATACATTGGGAAGGGTGGACATCCTGGCATTCCCGCTGTCGGACAATGACAATGCCCAGCAGATCTTCGAATCCATCAATTCCACCGGAGCGCCGCTGACATCCGCGGATCTGATCAGAAACTACATCCTGATGAATGATACGAGCGATGTGCAGGAGAGAAATTACAAGCTGTACTGGAAACCGCTGGAGAGATACTGCCCGGATTCGAGACGTCTGGAAGAATTCTTCCGATATTATATTGCCGCGAAGACATATAACCTGCTGAACAAGCGGGATGTCTATCAGGGCTTCAAGGATTGCTGGAATACATCGAAGGATGACAAAGAAACACAGATGCGCGATATTAACCGGTACTGCCGGTATTATCACGAGATCTATCACGGCCCGGCGGAAAACAGCGGCGTGGAAGCGGTGCTGAAGGAGTTCCGCAGGAACGAATCGAGAATGCCGGCACCGTTTTTGCTGGAGATGTTCCGGATGAAGGACGACGGGGAGATCGTTGAAAAAGATCTGTGCTCCGTGATCCGGCTGATTGATTCCTATCTCACGCGAAGAGCGCTGGTCGGAAATGATCAGGGTGTTCTGGGAAGATATTTCCCGCAGCTGCTGAGATCTGTGATGAAGGCGCATGCCAAGAATCCGAGAAGGAACATCATGGATATCATGAAAGTGAACCTGATTTCCTACAACCGAGGCAAAGCGCTGGCTATGCCGAGTGATGAGCTGCTGAGAAGCCAGCTGCGTGAAATCAATGCCTATTCACTGATGTGCATCCGCCCCGTGCTGGAAAGAATTGAACATGACGGCGCGACTGCGGAAGTGGACACATCCAATCTGAATATTGAGCATATCATGCCCCAGCATCCCAACGGCTACTGGAAGAAAGCTGCCCAGGCCAAAAATGATGATGAATATTCCTTCTATGCAAATCTGATCGGCAACCTGACATTATGTGCCGAGTATGACAATACACGGATGGGCAATCAGGACTTTAACTTCAAGAAGAAGGTACTCTCCAAGACACTGCACATCCGCATGAATACAGAAATCCTGAACAAGCAGGAATGGACTCCGAAGGATATTCTCGAACGGTGCGACCGCCTGGCAGAACAGATTATCCGCCTGTATCCCTATGAGGATGCGTCGTCTGTCACGGATGATGAAGAAGATGACATTATCGTGCTCAATACGCCGAGTGTCAACGCCAGGGCAATCTACCATACCCAGCATTCCATCGAGATTCTCTCCGGCACAACCATGAAGGCGTACGGACCGCAGGAGATGAAGGCGATGCGCTCCCTGTTCAGCGATCTGCTGGCATCCGGCGTGCTTTCCGAAAGCGAAGACGGAAGAGTTCAGTTTGACAGGAACTACCGTTTCCGTGACCTGAATATGGCGGCCCAGTTCCTTCTGCACAGAGGCGGGGACAACACCGGTGCATGGACCAGGGAAAACGGTTCGGCATTCATTGTGAAAAACAGTCCTGCCGCAAATGAGCAGCAGAAAACTGCACCCCGGAAAAAACAGACGGAAGAAAAACCGAAGAATCAGAATGCAAAGCGGCAGATGCAGAACCGGAAACGGAAGCCGAAAAAGCAGAACGATCCTGCCGGGGAAACAAAACAGCCCGAAACAAAACAGCCGGTAAAGAAGCAGGAGAAAAAAGAAACGGCCAGACCTGCACGGAAACCGCAGCACCGCAGACAGCCCTCTCAGAAACAGCCGGAAAAGCAGGAACGCACGGAAGAAGTCAGGGTGATCCGGGCTGAGGCAAAACCGAAGGAACTTCCTGCAGTCAGGGAAGAAAAGCCGGTTGTCCCGCCGGAGACAAAAAAAGAGGAAACGCAGTCCGGTTTCCTCAGAAATCTGTTCTTCCGCAATAACAGGAAGGGCTAATCCCGCAGCGAATAATAATCTTTGTATACCTGAAATGCATTGGGGATCGCGCGTCCGGCGAGATCCCTTTTGTCTGCCAGAATACAGTTTTCGGGACAGCTCAGGCTTCCGGCAGTCATGATTTCAAATGCATGCATATGCCATTCCAGATGGGTGAAGATATGCTTTGCGTCAGGGAGAACATGAATCCGCAGCGGATCAAATCCCAGCTTCCGTACCTCTTCCAGCGCTTCATCTCTGGTGAGAAAGCGGTCAATGGAAGGAAACTCATATAATCCGGCAAGCAGACCGGTATCCGGCCGCTTATGCAGCAGGAAATGCGAGCCGTCACGGATTACCAGGATCGTTTTCCGAATCACTTTTCTCTGCTTCAGGGGACTGCGGCACGGGATTTCGTCCGTCCGGTTATCCAGATGAGCCCTGCACATTTCCGAAAGCGGGCATTCATTGCATGCGGGTGCACCGTTTGGCATGCATACCAGTGCTCCGAGTTCCATCCATGCCTGGGTGAAATCGGAGACCCTGCAGGGAAGCGGGGCCGAGTCAAAATATGCCGCAATGATATCTTCGATTTTTCTTTTTGTCTGTTCGTTTCTGATATCGTCTTCCATGCCGTACAGGCGGGTCATCACCCGCAGCACATTGCCGTCCACTGCCGGCACTGCTCTGCTGTATGCAATCGAGGAGATCGCACCGGCAGTATACGGACCGATCCCGGGAAGCTTTTTCAGCAATTCCGGATCTTCCGGAAGCTTTCCGTCATAATCCTGTACAAGCACCTGTGCGCATTTCTTCAGATTTCTTGCCCGGGAATAATATCCCATGCCTTCCCACAGCCGCATCAGCCGCTCATCATCACACTCCGCCAGAGATGCGATGTCAGGCAGTTCATTCCGGAACTGTATGAAGCGCTCTTTCACCGCTTCCACACGGGTCTGCTGCAGCATGATCTCGCTCAGCCATACATCGTACGGATCACCGGTATTACGCCAGGGGAGATCTCTTTTTGCCTGCTTATACCATTCCGTCAGTGCTGTGACTGCTTCATTGCTCAGATATGCTTTTTTTCCTGTTTTGTTCATATGGATCATTGTACAACGAAGGAGTGCTTCCGATTAAGAATGAAAAAAACCTCCGTTTCCGGAGGTGAAGTGCTAGAGAATCATGGCAAGCACGAAATTATAGAGTGCACAGCAGATGACGCTGATCGGTACGGCCGTCATGAGCAGGCGGTTGAAGAGCGTATTGCGTTCTTCCTCGCTGCCGCAGGAGCCGAGAATCAGGCTGCCGCCGGAAGAGAATGGGCTGATGGCACTGGACTGGGCACCGAGAATGGTGCATGTAAACAGTGCCATGGAACTTAGGCCGCTGGCTGCGGAGAGACCCGGAATCAGCGGGAACAGAGCCGGTGCAACAACGCCTGTTGTGGAGGAGAAGAAGCTCATGATTGCGCCGACAAAGCTGAATGCGATCGGGATCAGCGGAGTCGGTACGTTGGAACCGATCCAGTTGGACAGTGCTTCGATTGTGCCGGCTTTGACCGCTACGGCAATCAGCATTCCCGCGCCGGCGATCATCAGGATTGTATTCCAGGGGATTCTGGCAATGGCATCTTTCTGCGGTGCCAGATCCATCAGGAGGGCAATGACTGCGAATACGATGGCAACCAGACCGACATCGATCTTGCTGCCGATGACGGAGAACAGCGCAACACCCGGAGCGATCATTTTCAGAAGCGGGAAGATCAGTACAACCGCCATCATCGCAAGCATCAGGAAGAGAGTTTTCTTCTGCTTTTCATCAAACGGTTCCGGCTTTCTGAATTCCACGCCTTTGCCGATATTCCGGTTGGACTTGAAACCGTAGCGCATGACAGTGATCAGAATCAGTGAGAACAGAATTGCAAATGCGAAGATGGTCATCATCATGCCGAAGGATTCCGGAGCGGCAAGCCCGGGGGCTGCTTCGTAGGCATTATCGATCAGTCCGCGGAACACGACGCCGAGTGCTGCAGTAGGGAAGTTTCCTCCGGCCAGAGCGCCGCAGTTGATTGCGACGGCACCGGTCAGCTTGTCCATTTTCGATTCCTCGCAAATCAGCATGGTGATCGGCGCAAGGAAGGCAAGCACTGTGAAGTATGCCGCGCCCATGACGGACAGGATAACAGCAGTCGCAAACAGTGCATACGGCAGCATCCCCGGGAATTTTCTGCAGGCATAGAGCAGGGAACCCGAAAGCTTTTCCAGCGTTCCGTTGATTGCCGCGAAGTTGTAGAAGAGTGAAACGGACAGAATGACAAACATTGTGCTTGTCGGCCAGAAACCGATCAGTTCTTTCGGCTTGAGACCCATTGCGAAGCAGCCGATCAGATATGCGAATACGATGCAGAACAGACCGGTATTGATTTTGGTTTTATAGCCCAGATAAATCGCCACTGCGATTGATAATACGATACTGATGCTCAGCATAATTTGTTCTCCCCTTTATTGTCTTTCCTTATTCTTCGATTCCGAGCAGTCTGTACGGAATGGTTTTTGTCATGTAATCAATGTGTTCCATCGGGATGTCGTGGTCAGCCAGATACTGCATGTATTCTTCCATGGCAAGCTCCCAGTGCGGGTTTTCCGTCTGACCGCCGTCGGTGTCAACCATCACATGTTCATAGCCGACAGTCTGAATCAGTTCCAGATTGTCCGGCAGATTGGACTTGTATTTACCGCCGCCCATGTTCTGCGCATAGCAGCGTTCCAGGATGACGTCATAGTCACGTACGAGCCTTACCTGATCCTCAATGCTCATATCCACGACCCACCATTCCGGATGCGTGATGACGATCTTTTCCACGCCGGCATTGCGCGCTGCTTCGACTACCGTAAACGCCTCTTCCGGTGATACGTGCGCTGTTGCCAGCACCGCATTGTAATCCCGGACCATGCGGAATACTTCTTCAAGCTCCGGGATCACTTTCCCGTCTCTGACCAGCTCGATTCCCTTTGCGGGATCCTGTCCCATTTTTTCCAGATGCCGCTTTGCGGACTGCGTCGGAAGCCAGATGACTTTTGCGCCGAGCTTCAGTCCTTTTTCGACCGCTTCCGGATTGACGCCGCCGATGACTTTGTTCATGACGACACCGCCGTACATCGTGAAGCCTGTGTCTTTTCCGTAAGCCCGTTCCACATATCTGTTTGTCAGATATGCACGGTTGACTGTGAATCCGAGATGGGACTTGATGACGATTGCTTTTGCGCCGACACGCACTGCGGCGTCTGCCAGTTCAAAATCGTCATACGCTCTGAGTCTGAGATCCGGATTTGTATGGACATGCATGTCACATACGCCTTTCATTGAAACCTTTGCCATTGTTCTCCTCCGTTTCCGGGTAACCGCTTTCACCCGTCTGCACTTACAATTTAGAAAAAAACAGTTATCGCCGAAAGGCAGAATATCTTATACTTGATATCGGAATAACCGATGGCATATATATGCTTTTTTCGGATTCTGCCGAAAAGAAGGAGATGGCATTATGACAATGGGAAGAACTCATTTTTACGGTAAGGGTGACGGTATGGAACTGAAGGAACTGAATTATCTCATTGCAATCGCTGAAGAAAAAAGCATTTCAAAGGCGGCGGAACGTCTCTATATGGCACAGTCCAGTCTGAGTCAGTTTCTGAGCACGCTGGAGGCGAATCTCGGAAACAGGCTGTTTGTCAGACAGTCCACCGGCGTACGTCCGACGGAGGCGGGAAAAATCATGATTGATTATGCCTATGCGACACTTGCGGAATTTCACAGAGTACAGGATGAAATGCAGGATATTGCCAGACTTGAAAGGGGACGCGTAATTCTGGGGATTTCCGGATTCCGCGGATCCTACCTGCTTCCTCCGGTTCTCAATGAATTCCGGAAAAGATATCCCGGTATTCATGTCAATATCGTTGAGCAGAATTCCATGGCGCTCGAAGAAATGCTGCTGTCGGGAGAAATCGACATTGCTGTGATTGTACTGCCTGCATCGGATCAGAGAATTGTCAGTGAATTCCTGATGAAGGATGAAATCTGCCTGATCACCGGAAAAGATCATCCCATACTGAAAAAAGCAGTGAACACGGGAAAGGATTCCGGTATTCCGCTGATGGTAAACATCCGCGATACTGCGGAATATGAATATTATCTGAGCGACTATGATACGATTCTGGGTCGGGAAGCCAGAAAGATATTCATGAAGAACGGAATAGTTCCGGTTACATATAATGAAAAGCTGACCGCGCTGTTTGCGGCTGCCATGGGTGCGGAAGGACAGGGACTTGCCTTTACATATTACAGCTCCCGCCGGTATTTCCACGATGCCGTGTTCCTTGAAATTGAGGGGGATGCTCCGTCCGTGGAACTGGCTGTGGCGCTTTCTCCGGGCAGATATCATTCCAGAGCTTCGCTTGCTCTGAAAGAAACAATTTACGACATTCTGGGGGACAGAAAGACGGCGGGGGAATAAACAATAAATCCATGCCGTTTCACTTCGGATCAAAGAAAGCCGTTGGAAGATGAAACAGGATTCTTACATTGAACGGATCGGAAATGAAAATCAGGCACCCGGAGGAAAGCGCCTGATTTTCCGTCTGTGAATGCTTGGAAAGGAGGATTGAGACGGCATTCAGAGATAGTCAGTTTTCTTTTTCGTACAGAATATGGATATTCTTATCGGAATCGACATCGCCGGTCAGGGGATCTCCCGATATGCCTCTGAACCGGTATCCGTCGAAATGTATTTTTATGAATTCCTTTACGTCGTAGGCGGCCGGACCTTTCAGAGCTGAGGAACCGGGATGTTTCTGGACTTCCGGTTCAAACAGTTCTTCACCGGTATCGATATCTTCATAATGGATTGTCACAAGATGCCGCGGCTGCGTGAAGACATAAACAAATGTTATCTTCAGACTGTCCGGTTCTGTATCTGTTTTTTTATATACGGCTTCAATCTTATCGCTGAGATTAAAGGCGTCTTCTCTGCCCGATACAATGATCTTTGCAAGACGGTAATGATCACCGTTCAGGATGGCTCCTTCATGTTCAACGGCAAACTCATCGGTATCCGGAGCTCTGAGATTATAATCAGCGCAGATTTCACTGTTCAGATCTGCCGTATATTCCTTTTCGGTGATCCGTACCGCATTATCATCCGGGGAAGACAGATCAATGTCTTTCTCTGATTCCAGAAAGATGCTGCGGACGATGATTGTTTCCTGTTCCGGATCTTCAGCGCCTGTTTCCTGAATCTGTTCATTGATTGTATGCGTCAGGTCTTCTGCGTCCTGTTTTTCGGCGAGAACTGTAACAGGAGGAGTCTGTGAGAATGACAGGGCAAGTGCCAGGACGGTGAATGTATATCGTTTGTTTTTCATACTGTGACTCCTCCTCTGCACCTTTAATATAGAAAACACAAAAACACAGAAAGAATCATAAAAACACGGAAACTGCGGTGATATTAATCTTTTTTCACCGGGTGGTTTTTCGGCTGCGATTCTTGAAAAGCAGGATGCTGCAGAGTAAAATGGTTAGCGAAAACTAACCTGGATGCTGTTTTACACAGCATACGGTGGATTCAGAGATGAACAGCCGGCGGAAGCCAGGTATCTGCCGGATATAAGGAGGAAGATATATGCTTTTAACGATATTTCTGACAATTGTATTTTGTGCGTCAATGGCCCTGATGCTTTTATCATGTGTGGCGTTCATTCAGGATAATAAGTTCTTTGGTTCTGCTCCCAAAGAAGCAAGAGAAGTGATCGTACAGAGAAAGCAGGAACTGTTCTATGGTGCGAGGGTGATCGGATGGACGCTGTTCATCATGAGTGTTCTGATGATCCTCGGAGTGGGCGTGATTGCCGTCTGGGATGGTTTAAGAAGCGGATTCACTTTCCGGCAGTTCTTTCTGAGATTTGTGATGATCTTTACCATTTACAAGATCTGCGACATGACGCTCATTGACAACTTCCTGCTTCTGAAATTTCACTTCTTCCAGCATTATTACCCGGAAGCAGCAGATGTAATGACAGGAAGAAAGTATGGATTCAACATCAGAAGCCAGCTGCTGAAGCTCTTTGTTATATTCCCGGCTGTATCCGCGCTTGCGGCGTGGATATGCACGTGTTTCTGAAACATAGAAGGTAAGAGATGATGGAGGGAAACATGAAAAAGAAGCGGCTCCGGCTATGGATCATTACCACAATGGCAGTTCTTGTTTCTGCTCTGGGCATTTATAAGGCAAAAAGCGGCCGGACGGATGCGGACCTGATACTCACGATCTCCGGGCAGGGCTTTGAGGGACACTTTTATGATGCCGGAGAAAGGGATAAGGCGGTTATTACCTTTTCGGGCAGCGAGGGCGGTTCCTCTGCGAGTGATACCATGGCCTGGTATTATCGGCAGAACGGGATATCTGCCCTGGGTGTGACGCTTTTTGCAGGAAAAGAAACTGGAGAAAACCTGGACCGTGTTCCTCTGGAGTACGTGGAAAACGCCGCTGCCTGGCTGAAAGAACAGGGCTTTGAAAAAATAGCCGTTGACGGGATTTCCAAAGGGTCGGAATATGCTCTTCTGGCAGCTTCAATGCTTGACGATATCAGCTGCGTGATCGCCCGCGTTCCATCCTATTTTGTCAGCGAGGGCATGATCGGACATGACGGCCCCTCCGGTACTTCCTGCTGGTCGTATCAAGGGAAGGAACTGAGCTATACGCCATACGCAATACGCAATTTCGATGTTTTCAGTCAGTTCTGCACACATAAGGAGTTCAATATCCTTGCATATAATACGGGGAAAGAAGTTACGGATGAATCGATCATCCCTGTGGAAAATATCCACGGACCGATTCTCCTGATTTCCACCGAAGCGGATACCGTCTGGCCTTCATCGGATCAGGCTGCTTATATTGCGGATTATCTGCAGGCGCATGATTATTCCTATGAAATAAAAAATCTTACTTATAAGAATGTCAGTCACTTTGCAATTCCCATGCGCAGAAACACCTGGCTTTTGAAGCTTATGTTCCGCTCTGAACGGCTTTTCCCGAAGGAATGTGCCGCAGAGCGTACGGATCTTTCGGATCAGGCAGTCGATTTCATTCAAAACCACTGGTAATCCAGCGCAGGGAAGCAGGCAGAGAGATCGCGGAAGACATTTGAGAAGAATATAAAAGAGAGGTATTTAAGATGAGATATGACATTTCAGGCAGCCGGGAAGCTCCGGTATTATTGATGTTCCCCGGATCATTCGGGTCAGCCCGCATGATGCAGGGGTATACGGATCTGCTGAAAGAAAAGTATTGCGTTGTTGCGGTCACGCTGGATGGATGCGACGGCACCGGCGGCGGAGAAAGTTTTGCGGTCTCCGAAAAGATCCGTATTTATGATGGGACAGGTTATGAAGATCAGCCGTTCCCGCAGAAAGAAGAAATCCGTGCCGTGTATGACGGTGATCTTTTTGAACGGCTTCAGAAGGACTTTATGGGCAGACGCAATGCAGACTTTATCGCGTAAAAGCAAAAGGAACACGGTACATGGAAAGGAAACTGCCGAAGGGAACGGAACAGGCGATCCGTCAGGCTTTGAAAAAAACAAACTCCGCTTCTGAGAAAAAGAGGATTCTGAACAGAACGCAGTCACTGTACAATGCATTCGTTCGGGAAGCGCCTGCACCGGGCGGATTGAATTTTCTTCGCTCACAGTATTACGGCGGCCTGTCTGTATTTGCGTTTTATGAGGCGATGGACAGAAAGGTCGGAACGGATGTCCTGCAGGAGATCCTCTGGAGCATGCTGGCGGGAGGGGGAGATATTCACCGGAAGAGCCCTGTGCGGATTCGCTTCAGCGGGACTCTGATGCAAAGACTTGCCTATGCGCTTCTGGACCGATACGCCTGTTTCGTAAATAAACAGGCGGACAGCGGAAGGTGGAAAAACACCTGGAAAATCGCAGTCAATCCGGAAAAACATAAAAACGGCATCAGCATCCCGCTGATGAACTGCCCGGTTGCTGCTTTTGCGAAAAAGCACGGGTATGAACACCTGTTGCCATTGTTCTGCGGTTCTGATTTCAAGGTGGCAGAGCGGTATGGGATGCGTCTGATCCGGGAACATACGGAAGCCGAGGGCTTTGACAGCTGTGATTTCTGGTATCTGATGGAAAATGAAGCGGAACAGTGATCATGCTGAAAAATAACGGCACACATAATACCCTGACGAATAAGACCGGACGTACTGTCCGGTCCTTTTGAATTCTCGTGTGGGTATACAAAACATTTTGTCCTAAGATAGACCGAATCTGCCCTTTTTGCAACAAAACAAAATGGCCTATAGATAATAGAACGGTAAAACCGAGAATATCATTTTCGACAAAACAAAATGACCTTTAGCTATTCGACGATTCGAAAAATTGAAAATAACGAAAATGTAAATGTAGACGTACTTGCGAAAATATGCAATGCGCTGAATTGTTCTTTTGATGATGTTATGGAAATACTCCCGACAGTAGATGGACAGGAGTAGAAGATGAACCGCACTAGTATTGGAAAATCCCCCATGATTACTTTGACTTTTTTTCGTTAGTAGATATAGTTTTATGAGATAAATGCCAGTTAACGAGACAATGGAAAGAAGGAGGTATTACGCAGCAGTATATGTGCAAGAAACTGAAAATGAACCGGAGTACGTTGGCGAGGAAAATTAAAGAATATAAGCAGTGAAATACTGAATGATAAGACCGTTATGGCAATATGAAAAATGCAGAAAACGACGCTGCTCTTATGTCTGGATCAGGAAGATAATATAAATAAGCAGAATAATGATCAGAATATAGAAACGGGAAAGGCTCATCCTTTCCCGTATTTCGTTTCAGTCAAAGTAACTGTAATTGATGAGTTCAATATGATGTTTTTTGATGAAATCCTTTAATTCAGCGGAACAAAGGAAACCTGCTTCCATCGGACGGACAGCATTGAACGATGACAGTTTGTATAAGTCTCTGTCCAGGAAACCTGCATGCGTATGAATGATCGCCAGTACATCCTGATCTGCATATTCCTCCAATGCTTTCAGTTTATGAGTGATGAACATTTCCAGCGGATCCTGTTCCAGCTGTGTTATAACACTATAATCATAGGATTTGTCCGGAAGCTGTTTTGGATTAGACCAGCCACCGATGCGAATGATCTTTTCCGAATCCATCGGAATCAAACGCATAGCATCTCTGACTTCATATTTGTCAATGATATCCTGCAGAGCACGGTTTGTTACCTCATTATGCCATGCATGACCACCGATATAACCCGGTTTATGACCGACAAGTTCAATGAACCGTTTTACCTGGTTGTCATATTCCAGATAAGCTTCTTCATAGGAAACATGATCCGGATCTTCAGACTGCTTTTGCCGGTGCATGCGGCTGGTCAGGAATGCGCCATTTTCCTGAACAAGTGTAGGAATCAGTTTCGGATCAGTCACAGGACTGCCTGTAGAAAGATTCAGATCCTGACCGAGCAGAACATGCGGGATCTCACTGAAATAACGTTTGACCGCATATTCCGTTGAAGGCATGTTGGTGAACAAACCTGTCTGAGTCAGGACACCGTCGCGTCCGCAGGCAACAATGCCATCGGTAACACCGGTTGTCATTCCGTAATCATCAGCTTGTATAAACAGTTTCATAATTTTACATCCTCCTTAAAATTCCCTGCCCATAATGGCGAATTGATAGCTTTCAGGTGTTTCTGGTATTCATTTGTACCGTAAATTACATCCAGCTGATTGATCAGTACAACATGATTGTCGATGATCCACTGTTTTACTTTTTCTGATAATGCTGCCAGCAGTTCTTTCGGACGATGAATCGTGCAGGCAGATTCAGCCAGTATATGATCATCGAGATATCCCGGATGACCGCCTGTCTGATAAATGACGTTCTCATCATCCCAGCGGATGTTCATGATCAGTTCTTCCGGGTTATATTTCGGGAAGAATGAAAGATCATAAAGATCTCTGCCTGTAATTCCTTCGGGGAAGGGTGTTGAATGCCGGTAATTCAGATGTCTGTATTCCTCCTTCGGTTCCATCTTTCTTCCCATGAAATCCGCATAGTAGTAACCATAGATAATACCATACTCATCACAGATATCCCGGAATGCATCTTCCAGTTCCGATCCGTTCAGTCTGACAGAAGCCGTATCCGGTGCTTTTCCGAGTACTGCGATGCAGCGCTCGACTTCTGCCCGGAATTCCGTATATGCTTCTTCGTAAGGAACTTGCTTCATCAGTTCCTGATGTCTGTGCCCCCAGATAAACCGTCCCTGTTCGTTGACCATATGCGGGATCTTTTCTGCTGGCGCAACAGGGGACTCCCACAGATGACGATGCCATCCGACTGAGATCCAGGGCCTTTTCTTCAGCCAGAGCAGTGCTTCTTCTGTGTGAGGACTGTCCAGCATGACGTCTGCAGATGTAATGATTCCTTCATCCATGCCTTTGAATGCGCCAAGATCGAATGCCAGTGTATAGCCGATATCATCAGCCCGGTAAACAAGTCGCTTCATGTTGATACCTCCATACTTATATCATGGCAGTTATTATGCTATATTCCATGAACAGTTTTTCTGGTCGGTACCGCGAACTGTACATGAAAAAAACATACTTGAAACAGTATGTTTTCAATAGATCCACTCACAGAATGTACGGTAATCAGGATGCCTGACAAGGTCTTCTATAGCTTTGGGGTTGGAAGACAGCCTGCTGATCGCATCCAGCAGAAGGAACAGATCTTCATAGGAGTCCGGCTTCAGGGAACAGAGTATGATGATATTTATATCATTTCCGTTCCAATCCAGTTTTCTGTCATTGATAGCAATTGCAGCCCAGTTTTCCTGCTGGCATACTTCTTTTGTATGGAGAAACAAAACGTTTTCTGCAATCACGGGATTGTATTCCAGCATGCCGGAAAGAATGTCTTCTTTGAAATGTTCCGGGATCTGACGGTAGTTTCCGACGTTGTCGATCATTGCGGCAATAGCTTCTTCAATGTCCTGATAATGTGTCAGACCGTAAAATAAATCTCTTGGACATAATAGGCTGAGCAATGAATTTCCACGGAAACCGTTCAGGATATTTCTGACAATTTCCTTTTCTGCTTCTGTCATTGTCAAAGAAAACCGGAACACAGGCACATTGACATTCAGGTACAGCGGAACTGATGAGAGAATGAGACGGTATTGGGACAGGTCCATGTAACTGAGATTCCATCTGTTGCATACATCAAGGTTCTGCTCGCTGATATGCAACATTTCAATGATCTGCTGGCGTAAGAATTGAGTAGAGGTATCGTTAGCGCTGGAAACAAGCAGGAACCTGCCGGAGGATCCCGGAAGAACATTCTTCCGGAAGGACAGGGCAAGATTCAGTGCGATCAGTGAAACTTCATCTTCACTGAGTTTCTCACCCAGGAACTGCTCCAGAATATCCTGCTGATCCTGTACGAGGCACATCTCAAAAGGATAACCGGAGCGTATTTCATTCAGCATTACATTTTTCATCTGATACCCGTAATGGATCCGTGTCCGCAGAGGAATGAAGTGCTGCAGCAGACGGTCGATCAGTTCTGTATCTGAATCAAACGCAGTATGATATTTTTCGTCAATAGCTCTCATAAACCGGTGTATTACCGCAATGGTTTCATTGTCCGCATTGCTGGTAATACGGAAAGAACTGGTTTTGGCGTGACAATGACTGGCAAGATACAGTATTTCACCTTCTGTTATATTGATTTCTGTGCTGTCATTGATTTTCCGCAGCAGTTGCAAAGCAATTCTTTTTGCCTGCTTGCTGACAGGATAATCAATTTCTTCTCTCTGTATGCTGTGACCGTTTTTCATTCGAATAACTGATGCATACAGGTGAAACATCAGATTCACACCATAATAATCTGTCATACTTATGTTTTCTTCATGGAACACTGTGCGCAGCACATTTCTGATAATATTCAGGATCGCTGGATCGGTGATGAAAGAATAATCTATTTTAATAGTGCTTGCCTGCAGATTGGTATAAAGGTGTGCCAGCATGATCCTTCTGCTGATTTCCTTACCAGTCAGCCGCATGCCGCGGTGGGGTATTGTCTCAATGGAAAGATCATACTGGGACAGATAATCTCTGACGATGGTCATGTCTTTGCTGATCTGACGTCGGGAGACATAGAAATCAGCCGCCAGATCATCGATCCTGACCCAGGTATCATTGTTCAGGAATGTATATATGATTTGCTCGATTCTTTCTGCCTGGACGTTTTTCTCTTCAGCACCATACAGTATTTTGTCACGAAGTGTCTGAAACTGAAGAGAATCAAAAACCTTCAGAGTGATCAGTGTTGTGCCGTTCTGTACAATTTTTGCTGTATCGGAAAGTTCTGAGTTGATCTGCGCGAGTTCTCTCTTCAGCTGCCGGTTGTTAATATGAAAATGAAAAGCTGCCTGCGACTCCGATACAGTTTCATAACGAGAAATATAATGGAAGATTTCTTTCTGCAGTTCATTCATCAGCACTACAATATCACATTCATCATGCGGAATTAACATTGAAAAAAGGAAATGCCGGATAAATAAAACAGAATACCTTGCGTAATTCATTGGTATTCTGCTTCCAGTTAAAATTTGTAAGAATGATATTCTTATCTGTTCTTCCATGCATCCTGCATGAATGCATCCGCAAGCGGAAGCCAGAGATTGAAGTTCGGATATTGTTCGATCCCACCGCTTAGAATTTTGAAGCCGGCAATGCCATGCGGAACGCCGGCAAATGTATGCACTTCTACCGGTACATTGTGTTCAACAAGCTCATTCAGATAGTGATACAGGTTGTTCATCGCAAAGTCTTCTCTTCCAACAGCAATAAATGTCGGAGGATAAACTACCCTGTCGTAGTCGACAACATCTTCTTTCTCCGGGGTCATCAGATCCATTTTGAAGCGAGGCCCGTAAATACAGCAGTATGCATCCGGAGCACCGTAATATGCATCAAGTTCATCCGGAATATAATCAGGAAAATGATCTTTCACTGTCTGCGTTCCGGAAAAATACCGGATGCAGTTATCCCCGGTCAGACCGCCGTTGGAAAACCCTGCAAAACCGACACGTTCAGGTGAAATACGGTATTGTTCTGCATTGGCACGGATGATGCGGATCGCTCTGGCCGTATCTGCTCCGCTTTCTTCGTTGGACCATGGATTATGATTGACGCGGTTTAACAGCAGGAAACATTGATAGCCGAGGGCATTCAAATCCAGACATGTCTGATATCCTTCCGGAATAACACATCTGCCGTGATCTCCGCCTGCCACAACCACGACTGCGCCTTTGGGCTGAACAGATTCATCTACTGTCAATGCGTACATATACGGTCTGAAATCAGGATTATGTTTTCTTTTATAATCGGAGTTATCCGTATACTCCGTGTTCCTGGGCATATTGCCTTCCGACCACAGGTAAATCCGTTCCAGCGGGTTTTCTTTCGGCTTCATAGATGTGTAAAGGCTATAGAAGTCCTTTACCAGCTGTTCCTGATTTTCACCATCTGCTTTTTCAATCGCTGTCTGAAGATGATACAACTTCAGTTCATCTTCAATGTCATAATTAACGACGTCTTCAAAGATTTCAACTGCACCGAACAGTTCTTTTCCGAACTTCTGATTCATCCGGGCTCTGCGCTCCATTAAGGCGTTTAGTTCCATATAGCAAATCCTCCTTTTTTTTAGTATAAAGGAGAACCTTGCCGGTTCTCCTTGATGAATTCAGTTGCCTGATTCTGCCTGCAGTGTTGCGGCTTCTTCTTCCAGTTCTTTCTTTTCATATGCTTTGAAGAAAGGCAGGAACCAGAAGTAGTCTACAACAGTCAGGACAAGCTGCCAGACAACTCCGGCAAATCCTGCGGCGAGATAACCGCTCATGAACATCGGAACACCCCATACATACATGCAGTGAGCAGGAGGGAGGATGCCGAGTTTTGTAACGATATAGGTCAAGACAAAGTGAAGGGGAATGATCTGCGGGATGAACAGGTAAGGATTCAGTACCAGAGGAAGACCGAAGTTGATCGGTTCAGACAGTCCGAAGAGAGATGTGATCACTGTCATTCTGCCCAGTGTCTTAAATCTCGGCGATTTGCTCTGCAGCATTAGGATCGTCCAGCAGATCAATCCGCCACCGCTCATGAGTGCCATTGTGCCCATTGTAAAGTCATGAGGCAGCGGCTGTCCGGCAGCCCATGCAGTAGCGTTTTCGATTGCAAGTGGCATCAACAGCGGCGGAATGATTGCCTGTGTGGCATTCCCGCCATGAATTCCGAAGAACCAGAGAATACTCGGAAGGGCGAAGAGAATGAAGAGCCCCCAGAAACTAGTACCAATATTTGTCAGGGGTGCGGCGATCAATGTATAGAATGCATCGATTGCATTTACAAAGCCTGCTCTTTCTACCATCAGTTCAATAGCCGCAAACAGAATACCGATGAAACCTGCAGGAATAATACCGGAGAATGATTCCTGGAGATATACAGGAACCTGTTCAGGCATTTTGATATAGATGTTTTTCTCAACACAGAACTTATAGACATGCACCACAACAAATCCGACGACCATTGCCGCAACAATACCTTTGGCTCCAAGGTATCCCATGTTTAGGACATTGCCTGCATCGCTGGCTGTATATGGCGCAAGCAGGAAGTATGCGAACATTGTGACAAAGATATTGACCATAGCATACTTTTTCATGCCTTTCTGAACGGAGTAGTAATAACCAATCGCTGCTGCGGTCCAGACACCCATCATGTTCAGTGTCAGATTGTAAATGAGATTGAATATCTGGTCGAGGTGTGTTGCCTGAAGGAATGCAACATACGGACCCCAGGAAAGTGTGATCAACAGGGTTGCAAGACCGCCGATCATGGTCAGAGGCATAAATGCCGCAAAAGAACTCGACATTGCCTGAATAAACGGAAGAGCAGCGAAACGGCTGAACAGCGGGTCCAGTTTTTCCTGCATGAAGACTGTCATATTATCTAAAATCTTACTCATGATTTCCTCCTTACAGCAGATCTCTTACCGAGATCAGCTCTACATTGTTTTCTTTGATCCAGTTATTCAGTTCAGGTGAAGTAACAAAGTCCGCTTCCATCATACGAATCAGATTGAAAGATGACAGACGGATAAGTTCTCTGTCCACAAATCCCGTATGGGTGTGGATATGTGCGATTCCGTTTTCTTCCAATGCTTTTGTGAGATATTCCAGCTTGTTTTCTGTGAAGAACTTCAGCGGATCCCTGTCCAGCTGGGTTGCCGGAGAAAAGTCCCATTTTCCTGTTGAATCCATTGCTGAAACATTGTTCCAAGGTGCGGTTTCAAGACCTCCGGGGAGGTTGTATTTTGCAAGAACATCAGACAGTATCGGGATCTCATATTTGACGGCCATATCCCTGAATGCTTTCTGTGTGTTCTCACATCCGTAGGAATGTCCGTTCAGATATTCCGGTTTCTTTCCTGCAAGTTCGATGAACTTCAGGATCTGTGTTTCTGTTTCCAATAATGCTTCCTCATAAGGAATGTGATTGGGATTTGTTTTGTCTTCCAGTCTGTGTGAACCGGATGTGCGGAATTTTCCATCTTCTGTTACAAGGCTTGGAATCAGCTTCGGATCACTCAGCGGCTTTCCTGTGACAAGATTAATATCCTGTCCCAGACAGAAGTCAGGCCGTTCGCTCAGCAGACGTTTGACTCCATATGCTGCAGCAGGAGAATTGGAGAACAGGCCGGTTTCTGTCAGACATCCGTATGTTGCGGCATGAATGACACCGTCTGCACCGGCAAATGTGATGGCAAAATCATCAGCAGTTACGATCAGTTTCATGTTGTACCCCTTTCTCTGAACGTTTCCGTTCTTTTTACAATGTCATTGTAGAAAGAGAGCAAATCTGCTTCCATGAACAATAATTTCTTCGATTCGGAAAAGTAGTGCATGGAAAGCGATTTCCAGTTTTGATTTCTGAAGTCCATTGCAAAAGATTTTGCCCTTTATATGTATAAGTCGAACAGGCGAAAAGATTACTTGCATTATTATTAATCATAATAATCAAGCAGAATATGTGCGGTTTTTTGAGATCTTAGCCTATGCCGGGGGCGAATGGGATGATAGTAAGTACAAGACATTTATACCGGACAAAGATAGTATCATTTCCTCCAATGTATTTTCTCCATATGCAACCTTAATGAATCTGCCAACGATATCATCTTCGAAATATTCATCACAGATAGGAAAGGCCAAAAAAAGATGGTATAAGTATCAATTATTTTATCCGTAGAGATGTCAAGGAAAAGCTTGATGCCTATTGTGAAGATGTTGGTCAGACTGCAACAATGGCTATAGAGCGTATTCTGGATGAATATTTATCCAGATATTTCGAAAACAAAGTATTGTCTACGAAGGATAAAAGAGACGATTGATATGTATGTAGGATAAGGCTCACAATTTAGCGATTGTGAGTCTTTTTATCTAGGTTAAGTAGTTATACTTTTTTACGTGAAAATAATAAAAAACAGCAATAAATGCTGTTTGGGCAAAATCAAGTTGTCAATGCACTTCAGAGTCTTTTCGCTATACGCCAAATTGTTTTGTATTCCTGGCTTTGTATTGAAACAGCCTTATACGCTATTTTTTTGTTATACGCCAAACTCTTTTGCACATTTACATCTCGTGTGCGTATACAAAACATTTTGTCCTAAGATAGGCCGAATCTGTCCTTTTTGCAACAAAACAAAATGGCCTATAGATAATAGAACGGTAAACCAGAGAATATCATTTTCGACAAAACAAAATGACCTATACACATTTTTCCGCATCTCGGCGAACACAAAAATAATAATCTTCAAGGAGTAAATTTCAAAGAGAATCGGGACGAGCAGAAATATTTTTCTGCTTGATATTTTGATATGTGCTAATAAAGAACATTGACGTCATCTTCTTCAGAAACTGATATGGCAGCAAACTCTCCGGGAGAAATTCTTTCAATCTTGATTTCACCATCTTCCCTCTTAACAAATCGAAATTCGTCTCCTGGAAGAACATCCCAGTCGAAGAATTTTCGTTCATATCTTCGCAACAATGGACCATGATTTACATAACAGCTAACAAATTTGTTATCTACTGATATTGCTTTAGCCATAATTACCTCCTTGTTTACAACCTTGATATTTTATTGAAAGGCGGTAGTTCTTAGCAGTGCAAGAAACTGAGAGACATCTCTTCGGAATGCCAGTGAAATGAAAATCAGACGCCGGAGACAAGCGTCTGATTTCAGCCTATGAATGTGCTTGAGGAGGATTGAGATGGCATTCACAGCTGTTTAATTGTCTTTTTCGTAAAGGATCCGGATATCTTTGTCGGAATCTACATCTCCGATCAGTGTATTTCCCGATATCCCCCGGAAGCGGTAACCATCGAACTTTATTCTGATAAATTCTTTTACATCGTAGGTGACGGGACCTTTCAGGTTTGTGGAGCCTGGATATTTCTGTACTTCCGGCTCAAACAGTTCTTCACCGGTATCGATATCTTCGTAATGAATAGTTACCAGATACCAGGGCTGTTCGAATGTATATATCAGCATCATTTGACTGCTGTCTTCGGGATTGTTCTTTGAGTCGACCTCTCTCAAGTAAACATGGCTGAGCCGATAATGATCTTCATTGAGAATTGCGCCATCTTGTATTAGGGCAAATTCATCGTTTTTTGGAGCACGGAGATTGTAATCGGGACTGAACTCATTCTCCAGATCAGCTTCAATTACCTTTTCGCTGACCAGCACTGCATTTTTATCTGCATGCTGTATATCGAAGTCTGTTTCGGATTCAAGGAAGATGCTGCGGACGATCAGTTTTTCTGAGAGTTGCTCTTCGTTCGTTTTCTCTGCATAAACGAGGAGAGGAGGAGCCTCAGCAAATGAGATGGCAAGCGCCAGGGCGGATATGATTGTTCGCGGGTTTTTCATTTGAGTCTCCTCCTTCCTTTTCCACCCATAATATAGAAAATGGAAAAACAAAGGAAGAATCATAAATGAAGAAAGAAAAAGGTCTTTTCTACTATGATACTAAGCCTCCCAGCATTGATCGTCTTCCAATTTCTCGTATTGAACCTGTGTAGAAGCAAATACATAATTATCGATACCTGCATCATCTAGAGTTTGTCTTCTGTCTTTCGGCTAATAGGATAACAGGACTGATTTCAGTTCATTGAATGAAGCGGCAGAGTGAAGCTTCAGGACCATTTCCTGATCTGAGAACAGATTGATCAGATAAGTCAGTACTGAACTGAAGTGCTTCATGTCTATTTCCGTGATCCCGATCATCAGGATAAACTGAACTGTTTTGTTCCCCCACTGGACAGGAATATCATTTTTGATTATATAGATAAATGATTTTATAGCATATTGGCTGATGGTGTGGGGTATTGCGATAAACCTTGTAAAAGCTGTTGAAGACATCTGTTCTCTTAACAGCGCATCATTTACGAATTCGGCTGTTGCGAAGCCGGAAGATTCGCATATCCTGCCCATGTATCGGATATACTCTTCCGGAGATGAAAGATACAGGTTTGCTGTGAACAGCCTGCTGTCAAGCAGGTCTTTAAGCAGGACGAGCGCATGCCTTTTTTCTTTCTCTTCCTCGATCTTCTCAATCTCATTCAGGATCGAGCGCATATTATATTTTGTCAGGATCGGGCTGATGACAACCTTATGATCATGCCTGATACCGGGATCGTCCACTGCTGTGATCAGGAGGTCGGAATGCGGACGGAGGATCTTGTAATTGCTTAGGGACATGATATCTGAGACAGTCAGTTCATTCTGAAAATTCTCCTCAATCTTTGTCACCAGCTTCATGCTGAAGTCGTGATAGTTTTCACTGATGATAATACAGGATACCAGGTTGCTCTTGTTTTTGTTGTTTTCGATATAGGCACCGATATGGAAGGCGATAAAAGCGATTTCATCTTCCGACAAGGTGATGTGATAAATGCTGGAGAAACGGTGCGCCACAAAGACTGCCATATCATAAACCTGTGAGTAATCTGCCTTGATCTGGGCTGCCAGGGGGTTTGGGTAACTGATATGAAGCGTGGCACGTTTACAAGCATTGTACATATGCAGGGAAAACTGCATGATGAAGCTGTGGTCAAATTCCTGGATGCCGTATCGGGCAGAAATCTCTTTTGTGACGGCCTGCATGTTTTCCAGAAATGATTTTTCGATCACGTCTGCGATGTTCACAAAACTGAGATCGACCGAAAGCGTAATCAGTGAAACGATCTGCTGATATTCATGCCGTGAAACAGCATATTCGCCGGATTCTTCAAACAGCAGGACAATTTGGGAGGCCAGCTTCATGATCTGTTCTTTCTGTTCTGATTTTGAAATGATGCGTTCGATCATCTCATATTCATCCGAAACAGTAATCGTCTGTTTTGACTGCAGTCGGATCCAGATAACGAGAAGGTGGACGAGGAAGTTGTTCAGCGAGTAATCGTTCAGAAAGATTCCGGCATCCTTGCACAGATCATGAAGACGGGTGATGATGGAATCAGGATCCAGATTGGGAAATATCCGCTTCAATGCGTCCAGGGAAGTCAGATA
Organism: Erysipelotrichaceae bacterium; assembly: GCA_015058875.1. Taxonomy (GTDB): domain Bacteria; phylum Bacillota_I; class Bacilli_A; order Erysipelotrichales; family Erysipelotrichaceae; genus Bulleidia. The sequence goes on along the minus strand of SVBN01000008.1, from coordinate 29,251 downwards.
GCCATAGCTGTTGCTTGTGATTAAATATCCGATCAGTTTTCGTTTCTGACTTTCTTTTCCTTCCAGAGAATAGAGATAATTATGAGAGACCAGCTGGAGGTCGAACTGCTGCGCCGTTTTTCTGACTGAGGGGAAAATATGGTTGATGATCGTGCTTTCACTCAGGTGCATCTCGTCCGCAATATCAAAAACAGAAACATTTTCCCGGGCGGTCAGCAGTTTTGAAAAGACATAATACGTTCTTTTTTCATATTCACTTACATCAGCACGGTTTTCTTCACTTTGGACAAGCCTGTAGCCGAGATTGGATGAAGTGATATGGTACATACCGGACTCGTTTGCTTCTTTAATATAGTTACGTACGGTTTTTTCACTGGTTCCGATCATTTTGGCAAGGGAACCTGATGATATCTCGTTTTTTGATTCAGAGAGGATCTGAATCATTGCTTCTAGTCTTCTGTTTTTCATGAATCTATCCTCTAAATACTTCTCAAACAATTTATAGCAAATCACCTCCAGACAGTAAAACACAGATTTTTCCACGTCCTCGGTAAAACCTTGAAAATGACGTGAGCCCGGAAAAAATTGTGTTACATTAATTTTCTGCAGAGCGCTATAACGAACGTGTAAACAGCGAAAGGAGCTTATGTATGATCAGAATCTTACTCGCCTGCGGCATCGGTGCATCGACCGGATTTATGGCCGCAAGCATGCGGAAATCCGCAAAACAACAGGGACTTGACATTAAAGTCAACGCCGTCAGTAAATCACAGGTCATGGAGTATGCAGACAAGATTGATGTCCTGCTGCTCGGACCTCATTTCTCCGGTGAAGTCAGCAAATACAGGGAAATGCTGAAAGACCATCATGTAAAAGTCACATCCATTGATCCTGAGTATTATGCGGAACTGGACGGTGAAAGCATCCTGAATGACGCGCTCTCGTTCTATAACGAAAAGGAGGCAGAGTAAACATGAACAGAATACAGGATTGGATCCAGACACATCTTGTGCCTGTCATTAATAAGATCACATCAGCCTACTGGTTCGGTATTATTGCTGATGCGGTCCTGTACATTGTACCGTTCTCCATGGTTTCCACTATCCCATCGCTCTGGAGTATCCTTGGCAGGTTTGTTTCGGGTCTTCCCGATCTTTCGCCGCTCTCTACATATTCTTTCGGGCTGATCGGCCTGTTTGTTTCGTTTATTATTCCGTATAACGTACTGAATAAGGAAGATAAAAAAGACCGGGCGTTGATTGCCGGATTCACAGGGATTGGCACATATATGATGTGTATGAACTTTACACCCGCTGACGGCGGTTATCTGGTCAATATGTCCAAGTTCGGTGCCGGCGGAATGTTCACCTCGATGGTCGTCGGTATCATCGTCGGAATGGTTTATAAGGCAATGATACGCTTTTCCTTCTTCGGTGAGGACAGTGTGATCCCGGATTTTGTCAAAAACTGGTTTGACAATATCATTGCAATCATTGCCAGCTTGTTCATCGCATATCTCATCACGTATATTCTCGGTGTTGACCTGTTCACGCTTGTCCAGTTCCTGATGCGTCCGGTCACTGGCTTCGCACAGTCGATCTGGGGTGTTGTCATGATCACATTCCTTCAGAATATCTTCTATTTCTTCGGCATTTCCGGGTGGGTATTCACACCTGTTACCAGGACGATCACCCAGGCGGCTATTGCGGAAAACATGGAACTGGTAAATGCTGGACTGAAACCGAAAAATATCTATGCATACGGATTCTCCAGATATCATCATATCGGCGGTCAGGGTGCGACTCTGCCGCTGGCGTTCTATATGCTCAGGGCAAAATCGAAAAAGTTCCGTACCCTTGGCAAAGCAACGATCATCCCTTCAGTTTTCAATATCAATGAACCGCTTCAGTACGGTGCGGTCGTAGGCAATCCTTATATGCTGATCCCGACGATCCTGATCGCGATCATCCTGCCGGCTAATGCCTATATATGGATGAAGTTTGGGTTTGCAAGCATCAACTATGTCAACTTTGATATGAATTTTGCACCGAATGCGGTATCTGCCTTCTTCATGAGCGGCGGTGATGTCCGGAACATCCTGCTCGTGTGTGTGAACCTGCTTCTTGCGGCACTGATCTGGTATCCCTTCTTCAAGGCCGCGGATAAAGCAGAATACGAAAAAGAAGAAAAACGAGCGGCAGAAAAAGCAGCCGCAAGAGTAGCTGCATAATAAAGCGGGTCGTATTGTATGAGTGATATCAATATTAATGCAGTTGCCATGCAGGTGATCCTGCATGCCGGTGACGGGAGAAATAAAGTTGATGAAGCGATCGATGCAATGGCCAGATCTGAATATGAAGAAGCTGAAAAACTTCTGGATGAAGCTGAAACTGAAATAACCAAGGCGCATATTGCCCAGACGCAGGCAATCCAGGCACAGGTGGGTGGAGAAAACATAGAGTATTCGCTCCTGTTTACCCATGCTCAGGATACTGTTATGACGATCAATACTGAACTTAGGATGGCAAGACGTTTCCTGCCGGTATTCAGAATGCTGGGTGAAAAAGCAGAAAGGAATAACAATCATGAATAAGAGATTTCCTGAAGGCTTTCTCTGGGGTGGCTCAACTGCAGCAAACCAGGTTGAAGGCGCATACAATGAAGGCGGAAGAGGACTTGCAACTTCTGATTTTGCAAGGCTGGTAGATGCTGAAACAAGGAAACGCGAAGGCGGATTTGAGGAGCGTGAACCTCATAATGCCGCGACGAAAGGGATGCTGGCTGATATGAAAGCGCATCCTGAACACTGGGAATTTCCGAAACGGCGGGGAATCGATTTCTATCACACATATAAGGAAGATATCGCCCTGTTTGCAGAAATGGGATTCAAAGTGTTCCGAATGTCAATTTCCTGGTCCAGGATCCTTCCAAACGGGGATGACGAAATTCCGAACGAAGAAGGGCTGCAGTTCTATGACGATGTATTCGATGAATTGCATCGATACGGAATTGAACCGCTTGTAACATTGTCTCATTTTGACACTCCGCTTCATCTTGCGGAAGAATACGGCGGATTCCTGAGCAGACATACGGTGAAAGCGTTTGAACATTATGCAAGGATCGTTTTGAACAGATATAAAGAAAAGGTCAGATACTGGCTTACGTTTAACGAGATCAACAACGTTCTCTCAAACCCGTTCACAAGCAGCGGTCTCATCTTTGACGGACCTGTGAATCCGTTGGGACAGAATTCCTATATCGGACACTGGCAGGAAAAATTCCAGGCTGTTCATAACCAGTTTGTCGCAAGCGCGCTGGCTGTAAAAGCGTGTCACGAGATCGCCCCTGACGCAAAGATAGGGAATATGCTGTGCAGGCTTGAAAACTATGCGGAAAGTGCTAGGCCGGAGGACCAGCTTCAGGTCTTGTTTGAAGATCACTTTAACTGGTTCTTCACAGATGTCCAGGCAAAAGGTGAATATCCGTATTACATGAAGCGTTTCTTTGATGAGAATCATATCCATATCAACATGGAAGAAGATGATATGGATAATATCAGGGAAGGCAAGGTTGATTTTATAACGATCAGTTACTATATGACGTATATTATGCGTTATAAAGGGGATACAGTTCCGAAGCCGACCGGCAGACTTGTTTCTGACCTGAAAAATCCCTACCTGCCGAAATCTGAGTGGGGATGGACGGTTGACCCCATTGGGTTCCGCATCACGCTGAATCATATCTATGACAGATATCACCTCCCGATCTTTATTTCTGAAAACGGCCTAGGGGCTGTCGATCATGTCGAAGAAGACGGCAGGATCATTGATGACTATCGGATCGACTACCTTCGCCAACACGTCGAGCAGCTTCATGAAGCAATTGAAGACGGTGTGGATGTGTTCGGATATGCATGGTGGGGACCGATCGACCTTGTTTCGTCTGGTACATCAGAGATGTATAAACGTTATGGGATGATCTATGTGGATCTGGATGATCACGGTAGCGGAACAGGAAAGCGCAGCCGCAAAAAATCGTTCTTCTACTACAAAAAAGTAATTGCGTCAAACGGCGCGGATCTTGAAAACGACATTGCATATTAACCACAATACAGAATAGACAGCTGGTATTCTGGCTGGACATGTCAAATTATATAAAGCCGAAAATATAATAGTATGCAGTTGAAAAAGTCCATTAATAAAAATCCCGTGTGGTTTTGTAGGAAGTACGCAACAAAATCTCGTGTGGATTGAGAAAGAAGAAAAGACGGTGTGTGTTGACAAGGAAAGAGTCAATGCAGACCGTCTTTCCGACTAGAACAGACAATATATAGATGCAGGGCTTCCTACATAAGGAGCATTGGCAAATAGCTAATGCTTTTTGTTATCAAAAAAAGAAAAGACAGGGCATATTCCCTGTCACACACAGAGCATTTTTCGCTGTACATGTACAATCCACAATCCCGGTAAATCAATTAACATTTTTCTTTGGGCCAAGTTGTTTTGTATTCCAGCTTTTGTATCACATATTGCCCTTGGGCCAAGTTGTTTTGTTATAGGCCAAGTTGTTTTGTACATTTACATCTCGTGTGCGTATACAAAACATTTTGTCCTAAGATAGGCCGAATCTGTTCTTTTTGCGACAAAACAAAACGGCCTATAGATAATATAACGGTAAACCCGAGAATATCATTTTCGACAAAACAAAATGACCTATATCCGTTCCCGCATGGAAATGATAACCGCTTATGAGCAAATCTCAAAGAGAATCGGGACAAATGGAAAAATCTTTCCCTGAGAAAATCAGATTAAGCCTCCCAGCATTGATCGTCTTCCAATTTCTCGTATTGGACTTGTGTGGAAGCAAATACATAATTATCGATACCTGCATGAATAACTGATAACCTCGCATACTCAGCGAGGCTTTTTATATATCAAAGCCTGCATCTCCATATCATGCACAGACGATTTGGAGGTGCTTATGGCAAAGAATGAAAACTTGCACACGGCAAAGGTGAATGCCAATGACGAGTTCTACACGCAATACTCGGACATAGCAAATGAACTCGGTCACTATAGAGAACATTTCAAGGGAAAGACGGTTTACTGCAATTGTGATGACCCTACTTGGTCGAACTTCTGGCGTTTCTTTCACAATAACTTTTCGTCGCTGGGATTGAAGAAACTGATCAGTACGCATTATCAGAAAGATACGGAACCATCTTATGCGCTGATTTACGAAGGCGGAGACGACTTCAATATGGATGCTGGAAAGGTGATTGAGATCCGCGGCAATTATGCAGAAGTGAATGGGAAACAGGTGTTCTACACTGCCGGTGATTTCCGTTCCGATGCGCGTATTGAGTTGCTGGAAGAAGCGGATATTTGTGTAACGAATCCGCCTTGGTCACTGTTTCGTAAATATATTGCAAATCTGATTGAACATAACAAGATATTTGTTGTACTTGGCTCGATCAATACAGTTACTTATAAAGACTTTTTTCCACTAATAAAAGAGAATAAAGTACGACCGGGGTATTCGTTCAACAAGACAATGGAGTTTATAATGCCGGATGAATATTTGCTTAAGGGTAAGGCCTATATCGATAAAGACGGTAAAAAGCACGGCTTTGTACCGGGCGTATGCTGGTATACAAACTTAGATATTTCAAAGCATCACGACGGTCTCTGGCATCGCGCTGGGAAGTTTGACCAGACTCAGGCACACAAGTATTACGAAGGTAATGAAAGCAAATATCCAAAGTATGACAACTACGATGCAATCGAGGTCTCAAAAACAAAGGATATTCCGATCGACTATGCCGGTGTAATGGGCGTGCCGATTACTTGGCTGGATAAATACAATCCGGAAGAGTTTGAAATTATAGAACTCGGAAACTCAAGAGATAATTTCACTCCTAACAAAGATTATATAAATCCGAAAAAACACACAAAAGATGGTCGGGTAGTTAACGGAGGAGCCATAAACTGTGTCCTTGCGATTTCGCAGAAAGACAAACCATATGGAATTGTTTACTATACGAGCGATAATAGCGATTATTTGGTTCCGCCTTATGCTCGTATTCTTATCCGTAACCGCAACCCGATTGCTAAGAAAGACGACCTTGGATATTAAGGGGGCAATATTATGACAATGGAAGTTAAAAGGATCCGCGATGTTCTCAATCGTCCGTTTACGATCAGAGATCTTGCGGAAGGTTATAAGAAGGACGCCGACGACGGCAGCACAACGGACAGTATCTTCGGATATGGCGGAAGGCTGAATATCCGACCGTCCTTTCAGCGAAACAGCGTGTATAACGATCAGAAGCGTGATGCGGTAATTCAGACGGTTCTCAATGAGTGCCCGTTGAACACGATGTACTGGGTGGATAAGGAAGACGGCACTTACGAATGTCTGGACGGCCAGCAGAGGACATTGGCAATTTGCAAGTATATTGCCGGTGAGTTTGCAGTATCCTCACCACGTTTCCCGGGAGATCTGCCGCAGGATTTCAATAACCTACAGGAAAACCTGCAGAACATTGCGGAGCAGATCCTGAACTATGAACTGGATATCTATGTCTGCCGGGGCACACCTGACGAAAAGATGTTGTGGTTCCATACGATCAATACTGCCGGTGAGCCGCTGAATGAGCAGGAACTCCGTAACTCTGCATATACCGGAGCCTGGTTGATGGATGCCAAGTCGCGTTTCTCCACCGCAAACGGCAGAGGCGTAAAGCTCGCAAATATCAATCCGAATACTGAAAGAGAAGAACCGCTGCTCAACGGTTCGTGGAATCGTCAGGAATACCTGGAAACGGCATTAAAGTGGATCGGCGAAGCCACTTACAGCGACCTCAAGGGCGATAAAGCCATTACGAAGTATATGCTCGATCACCGCGGAGATGCGGACGCCAGTGAACTGTGGCAGTACTTCTCTGCGGTTCTTGAATGGGTCCGCAGTAAGTTCGTCGCATACAACAGTGCGCTGAAAGGTATGGACTGGGGAGCTATCTATGAAGCATATATGAAAGACGAACTTGCAGGTAACATTATCACCAAGAGTGCTGCTGAGATCAATGAGGCAATTGCCGAACTCGTAGGCGATGATGAGGTCACGGCAAAGATGAAGGGGATTTACCAGTATGTGATCTACGGCAATGTGAAATATCTGTCTCTCCGTCAGTTTGACGAGAAGACCTCCAGAAAGGTATATGAGGCACAGCATCATCAGTGCCCTTACTGTCTGCGTGAAGGCAACAGGAAGGAATATGCATACAAGGAGATGCACGCCGATCATATCAAACCGTGGTCTAAAGGCGGCAAGACAGTTGAAGAGAACTGCCAGATGCTTTGTTCAAAACATAATGAAAGCAAAGGAAGTAGATGGTAAAAGTACGATCATAATGGTCGTGCTTTTCTTATATGTTCTGAACAAGGCAAAAATATAAAAAAAACGGATTATAAATCCGCTGTCTCCATACTATGGTGGACCCTGCAGGACTCGAACCTGCAGCCTCTCGGTTATGGGCCGACTGCTCTTACCAATTGCGCTAAAGGTCCACATGGCGCAGGAACTGGGGTTCGAACCCAGGCGCCGCTTTCGCGACCTGCCGGTTTTCAAGACCGGTCCCTTCAACCACTTGGGTATTCCTGCATCTCTTGAATTTATTCCTACATATAGTAGATCAATCCAACATTCATAATTATTTTTGTACAAGTATTCTTGTATGCAAATAGTTCTGCCATTATAGTAATTACATGGAAAAACCATATAAAACATCTACCGTTATCGACCGTATATTTGGCGGAGGTATTACGGAACAACCCGTTATCAGATATTACAGGATTATTCCTGCTGAAGAGTGCCATGGGAATACAAACGTCAGCAACAGTTTTGTGCCTGTAGTGTTTAAGAACAAGAAGTACTACGTATCAGATAGTCCTCTTTCAGATATGGAACTTGAAAATATCTGCGGTGCTTTAAGCAGCATAGCCTGGAAGATCACACAGTAAAAACGGCGGGTCTTAGTCTTACCCGCTGTTTTATAATCCGATAAAAGGTGAAAGAACGATCCATAATACAAAAAACACATAATGTGAATCTCATTCTTTCTTGTTCGCACAGTTTCCGTTGCGAAGATAATACCATCGCCATAGAATCTGCAGTCTAAACGAGCCATTGAAATTTGTGAATCTATGAGGTAAACTAGCGACGCGAGAAAACAATATGGAGGTGAGGCAAATGGATAAAGTGCTTCTTTTAGAAGATGATTTGGCACTAGGCCAAGGTATTTGTCTAGCCTTGAAGAGTGATGAATTGCAGATTGATCGGTGTCGGTCACTAAAAGAAGTACGGAAAGTTTCGATTTCAGATTATGCACTCCTCATTCTGGACATCAATCTTCCAGATGGCAACGGACTAGACTATCTGCGTGAGCTGCGATCCAATCGCTGTTCTATTCCTGTTATCCTGCTGACTGCAAACGATATGGAAACGGATGTTGTGGTCGGGCTTGAATCTGGCGCGGACGATTATATTACAAAGCCCTTCTCCCTCGCTATTCTGCGAGCGCGCGTAAATACTCAGCTACGCAGAGAGCAAAAGCGGGAGTCTTCCATCTATCAGTCAGATCCTTTTCTATTCGATTTTGACCACATGGTTTTTCGGAGATCAGGTATGCAGATCGAACTGAGCAAAGCGGAGCAAAAGCTATTGCGCATCCTTTTGGATAACCGAGGAATGACCGTGAGCCGTCCCGTGCTTGTGGATCGGATCTGGAGTGACGGAGCGGAATATGTCGATGAAAATGCGCTTTCCGTCACAATGAAACGGCTGCGTGACAAGTTGGAGGATGATCCGTCCAAACCGAAATATCTGAAGACGGTGTATGGACTCGGGTATACCTGGGCGATGAAGTGATATGCAGATTTGGTTATTCATCACTGCCGCTGTTGCGATTCTGGCGTCATTGTTCGTGGTGATTTTTGATCGGCACAGCACAAGGAAAACGCTGAAAAGAATTGATGCCATGCTCGACGAAGCCATAAAGGGAGACTTTTCGGAAAGCGTATGGGACGAGAGTATGCTCTCTTCTATGGAAGCAAAGCTTTCGCACTACTTGAAAAGCTCCGCCATCTCCGCACGCAATTTACGTGAACAGAAAGCGAAAATCGAAGCTCTGGTAGCGGATATTTCTCATCAGACAAAAACACCGATGGCCAACATCCTTCTCTATGCTCAGCTTTTGGATGAGCAGGAAACTTCCGAAGATGCTAGACTGCTAATTACATCTTTGATCGGGCAATCCGAAAAACTCAAAACGCTGATTGATGCGCTGGTCAAAACATCCCGTTTGGAAACTGGTATCTATCAGTTTCAGACTAAGCGTGCCAAAGTTGAGCCCATGCTTGCGGAAACGATCAGGCAGTATCTTCCCAAAGCACAGCAAAAACACATTTCGCTCAAGCAGGAGCCGACCGAGGCATTTGCGGTATTTGATGCCAAGTGGACAGAGGAAGCTATTGGAAATCTGATCGACAACGCCATAAAGTACACGCCAGCTGGAGGTGAAGTCTCTCTTCACGTTTCAGAGTATGATATGTTTTGCCGCATAGTCATTACGGACAATGGCAGAGGCATTCCGGAAGAGGAGCAAACAAAGATTTTCCAGCGCTTTTATCGATCCCCCTCTGTGGCAGAGGAAAAAGGTGTTGGGCTTGGCTTGTATCTGGCGAGGGAAATCATATCCGGTCAAGGCGGGTATATCAAACTTGAGAGCCAACCAGAAAAAGGTTCGACGTTCTCCATCTTTCTGCCGCGAGAATGAATTCTTTCAAAACTGTTAGATTTTAGAAAGATCCTGGAAAGAATCCTATGCTAAAGTCTGTATTGTCAAAGAAGGCAATACAGACTTTTTCCATGGAGGCATACTTATGGCGATTTTGGAAACAAAGGATCTGCGCAAGACCTACGGCTCCGGTGAAGCGGAAGTTCGCGCCCTGGATGGAGTGGATCTGTGCGTAGAAAGCGGAGAGTTCGTTGCAATCGTCGGATCGTCCGGTTCCGGGAAATCGACGCTCCTTCACATGCTTGGAGGGTTAGATCGCCCGACATCCGGAACTGTAACAGTGGATGGCCGAGAGCTGTCAACGCTGAAAGACGAAGAACTGACGATCTTTCGTCGCCGCAAAATAGGCTTTGTTTTTCAAAGCTACAATCTTGTTCCAGTACTGAGCGTCTGGGAGAATATTGTCTTGCCGGTTGAATTGGATGGAGGAAAGATCGACAAGGCATATATCGATCAGATCATCCGCACACTGGGCTTGGAGAACAAACTGTCCAATCTGCCGAACACCCTCTCAGGCGGTCAGCAGCAGCGCGTCGCGATTGCACGCGCGCTTGCCACAAAGCCCGCAATCGTTTTAGCCGATGAACCCACCGGCAACCTGGATTCCAGAACAAGCCAGGATGTGATGGGGCTTTTGAAGATCACCAGTGAACGCTTTTCCCAGACTATTGTTATGATTACCCATAACGAGGAACTGGCACAGTTGGCCGACCGGATCATTCGCATCGAGGACGGGCGTGTACTCTCCCGGAGGTGAACGGCATGGTAAGAGTGAAAAACAATGCCTGCGTCCGTCGGCTTGCCTGGAAAAGCCTGCGGGCGAACAAAACACGCAACGCAGCCGCGATCCTCGCCATCGCCCTGACGGCGCTGTTGTTCACGGCGCTGTTCACCATAACAATGTCTATCAACGCGTCCTTCCAGGAATCGAATTTCCGCATGGTTGGCGGATATACACACGGAAGCTTCAAGAGGCTGACGCCGGATCAGTATAATGAATTGAAATCCGATCCACTGATCAAAGCATATGGCCTGCATCGTTTCCTCGGCGGTGCGGTAGATGATTGCTTTGCCAAGACGAATGTGGAGATCCACCATTGGGATCAGACGGCTGCAAAGTGGTCTTATTGCGTTCCTACGAATGGTACGTCTCCCACCGAGGGCAGCAATGAGGCTGCAACCGACCTCGCGGTATTGCAGTACCTTGGTATCGAGCCCAAAATTGGTACATCGTTCACCGTTACCCTTGAAATTGGTGGTGTCACTACCGAACAGACTTTTGAGCTCTCCGGATGGTGGGAAAGTGACGCGGTTGCTTCGGCACACATTATTCTAATTCCTGAAAGCCGGGTGGATAAAGTGCTCCAGGAGTTGGGGTACGCCTCACCTTATGTTGGTCTTGAAAACGGCGTTGGCTCCTGGGGGCTTGATGTCATGCTGAAAAGCTCCCGGCATATTGAAGCCGACTTAGTGGAAATACTGGAACGACACGGATATCAAAGCAGCGACGCCGCAAAGAACAATTATATCGATACGGGCGTAAACTGGGGCTACACTGGTGCTCAATTATCGGCGGGAATGGACGGAGAAACTGTCTTTATTCTTGCACTGATGCTCGCCGTGATCCTTCTGACCGGTTATTTGGTGATTTACAACGTCTTTCGTATTTCAGTCGCAGGAGATGTTCGATTCTATGGCCTGCTGAAAACGGTCGGCACTACAGGCCGACAGCTCCGGCGAGTGATCTGGCTGCAGGCGCTGGCGCTCAGCCTGATCGGGATTCCGCTTGGACTGCTGCTTGGCTGGCTGACGGGCGGCCTTCTGGCACCTGTCGTTCTCAACAATCTGAGTATCGGCGGTGTTGCTAAAGTATCCGCCCACCCGCTGCTTTTCCTCGGCGCGGCAGTATTCTCACTCGTAACTGTGCTGATCTCCTGTGCGCTTCCCGGGCGTCTGGCCGCGAAGGTCAGTCCGGTGGAGGCGGTGCGTTACACGGAGGGATCAGAATACAGGAAAACACGCCGCCGCGCACTCAGGGTATCTCCCTGCGCCATGGCCTGGGCAAACCTGGGCCGCAGCCGCTCGAAGACGATCATAACCGTGCTGTCTCTCGCGCTGGCGGTTGTGCTTTTGTCCATGACGGTATTCTTCACCAACGGTTTTGACATGAATAAATATCTGCGCGACAAAACTGCCTGCGATTTTCTTGTCGCTCCCAACAGCTATTTCCGTGCGGGCCAGGGTGCTGACGGCGTATCGCAGGCCGCTCTCGAGGCGATTTGGGATCAGGGCGGCATCAGGGATGGCGGAAGAATGTACTTCCAATATAACAACTTCGAAGAGATTGTACCGGAAGAACATATCACTTCCTATTTCAGTCACTACTATCCGGAATTCGGTCAGTCGCTTCTTGAAAATGGTGAACCGGTCGATGTTGGAACACGAGCCATAAATACTATGATTTACGGCGCAGAAGAATATCTTCTCAACCGAATGACGGTAATCGAAGGTGACCTGGCTCCTCTTTTCAAGTCCGACGGGCATTATATTGCGGCGATAAGCGAGATGGACGACTATGGAAAGGTCATCGACGGGTCGTCATGGGTTCATGTGGGCGATACAATAACCCTCCGGTACGTGGAAGCGTTTGAATACTATGACCCGCAGACAGGGCATGTATTTGGGGAAAATGAGGACTTCGGGCTGTCATGGTCCAGACGGGCAGCAAAGTATACTGATATAGATTTTGAGGTTGCGGCCGTAGTCACGCTTCCTTATACACTGTCCATTCGGGCGATCATGGGCGATGCGTACGTGATGAATGCAGGAACCTTTACGAAATACGCGGCTAATCAGGAGCCTGTGTACTATGCCTTTGATACGATCGAGGAAGCAAACTCAGACATGGAGACATTTCTTTCCAATTACACCAAGGGATTAGGCCAGGAATATAATTACGAGAGCCGAACATCCTACGAAAGGGAGTTTAACAGTTTCCGAGGTATGTTTCTGCTGCTGGGCACAGTACTGAGCTTCATCGTAGGACTCGTAGGGATTATCAATTTCGTGAACGCCGTAATCACTGGCATTGTTTCACGCAAAAGAGAACTTGCCATGCTTCAGGCTGTCGGGATGACCGGGCAGCAGCTCAGAGTTATGCTTGTTTGGGAAGGATTGTTCTATGCAGTAGGATCAGCGTTTCTTGCAATTCTTTTGAGCGCGGTCCTTGAGCCATTGCTTTCGGGAGTACTGGAAAAAATGTTTTGGTTCTTCTCGGCGCACTTTACCCTTCTGCCAGCAGTTCTTGCACTTCCTGTTTTTATCGCTCTTGGTGCCGTCATTCCGCTTTTCTCTTACAAGGCGCTTTCAAGACAAACGATTGTCGATCGGATAAGGGAAGCGAGTGATTAATAATCTTTTTCGGGAGATTAGATGCGCAGTTAAAGACGGAGTGTTACACACAAATTGTATGTAACACTCCGTCTTTTCATTTTCCAACCCCGTCAGCCAGATGCCTGAATCAGTTTTTGTTTCAAAACTTTCTTATGAGCATCTACCTGAACCCGCTGTTTTATAATCCGATGAAAGGTGAAAGAGCGATCCATAATACAACTATTGTTCAGGACAACATTTCAACTTATCAATATCATCCAACAAACCATTTACTCTCGTCTTAGCTTTGACTGGATATGTTTTTAATTCTGAGTCAAATCCATCTCTTGCAAGGTTGTGTTCCTTTATGAAAGCACCTATCGCCTCCAGTGTGTTTCTGTCTTTTTGAAAGTACTTGCTCTGTACCCATCCAAGAATCACCTTATAACCATAATTATCATCTGAAACCATGCCATGCTTGGAAGCTTTGATTTTGTAGGTGATGCCGCCAAGAACAATATTTGTTTCATTTCCTTGTACACGGTTTGTTACAACACATACACTATTACTCTCATCTGAACAACATCCTATATCCTGAAGAAATTTGGTCCCAGCGAAATAGCCGATTCTGCATCCTTGATCATCAAAAATATATCTTTCAGCAATCATTTTATCGTAATTGACATCAACAACTGTGTCTGAGAAAACATATAGTCCCCATGTCTCCTGTGCACAATAACAGTAATTGCTAATTGACAGTATATTTATCCACCCCAGCAAGAACGCATCTTGTGATAACACACATTCTGTAAGGCAGCTATGAATATCTTCATAGTAGAAATATCCTGATGTCTGACGCAATTTCTCGAGGTGTTCTATTATTTTAATGCTAGCGGCAGTTACCTTTTCTAAAACAGCCTGCTTATTTTCTACCGGAAGATCATATGACACTGAAGCAATAGCCTCAAGAAGGATCTGATTACGATTCATGCTCTTAGAGGATCCGGATTGAATGTCTTTAACGGTATATTTACCGGTATTGTTGTTCTTATTTGTGATTATGTATCTGCCTCCTGAAAAAGCCGACACAACATCTCTTAAGCTTTCGTAGGAAAGGCTTATTCTTGAAGAACATTTTGGGCAGAAACATCTTTCAATCATTTTCCGCGGTGTCCTTTTGAATGTGTTTCCGCAAACCACGCAATGAAAGCGCAATTCCGTATCGGCATTTATAAATGAATCCAGCATTATGATCCTATTACCAAGGATCTCCTGCAATCTTTGTAAATAATCTATTCTGATGTACTTTTCCGAATCACAGATCTTACAAGACGGACTTCGCATAAATCCTTCAAAACTATGAAAGGTTCTGGTGTGACCGCATGGAATATGTAACATAGCCACAGGTGCTCCAATGGCATCAAACTTGATTAATTTCCAGTCGGGATATTTCTGCATGTAGTAATTCGCTTTTGTCAGCGATTCATTACGCCTGGAACAGTTACAAGTAATCCTTTCGTTCAATAACGAAGAGGCCTTGACGCTGTATTTCTTCCCGCAGATTTTGTGAGTGACCAGCATCGGCTTTTTTAAACTAATGAATTCTGACCCAAGTGAATAATCCTCTCCGTAAGTTCTGCTGAATATCTTTGCAAATAATTCGTTGTCGCCTAAAGATGAATCACAATCAGGACACTCCCAGCCACTCATAAAAGCCTCTGGCGACGTAACAAACTCATATTCGCATATTTCATGTTTTAAAGTGATTGCATGTCTATGATAGGCGGAAACAATCCTATAACCATGCGCTGAGGCATATTTCTCAAACTCTTGCTGTGAAGGATATTCTTCTTTCACATATTGCAATACGTCCTCAATATCGAATGCCGTTAATGAGAATAATAGATAATGAAGCGCGTTGGCTCGGTAAAATTGTTATATGATCTCACATACGCTAGGATAAGGCTCACAATTTAGCGATTGTGAGTCTTTTTATCTAGGTTAAGTAGTTATACTTTTTTACGTGAAAATAATAAAAAACAGCAATAAATGCTGTTTGGGCAAAATCAAGTTGTCGATGCACTTCAGAGTCTTTTCGCTATACGCCAAATTGTTTTGTATTCCTGGCTTTGTATTGAAATAGCCTTATACGCTAATTTATTTTGTTATAGGCCAAGTTGTTTTGTACATTTACATCTCGTGCAGCCATGGCATAAAAAAGGAGCAGGCGACGGGAATCGGACCCGCGTATTCAGCTTGGGAAGCTGACATTCTACCATTGAATTACGCCTGCAATGCTTATATATCATAACGCAATCAAGTAAAAATGTGAACAGTCCCCCGGGAATTTGCACTGTGTGCATGGTGTTGCATCTCCGATTTCAGAAAAGCGTAATTGTTCAAAAATCAGCAGAATCATTATAGTTCCGACGGAATGCATTTTCTAGACTGCAGATAATAACAGAGGTGTTTCTGAAGGAGATCATGTATGTCACAGAGCGTGAAGAAACAACGCAACTGGCCCTTTATTATCGGGGTTCTGTTCATCTGCGTCGGAATGCAGTTTGCCAATTACGGCAGTGCCATCTGCGTTTCCGGTGACCTGACAAAACTCGGTGCCACTCAGTTTTATGTCCTGATCTCATCATTGGGGACGATGGGCATGATGCTGGTGCTGCCCGTACTTGGCAAGCTGACAGCGATTCTCGGTCAGAGAACGACAATCCTGATGGGTGTATGCATCCAACTGATCGGAAGAATCATTATGATGATCGCTCCGGGTTGGCCGGTCTATGCCCTCGGGCAGCTGATCCAGTCCATCGGCGGCGGATTCTATATTTCCGCGGCTTATGTCCTGATGCCGCTGGCAGTGGAAAGGCCGGAGCTTCCGAAGTTTTTCGGCTATATCGCCGTAGCGAACGCGCTCGGTTCCATGTGCGGGCCGCTGATTGTCAGTATGGTCTATGCGATGGGCAGT
The DNA here is from genome assembly GCA_015058875.1 of Erysipelotrichaceae bacterium. Classification (GTDB taxonomy): domain Bacteria; phylum Bacillota_I; class Bacilli_A; order Erysipelotrichales; family Erysipelotrichaceae; genus Bulleidia. The sequence goes on along the minus strand of SVBN01000008.1, from coordinate 13,046 downwards.
ATCTATTCCAAACTGGCGCTGATTCTGAATCTGCCGCTGGTCGCAATCGGACTTCTGCTTGTCATGAAGGACTGCCCGAACAAAAAGAATAAAGATGCCGCAAAGGGATATGATTTTGCCGGCCTGCTCTTAACGGTTTTCGGAATAGCATGTCTGGTATTCTGCCTGAATCTTTCCGGAAAGATGTTTGCCTGGGGCAGTGTTCCCTGCCTGATCCTGGCAGCATCGGCAGCTGTATGCATCTTCATTATGATCCGCAGGGAACTCAGCATTGCCAATCCGGCAGTACCGCTGAAAATGTTCCGGAATGAGCGTCTGACCTACGCATTTATCTGTGCGGCGGTTGCCAGCGCCTATTCCACCTGCTCCGCATCATACTGTGCAATGTGGATCCGCACCAACTTCCAGGGACTTCCGGCATCGACCTTTTTCACCGGAACCGGGACGCTGGCACAGGGACTTGTCACATTTGTGCTCGGGCTCTTCCTGGGCGGATACGTCGGACAGAAGTTCGCAGTCCGCTTCCGTCCCTTCGGCATCATGTCCATGGTGACCGCAATGATCGCGACCGGTCTGCTGTACTGTCTGAAGTTTACAGGCACCGCTGCCGGCGGCGATCTGGTGCTGCTGGCAAACGGAACAGTTCCGGCAGGAATGCTGCTGATTTATCTGGCGACAGCGATCGGCGGATTTACCTCCAGCGTTGCCCAGGGACTGTATTCCGCATACTGGCAGTCCAACATGCCGAGAGAGGATATTGCGACCGGATCGGCACTCTATAATTTCGGAAATACCGGCGGATCGGTCATCTTCTCAGCGGTTGTCGGCGTGGTGCTCGGGTCGAGCGGAGACTTCACCAGAGCGTTTGCGACCGGATTTGTATTTGCCTGCATCGGCCTGCTTGTCGCCCTGAAGGGCTTCCGCTTTACAGCGGAAGAAATCGAAGCTGCCGAGCGTCAGTATCAGGAAAAGAAGACAGCATAATCGTGCTATAATCTGCAGAAATATTAAATGAAAGCGATTACAAATGGGATATATTAAAGTCAGATCAAAGCAAAAAGGAGGAAATATAATGGAAAAGTGCTTGGAAGGAAAAGTCGCAATCGTAACTGGTTCAGGTCAGGGCATCGGCAAGGGAATTGCCATCGGACTTGCCAGAATGGGCGCGAAAGTGATCACCAACAACCGTAAACCGAACGGACAGAGCGCACAGCAGTATCACAAGGAAGACATGCCGGAAGAAGACTGGAATGAATTCTGCCGTCTGAAGGGCGATGCTCAGGTTGCCGCAGATACAATTACCGCTGAGGGCAATGAAGCGATTCCGTTCTTCGGTGACTGCTCCGACTGGCCGACAGCGGAACGCATGGTTCAGACAGCCATTGAGAAATGGGGAAGAATCGATATCATCGTCAATAACGCCGCTGGCATGGGTACCGGTGATATCGCAACCATGGACGAAAAGAATTTCCGCCTGTTCATGGACAGCAGAAACCACGGCGCGGTTGCCCTGATGCACTATGCGCTTCCGTACATGAAGGAACAGGGCTACGGCCGCATCATCAACGTATCCAGCGATGCCTGGGTAGGACTTGCAAACAATGACGGCTACAGCGCATCCACCGCAGCGATGGTCGGTCTGACATGGGCTGCCGCCAAGGAACTGGATCAGTTCGGCATTACCGTCAACTGCGTATGCCCGCAGGGTGAATCCCCGGCACATGCCGTCGAATACAATGCGCTGATCAGACAGATCACCGCAGCCGGTCATGCTCCGGATCCGAAGATTCTGGCGGTTGTTGAAGCTGACCACGGCGATCCGGTCAACCTGGCACCGTTCATTGCCGTACTCTGCCTGGACGACTATATCAACGGCTCCGTATTCTCCATCAAGTCTTCCGGAAGATTCCAGGCTTATTCACAGCCGGAACTCGGAAAGATGATTACCAACGGGGATAAGGGACCGCTCTGGGAAGTAGAAGACCTCAGAAAAGCAGTCAAAGAAGAAATGCTCGGACCCGACTACAAAGCACCGGGCAAGGCTTACGGCTGGGGCAGATAATTACAATCAGTTCAGATCAGGGCCGGAGCTGAGCTTCAGCCCTGATTTTCAAAGATAACATTTTCACATTGTGCATGAAAAATGCACATCCGGATTCCCCATGGCATGGATCATTCAGATGGGGTTTTCGTTATGCGTAAAAGCAGAACATAATCAGGAGTTATATGGAGCGCAAGGGAAGAATCAGACCGGCGGAAGTGCCGGCTGAAATCAGGAAAAACAATTTTGAACCGTTCCTTTCGGTTTACACGGAAGAAGAAGCTGTCAGTGAGGCGTCACGCTGCTTTAAATGCCCGAAGCCGAGATGCTCTGAAGGATGTCCGATTCATAACCGGATCCCGGAAGTGATGAAGGCCGTGGAAAGCAGGGACTTTGCGAAAGCATATGCAGTGCTCAGCGATAATACGGTATTCCCGGCAATCTGCGGTACCGTATGTCCGCATGAGGATCAGTGCGAAGGATCCTGTATCAGCGGTATCAAAGGCGAGCCTCTTGCAATCGGCAGTGTGGAGCGGTTCGTTGCGGAATGGGCGGAAGAAAACGGACTGACGGTATGTGAAAGGCCGCAGCCCAACGGAAAGAAAGCCGTATGCATCGGGGCAGGATCTGCATCGATGGCATGCGCGGAAGTGCTGGCAGGGAAAGGGTGGGAAGTCACGATTCTGGAAAAGGAAGACTTCTTCGGCGGCGTGCTTGCCTGGGGAATCCCATCCTACCGCCTGGCAAGGAAAACCATTGAGGCAAAGCAGAAGCTGCTGGAAAGCCTCGGCGTCAGGATTCAATACAATACCAAAGCCGTATCGCTTGACCAGCTGAGAAAAGACTATGACGCGGTATTCCTCGGAACCGGAGCGACGGTGTCCAATGTGATGAGAATTCCCGGCGAGGACCTCGAAGGCGTATACCCGGCGCCGGTCTATCTGTCGGCAATCAATCTCTCACCCGTAAAGGAAGACGGCAGACGGCATTTTGAAGGCAGCGGGAAAAAGGTGCTTGTGGTCGGCGGCGGAAATGTCGCGATGGATGCCGCAAGGGATGCCGTCAGACTTCCGCAGAGCGAAGAAGTGCATATTGTTTACCGCCGGAGCGAGCAGGAAATGCCGGCGTGCACAGCCGAACTGAATGACGCAAAAGCGGAAGGCGTGCAGTTCCATACATTGGTCAATCCGGTGGAATTCATCGGCGAAAACGGTCATGTCAGACAGGCGGTATGCGCGATCATGACACTGGGAGAGCCGGATGCTTCCGGCAGAAGAAGACCGGTTCAGACCGATGAGCGCATCACGATAGATGTGGATACGGTTGTTCTGGCGCTCGGTTTCTCCAATGATCCGGAAATTGCCGAAGCAAACGAAGGGCTGGAAGCGGATAAATGGGGCTGCTTTAAAGTCGATGAGAACTATCACACCAGTTATGACATTGTCTGGGCGGGAGGCGACTGTGAGAGCGGTGCTTCCACGGTTGTGAAGGCAATGAAAGCCGGAATCACCGCCGCAAAGGACATTGAGAATCAACGGCAGAAGAAAGAGATATAAGCGAAATGAAGAACTTTCTGATCATACCGAATATGACCCGTGAGAAAACAGCGGAGCTGCTGGATCAGGCATGCGCGCATCTGGACCGGCGCGGCTGCCGGTATACCGTATGCACGGACGGGATTCATCCGGCGCAGGAAACGTTTGATGTGCTGCTGTTTATCGGCGGTGACGGCACGATGCTGAAAAGCGCACATACCGCATTGAAACTGGATATCCCGATTGCCGGCATCAATGCCGGAAGCGTCGGTTATTATTCACGGATTCAGGCGGATGAGATACAGGAAAAACTGGACCGGCTGATCCATGACGATTACAGTCTGGAACATTGCGCCCTGCTGACATGCGACGGCGTGATGCCGGTGATCAACGATGCGGTTGCCATGCTGAAGGGCGGAGTGGCCGGTTTCCTGGTGGTCAGAAAGAACGGACGCATCATATACAGCACGGTTTCTTCCGGGATCATCCTGTCCACGACAATCGGTTCCACCGGCATCAATCATTCCGCCGGCGGGGCAGTGCTGCAGAACGGAATGGAAGTGATGGAGATAACACCGGTTCTGCCGTACCGGGGTATGAAGCACAGTCTGGTCATACCGATGGAAGACGGTGTGGAAATGAGCTGTGAAACCGAAGTGAACCTCAGTTTTGACGGGAATCCGGAAGAAAACAGAGAAGGTACGCTGAGACTGCATCAGTTTGGAAAAAAGCTGAAGATGATCAGCTTTGAGATTTGAAGGAGAACAATTATGGGACAGTTTCCGAAACTGCTGGAACAGGCAAGAATGGGATCCATCCGGCTGGACAACAGAATTATCATGGCGCCGATGGGTTCTCTGAACTGTGACTCCAACGGCTACATTACCGACAACGCGCTTGCATTCTATTCCTCCCAGGCCAAAGGCGGCATGGGCATGATCATTGTGGAATGCACCGCAACCGATGACAATCTTTCCCGCGGTGAAGACAATGTCATGTGTCTGTACGAAAACGGACAGATTACCGGCATGGCAAGACTTGCCTCGGCGATTCATGACCAGGGCGTAAAAGCGATCCTGCAGCTGTGTCATATCGGACATCAGCTTTCTCTTGCGGATAAGAAGGAATCCCTGGGTCCATCCACAATGTTTGAAATGCAGGGCGGCATCCGTCCGTTCCCGATCCGCGGCCTGACCATTGCGGAAATCAATCAGATCATCGATGATTTTGCCCAGGCTGCCTGGAGAGCGAAGATGGCCGGCTTTGACGGCATCGAAATCCACGGCGCGATCGGGCATCTGATCAATATGTTCTGCTCTCCGCAGTACAATCACCGCACGGATAAATACGGCGGAAGTCCGGAAAACAGAATCCGCTTCATGGTGGAAATCATCGAGGCGTGTCAGAAGCGATGCGGCAGAACTTTTCCGATCATCGGAAGAATCTGCGGCGATTCGTTCGACCCGAAGGATATCTCTCTGGAAGAGGGAATCATCCATGCAAAGGCACTGGAAAAAACCGGTATTGTCGCCCTGCATCTGGTGGGCGGCGATTCCAACAACGTCAGAGTCATCAACGCGCAGTATGATCAGCGCGGTGACTACATCCCGACTGCCAGGGCGATGAAGGAAGCCGGCATCCGGATTCCGATTATCCTGGACGGCGGATTTACGACTCCGGAACTGGCGGAACATGTTCTGGAAGAAGGCTGGGCCGATTTTATCGGACTGGGCAGACCGTCTCTGGCCGATCCGGCATGGGCTAAGAAACTGAAAGCAGGACATCCGGAAGACATTACCCCGTGTATCCGCTGTACGATGGGCTGCGTCGGTACAATCGAAGGCTTTAATGCTGCGATCGGTCTGAGATGCTCGGTCAATCCGTTATGCAATACATCCAATTTCCGAAAGGTGGAACCGGCGGAAACAAAGAAGAACATCTGCATCATCGGCGGCGGTCCTGCCGGCATGGAAGCCGCAAGACTTGCGGCAAAGCGCGGTCATACCGTTACGCTGTATGAAAAGAGAAAGCTCGGCGGAACAATGCACGAGGCATGCTTCGACCATGAACTGAAGGGTGACATTCAGATCCTGATTGATTACTATGCTGCCCAGATGAAGAAACCCGGCATTACCGTCATCGAAGAAGAAGCGGATGCGGAAAAGGTTCTTGCCGGAAATTACGATGCGGTGATCGTGGCGACCGGCGCCGTTCCCGTGATCGCAAAGATACAGGGAATGGATCTGCCGAATGTGCACAGCATCCATGAATACTGTCAGTCTCCCGAAGAAATCGAAGTCGGGGAGAAGGTTGTGATCTGCGGCGGATGCTTCATGAATCTGGAAGTCGCCCAGTCGCTGCTGAGAGCCGGAAAGAAAGTGACTGTCACATCGAGAAGAGGCGGCGGAATGATGGGAGTCATGGAAATCGGAAATGACAATTCATCTCCGCAGCAGCAGAGACTGATGATCCTGAATGCACAGAAAGGCATATCCTACAAGCTCGGCAAAGACATCGCTTCATTCAGCGAAAACGGCATTGCACTGAGAGATCTCAGGACAAAGCAGGAAGAATTCCTGGAATGCGATACAGTGCTGGTGTGCCGCGGCTATACGGGTGCACCGAAGATCTACGATGAACTGCTCGGCAAAGTCAATGAAGTATATAAGATCGGCGACTGCACAATGGCACTGCGCTGCAATGAAAAGAGAAATATCGGTGACGCCATTCTGGAAGGATGGCAGATTGCCAACAGGATCTGAGGTGGAAGACTATGACAAAGATGACAAAACATCCGCTCAGAATCACAGCGGACGCTCTGAAAAATGCGTTTGTCCGCAGCGGATTCACACTGCTGGATAACGGTGAATATCCGGAACTGGAAACATCTGACCTGAATCTGCGCATCTTTGATAATCCGGGAAGAATCACAAAGCAGGTTCTGCTTCAGAACGGGGAGTATGCTCTGAGAACACAGCTGCTTCCGTATGCATTGAGTGAAATCAGAGGAGAGTTTCCGGTATGCGCCGCCGCATGCGGGAAAGTGTTTGACGGGAGTAATACGGAGTATCCCGCCCGTCTGGTGATGGAAGGTGCTGTCGTTTCCGATATGAATCTCTATGATTACAGGCAGATGTGGAAAAAAATTGTACGCACTGCATTCGGCGCGGGATATGACTGCGAACTGATCCGGACCGGTGAAGGAAAGACGGGTTCAGACCTTGCCAGCTGGGGAGCCAGTGCAATGACAAGGACGGTATTGAAAGAAACGGTTACATATGAAATCAGAGTGCTCAGAGCGGACCGGACAGATTTTACGGCAGGGTATACCGGAACGATGACATGGATCGGTGCCGCAATGCTCGGACACCAGACGGAACAGGAAAAGTGTCTGGCATTCTCGATCGATATCGATCATGCGGCGTGTGAATGGCTGGGCATTGAAACAAGAGAACAGCTGTTTGACAATGCACAGGAATTCCTGGGACGGTTCGGGGATGAAACTGTATCCGTATCGGAAAGCTTTGAAGACCGCTGCCGCGATGTGCTCAGAACGATGGGATATTCCGAAGGATTCGGCCCGAAGATCTATCCGGACGGCATCTATAAGAAGATGAACATGATCCAGGATGAATGGGATCTGAACAACAAGGGCGTGCTTCTGAAAGAACCGCTCGGCACATCTGTCGGTCTGCCGACAGTGCTCACGCCGGCCATTGAACAGATCATTTCCGAAAAATGGAATGCGGGGGAAAAGGAAGCGCGCAGTTTTGAGGTATCTCATATCTTTATGCCCCAGAAAGATGCCGCACCGGTGGAAAAGCTGGCATTGTCCTTTGCGGCATATGGCGATGATGTTACGCTTGCTTCCTTTATCGCAGAGGTGGACAGTTTCCTGACACAGATCGGGAACAGGAACCATTTCTTTATTCCGAATACTCAGGCGATCGCATATAAGTATGGTGAATGCCGGCTGATTCTGGATGAGAAAATGAGCTATCTCGGCGGAAACTTCGGAGGAATGAGCGAGAAGGCCGAGGAGAACTTCGGTATCGGAACACATGCCTATATGGCAAATCTGGAGCTGATGCCGCTGGAAAACAAAGCAAAAGAGGAATACGGATATATTCCTCCCGAACTCAGATAAGCAGAATAAAAAACACACACAAAAACCGGAGCAGATGATCCTGACTGAAAGGACCGTCTCCTCCGGTTTTACTGCGGCCGGAGCCCGGCGCCTGCAGAACGGAACCGGGAAGGCGTAACGCCCATGACTTTTCTGAACTGGCGGTTGAAATAACTCTGGGAACAGTATCCCAGCTTGAACGCGATTGCCGTACATGGAAGTGACGTATTGCGCAGGAAGAAACATGCTTTTTCGATTTTGCAGTTCAGAATGGCATCGGATACTGACTGACCCGTTTCCTTTTTGAAGCGATGCTGGAGCGCAGAGACGCTCATGGCACAGTGCTCTGCAATTTCTTCTATTGAAATCTGCGAATAAACATGTTCCCGGATATACATGTTTGCCATATTGACAATCATGGAATAGGTGCCGCTGTGGTAATGGCCGACATAGCGGGTAAAGTCATACAGCATCCGCTGCATGCCCGCGGAATAAGAAGCCGGCGTTGTGAACCGGTGCATTTCATTCAGATGCAGAGAGATCAGCGGGGAGAGGTCGCGGATCGGGATCCCGGTTTCCAGTGCGGTATGATATGTTTTCGCCAGACAGAAAATAAATACGGTATGCGCATTCTCCGGATTATACATGACACGATTCTGATAATCCGTAAACCTGGATGATTTCAGAAAGGCATTCAGTTCGGATGTATCTCCATGCCGGACACAATCGAAGATTTCATCGAAACTCATCATTTCGAAATCTTCCTGTTCCGATTCATACTGCTGCCCTGCCGTATAGTTTTCGCTGAGGGCATCAGACTGAATGGAAAGCAATGCGTCTTTTCCGAGAATCAGACGGACAAATACCTGACAGAGTTCAAAGAATTGTTCAGCTGACATTTCCGGAATCCTGTCATAAGGAAAATCCGGATTGAATCCGACCTGAGCCGGTCCGAACAGGACGGTCTGATGATCGTGAAGGATGATGCACCAGGCGGAACCGTTCCGGTCAAGACAGAGCATGGCACTGTCATCTTTGAGGGGCCTTTCCAGCAGCTGAATGCAGTCCTCCATATACATTCCGGTCTGCCGTTCTCCGAAAGCCGATGACAGAACGATCATATGATGATCCGCATCGAAAAGACCGGCAGGAATACTGCAGGAGCGGAAAAAGATATCACAGATTTCATTGTATTGTATGACCGGCATGATCTGACTCCCGATTGCTGTTCTCTGTAATTAATTATAAACGATTTATCTGACGGAGCAGATTCAGCTGTTATTTTCAGAATGTCTGAGACGCGGGTTTTTCAGATCGGGCAGCTGCTGTTCGGCAATCAGCCGGTCACGCTCCGTAATATGTTCCAGATATCTGAGCCTTTCTTCGGCCTGCAGAACTTCCTGCTCTGCTTTTTTGCAGTATTTCTGAAGCAGCTCATATCGCTCCCGCAGAGCCGCGGGATCGGAAGAAAAGCAGAGATCGTGATAATGAATGATATCCCTGATAGAAAGACCGAGCTGCCGGAAATAGATGGTTCCTTTCAGCCATTCAATGGATTCTTCATCAAAGATACGATAATTGGAAGAAGAACGCTGAATGCTTGGAATCAGCCCAATATCCGTGTAATAGCGGATTGTATGCTCGGGAATGTTCAGAAGTTCCGATACTTCTCTGATTGTTATTGCCTTTTTCATGATTTTTCTGCCTTTTTTCCATTTTATGTAAAATATCCCTTGCCTTCAAGTTACTTGAATGTTTTATGGTGTGCATGCACGGAGGAAAAAAGGATGAACAAAGGAATCTGGACGAAGAAATATCTGTGGGCTGTACTGGTGCTGCTGTGCGTACATGCCGGTCCGTATCTGTTATTGCCGGTAATTACTGTTTACGGAAGAATGCTGAGCGGTTCGGATACGCTTGCAGGAATGATGGCTTCGGTATTTGCACTCAGCGGATTGTTCGCACGCTTTCTGTCCGCATATCTGCTGGACAGGATGCCTGTGAAAAAAGTGCTTCAGTTATTCACGGCCGCTATGGCAGCCGCATCATTTCTGTATATATTTTCAAACGCATACTGGCAGGCGTTTGTGCTGCGCGGCCTGCAGGGTTTCTTCTACGGTGTGACATGCACGGCGATGAGCACATATATCGTACGTCTGCTTGATCCGGCTGACCGGCTGGAAGGAATCGGATATTCTTCGCTGACCGGAAATCTGGCAAATGCCGTATGTCCGACAATTTCCTATGCATTGCTCGGACCGGATGTAAACCGATTCCGCTGGCTGTTTACCGCTGTATTTCTGTCGGTTGTGATTTCGTTTCTTATGATGATTCCGATATCCGGAAATGTGCAAGGCAGACAGGAATCCAAAGTGACCGGTTCTGCGGCCGGAAATATTTCCGCAATCCTGGTTCCGTTTCTGACATGGGTATGCATGAGCTTTTCACTGAGTTCTGTTTCAGCCTTTCTTTCGCTCTCCGCATTGGAAAAAGGATTTGCCGGAATCGGACTTTACTTTACCTGCAATGTGGCCGGTCTGGTGACTTCGCGTGTTGTTATGAGGAAAATGATGGACATAATCGGAGAAAAAAGAATGATCTGCGGCATGATCATCACAATTGCGCTGAGTCTGTGCGGAATCGCATTGTCTTCAGATGTCCGGCAGCTTTATGTGATCGGTCTGGCAGTGGGATTTGCAAACGGCTGTCTGGCTCCGATGATCAATACAAAAATGGTCAATTCACTGCCTGATTCCGCCGGCGGATTTGCGAACGCCGCTTTCTTTGCGGCAGGTGACATCGGTTTTATTATCGGTCCCACATTCTGGGGCATGATTGCCGGTATCCTCAATTATCAGTCTGTATTTATCGCTGCGTCGTGCATCGGCATACCTGCACTGGGCATGCAGATGTTTGCAAAGGAAAAAAAGGAGGCATAGCAAATGAACAGCAATGAACTGCTTGATCTGGCAAAAAAGAGAAGATCTACCCGCAGGTTTACCGGGGAACATATCCCGGACGAAACAATTCAGAGAATACTTGAGATTGCGGCTTATGCGCCGTCTTCCTGGGGAGGACATCCGCTTGAGTTTATCGTGATCCGTGAACGGGACACCATGCTGAAACTGGCAGATTGCAAAAAAATGGGTGCCGGCCCGCTGGGATACGGCGATGCCGCAATCGTGCCGATTATCGACAAACGCAATCTTGAATTATGGGTGGAGGACGCGGCAGTCGCTTCAACATATATTCTGCTGGCGGCAGAGGCATGTGGAATCGGCGCCTGCTGGATTCATATGAAGGACAGAAAAGGGCATACCGGAATGGCGGAAGATGATATCCGTCAGCTGCTCGGCATACCGGAGTATTACGGCATTCTGAATGCTGTATCACTCGGCATCAGGGAAAAACCTGCGGAAAAACGCGACCTGATTCCGGCCGTTCACACAGAAGCGTATTAAAAAAGAGACTCAGCAGTCTCTTCCGGGTGTATGGAACAGCAGTGTGATGATGATCTCTGCTATTTCTTCGGGAGTTTCCCTGCATCCGCGCTCCAGCCAGTGCACCAGTACGCCGAGATTGGCGGCGGAAAAGAATGCCGGCTGATAAACATTGACATTCAGCTGGTTGTCGGTAATTGTGCTTTCGGTTATATCGCGCAGCTGATCAAGAAAACGGTACAGGATTTTATTCTTATGCAGCGTCATCAGGAATTCCCGGTTTTCATAATATAGCCGGTAGTGGGAAATGATGGTTTTCCGCAGATGTTCATTACTGTAGGGCTCGGGAATCATTCTGGATCCGGAAAACAGCCGGGACACATATTTCTCCAGCACATCATCTTTGTCGATAAAATTCCGGTAGAAGCTGGACCTGCCTACGCCGGCCTTCCGGATGATATCCATCACCGTGATGCGCTCATACGGTTCATGCTTCATCAGTAAAAGCAGCGCCTGCGTAATCGCTTCACATACGGATTCATGATATGTATCTGCTGTATTCATGGAACACTTTCTCCCGATCTGTTTCACTTGCCGCTGAGGACCTTGTTTCAGTTTTTCCTGACGGATATATTGTAGCCGTAACGGAGGAAATCATGAAAGACTATTTTGGATACAATGGTAAAACAGTGGTAGTAACAGGTGCAGCGTCCGGCATGGGAAAGGCTGCCGCGGAAATGCTGGTGGATCTCGGCGCAAAGGTGTATGCGCTGGACTGGGCGGAAACAGTTCCCTCAGGCGTTGAGAAGTACATCCATACAGATCTGTCTCAGAAAGATTCAATTGATGCGGCTTTTGCGGAGATTCCGGAACATGTCGATTCCTTCTTCGGCATTGCCGGCGTTTCCGGTGCCCGCAATGACTTTGTGACAACCGTCAAAATCGATGCGATCGCAAACAAATACATCATGGAAGAATATCTGCTTCAGAGAATGACAAAAGGCGGATCCATTTCCATCATGACAAGTCTCGGCGGACTCGGCTGGGAAAAGGAAGACAATCAGAAATGGCTGAAGCCGGTATTGGAAGCGCAGGGATGGGACGCTGCGGTCGAAGCTGCTGCGGCACTGCCGTTTGCGGCTATGCCCGGAACCTTCGGCTATCCGTATTCCAAGCTCGCCATGAATCTGTATATTGCGCTTTGTCAGAAAACATTTGCATCGAAAGGCATCCGTGTCAACGGCGTGCTTCCGGCATCCACATCTTCCGGACTGACCGGTGATTTCGAAAAGATGGCCGGCGGAAACGACAAGCTGATGGCAAACAACGGTTACGGAACAGAACTGGCGAAATCCGAAGAGATGGCACGGCCGATCGTCTTCCTGAACAGCGATATGGCATCCTATGTATCCGGTGAGCTCATGCTTGTGGATCTGGGCGGACATATTGAAGAAATTGCCGGTATCCGTCCGCAGGTCAATGACATCAATCTTTCGAAGATTCTTGCATACCTGCAGTCGATGAAAAAATAATTGCGGAAAACCATTGAAAGCATATGACAGGCAGAAATCATGAACTGCCTGTTTTTTCTGAAGGAATTCTTAAGGATTGCATTACTTTTAAGATTTCTTCATTTTGTGTATACTGTTACACGGTTCCGTTATGACGGAATCAGAAGAAGGAAGGCAGCAGATGAAAAAACAGAAAATGATGAAATTATGTCTTGCGCTGGTGATGCTGCTGGGTGCATGCACAAAGCAGGACAGCCATACAGAGAATACACCGGAACCTTTTCCTTCCCCGCAGACACAGGAAACGGCAGAACCGGCCGCATCTGTGATACCGGAGAATACACCGGAAGCGGCGCCGGAGCCTTCGGAGGAAACGGAAGAAACCGAAACTAT
>SVBN01000007.1 GCA_015058875.1 Erysipelotrichaceae bacterium | reverse complement strand
GGAAAAAACAGGGAGCAGTATCCGGAGCTTGTGCCGTTCTGTGATTATGTTCTGACAGGGGATAATGACGGTACTGACGAATTCGTTGAAGCAATTGATAAAAGCGTACAGTACTACAGCAGAAATCCGGAATGGAAGGTACGCTATATGGAAATGAAACAGCATGAACTTGAGTGGAAAGAGATGGGAAAAGCAGAAGAACGCAGACGCGGAATGATGAACCTGTATGCGGCAGGGATTGAAATGACAGGATCTGCAGAAAATGCTTTCCGTGCTGTCTGCGATAAGTATCCCGAATTTACCGCTGAAGAGATCAGAAGTATCCTGTCATCAGAGATGAACGAGAGTATTGCAGAGCAATGAAGATTTCATAAGCTGAGAGAAGGTACGCTGTATGGAAATGAAACAGCATGAGCTTGAGTGGAAAGAGATTGGAAGAGCTGAAGGTTATGCCGAAGGTCTCATGGAAGTGAAAAGAGAGAATGCGGCAAAAATGTACGAAGCACTGTTTGAACTGACCGGATCATCTGAACAGGCGATTCAGGCTGTCTGTGATGAGTATCCCGAATTCACTCCGGAAGAGATTGGGAAAATCATTTCCTGAATTGATTCCGGCTCAGTGATAATACCGGCTTCATCTAATCTGAAACAAACAATATGAAAATGAGAGGACCCGAGTGGTCCTCTCTTATGCGTGATAAGTATTGATTGTTTGTATTTCAGTCTCTCGGCTTGATTCTGAGCTGGTATTCACCGGTGCATTCAAGCAGTGTGCCTTCATCAAGTTTTACACGATCATAGGAACTGATGTCGTGAAGATGTCCGTTGACATCTCTCAGGTTCAGACCGAGATCATTCAGAGCTGATACATAATAAGTTCCTGCACGGATATTTCTCGGAATGGAATAAATACCGGGGGTCAGTGTCATCGTATTCTCGGAATTGATATAAATCAGATTCTGTTTTTTATTTGCCTGAGCTGCAACGATCTTGTTGTAAAGCGTATCTCTCATAAAGAAGAGATCTGCATTTTCCACTGCATATGTAAAGGTAAGCTTCTTCTCAATTACATGCACATTTTCCTTGTCATCACCGCTTCTGACCATGTCGCTGATTCTGTGACAGTTCAGGAAATGATCCGACATGAAATATAATGCAACATCCGTTTCGTACAGTTTTCCCTGAACTTTAACGGATTCGACACCTTCCGGTGCATCGGGAATATCGTTGATCATGGAACCGATGATATTTCCGATCACAGCCTCCGCAGGTTCAGAAGGAATGGCTGCGGCAGCTACGGTAATCGAAGCGTCGCAGACATTGATGCAGTGTTCGCCGCGGTGCAGTTTCATTTCCGGAATCGGGAAGAATTTGGCGATTGTATCGTCGGCATTGTGCTGTTCGAGATAATTGCCCATGATCATTTCGCGCATATAGGGGTCTGCCACAACGAGCAGCTGGAAAAGATCATATTTTACGGGAAGATTGTATTTTTTGATTTTCTGTTTGCAGTCCCTGCATACGAAGTGGCCGTCGGATAATTCTTCCGGACGATTGAACAGTCCTTTTGATTCGGACAGGCAGAAATCACAGAGTTTGTTAGCGGGCATAGGAACCTTCTTTCCTTTATCGTCTGCCGAAAACATCACAAAAAATGAATCCGGCAGCTTGTTCTGATACCATTCTATCATCGATCGCTGAAAAAATGAAAAAAAGCGTTGACTTCCGTATTTTCCGCGTGTAATATTTATCTGCTTGGCGAAAAAAGGCTTTGCTGCGGGCAAAGCCAAAAATTAGGCTGAGAAATGGCACGCTTGGAAATGTGTGCATAAAAGGAAGGAGAAATCAATGCCTACAATAAATCAGCTGGTACGTAAGGGACGTACCGATAAAGTCTACAAGTCAAAGTCCCCGGCACTGAACAGAGGCTATAACAGCCTTCAGAAGAAGCCGACCAGAATCAGCAGCCCTCAGAAGCGCGGCGTCTGCACCCGTGTCGGTACAATGACACCTAAGAAGCCGAACTCTGCTCTCCGTAAGTATGCCCGTGTACGTCTGTCCAATGGTATGGAAGTTACAGCTTACATCCCGGGTGTAGGACACAACCTGCAGGAACACAGCGTCGTTATGATCCGCGGCGGCCGTGTCAAGGACCTCCCTGGTGTCCGTTACCACATCATCCGCGGTACACTGGACTGCGCAGGCGTAAACGATCGTAATCAGGCTCGCTCCCGTTACGGTGCGAAGAAGCCGAAGAAGAAGTAAGGAGAGGTGAATAGATATGCCGAGAAAAGGATATATAGCAAAGCGTGATGTGCTGCCCGATCCTATTTATAATTCAAAGCTGGTCACAAAACTGATCAACAAGATTATGCTGGACGGCAAGCGCGGAACTGCTCAGACAATCCTCTACAATGCATTCGCCATTATTGAGGAAAAGACAGGACAGAATCCGATGGAAGTATTCGAAAAGGCACTGTCCAATGTTATGCCGATGCTTGAACTGAAGGTCCGCCGTGTCGGCGGTGCCAACTACCAGGTACCGGTAGAAGTCAGCGCTGAAAGAAAACTGACACTCGGTCTGCGCTGGATCGTCAACTATGCACGTCTGCGTCATGAAAGAACCATGGAACAGAGACTTGCAAACGAAATTATGGATGCCGCAAACGGAACAGGCGCATCTGTGAAGAAGAAGGAAGATACCCATAAGATGGCCGAAGCGAACAAGGCATTCGCTCACTATCGCTGGTAATAAAGAACTTACACTTTTACATTGAAAGGAGCGATTTATGCCCAGAGAATTCCCCTTGAACAAGATTCGTAATATTGGAATCATGGCGCACATTGACGCCGGCAAGACGACAACAACAGAACGAATCCTGTACTACACCGGAAAAATCTACAAGATCGGCGAGACTCATGACGGTGCTTCCCAGATGGACTGGATGGCACAGGAGCAGGAGCGCGGTATTACGATTACATCGGCTGCCACAACCTGCCAGTGGAAAGACTGCCAGATCAACATTATTGATACCCCAGGCCACGTTGACTTTACTGCAGAAGTTGAACGTTCCCTGCGTGTCCTTGACGGAGCTGTTACAGTTCTGGACTCCAAGGCAGGCGTAGAACCTCAGACAGAAACAGTATGGAGACAGGCTACAGAATACAGAGTTCCCCGTATCGTATTCTCCAACAAGATGGATGCGACCGGAGCGGACTTCTTCATGAGCGTGAAGTCCATCGGCGACCGTCTCGGTGCCAAGGCTGCAGCTATTCAGATGCCGATCGGTGCTGAAAGCAGCTTCCGCGGAATCATCGACCTGGTCACCATGAAACAGGAAATGTATATGAATGATCTGGGAACAGACATTCAGATTACAGAAATCGAAGAACAGTATCAGGATCAGGCACAGTCCATGCGTATGGACATGCTGGAAGCATTGGCAGATTATGATGATGATCTGATGATGAAGGTCCTGGAAGGTGAAGAACCGACTGTTGAGGAAATCAAGAATGCAATCCGCAAGGGCGTTCTGACTTCCGAATTCTTCCCTGTTATGTGCGGTTCCGCATATAAGAACAAGGGTGTTCAGCTGCTGCTGGATGCTGTTGTTGACTATCTGCCCGCTCCGACAGATATCCCCGCAATCAAGGGACATCTGGAAGACGGTACAGAATCTGAGCGTGTCCCTGATGACAAGCAGCCGTTCAGCGCACTTGCATTCAAGGTTGCGACAGACCCGTTCGTAGGAAGACTGACATATTTCCGTGTCTATTCCGGAACAGCGACAGCAGGAAGCTACGTGCTGAATGCTTCCAAGAACAAGAGAGAACGTCTCGGACGTATCGTCCGCATGCATGCAAACCACCGTACAGATATCACTGAAGTATATGCAGGTGACATCGCCGGTGCAGTCGGCCTGAAGAATACAACAACAGGCGACACACTGTGTGCTGAAGACAGCCCGATCATCCTCGAATCCATGGTATTCCCGGAACCGGTTATTCAGATGTCCGTTGAGCCGAGAACAAAGGCTGACTCCCAGAAGATGGATGAAGCTCTGGCAAAACTGGCTGAAGAAGATCCGACATTCCGTACCTATACCGATGAAGAAACAGGTCAGACAATTATTGCCGGTGTCGGCGAACTGCAGCTCGACATCATCATGGACCGTATGAAGAGAGAGTTTAAGGTTGAAGCTACAGCCGGTGCTCCTCAGGTTGCTTACCGTGAGACAATCCGCAGCGAAGCTGAGTGCGAAGGCAAATTCGTACGTCAGACCGGCGGTCACGGTCAGTACGGTCATGTCTGGATCCGCTTCTCACCGAATGAAGGCAAGGGATTTGAATTCGTTGACGAAACAGTCGGCGGAAGCATTCCGAAGGAATTCATCAAGCCGACCCAGCAGGGTCTGGAAGACGCACTCGGAAACGGTCTGATTGCAGGCTATCCGATCGTTGATATCAAGGCGGTACTGTTCGACGGTTCCTACCATGATGTCGACTCTTCCGAACAGGCTTATAAGATTGCGGCATCCCTTGCGCTGAAAGAAGCAGCGAAGAAGTGCAATCCGGTTATCCTCGAACCGATCATGCGTGTTGACGTTACAGCACCGGCTGAATATCTCGGCTCTGTCATGGGTGACATTGTCAAGAGAAGAGGCCAGATCCGCATGCAGGAAGAAACCGGCAACGCAATCAAGATCTCCAGCTTCGTACCGCTGAGTGAAATGTTTGGATATGTTACGGACCTCCGTTCCATCACACAGGGACGCGGAACATACATTATGCAGACAGATCACTATGAAGAGGTTCCGAAGAACATCGCAAAAGAAATCATCTCTAAGAACAGTTCCAAGTAATTATTGCAAATAGAATGTGAATATCATAAAATGATAGCGCACATAAATTGATTAAACCAGGAGGAAAAAGCATTATGGCAAAGGAACATTTTGACCGGTCGCTCGAGCATGTAAATATCGGTACGATCGGCCACGTCGACCATGGCAAGACAACGCTGACGGCCGCAATCACCAAGTATCTTTCCGAACATCCGGAAGATGGCTCCGCTAAGTTCGAAGCTTACGATCAGATCGACGGCGCGCCTGAAGAAAAGGCACGTGGTATCACGATCAATACAGCTCACGTAGAGTATTCCACAAAGACACGTCACTATGCACACGTTGACTGCCCAGGTCATGCTGACTATGTCAAGAACATGATCACAGGTGCTGCTCAGATGGACGGTGCGATCCTCGTAGTTGCTGCTACAGACGGACCGATGCCTCAGACACGTGAGCACATCCTGCTGTCCCGTCAGGTAGGCGTACCTAAGATGGTCGTATTCCTGAACAAGTGCGACATGGTTGACGATCCTGAACTGATCGACCTCGTCGAAATGGAAGTTCGTGACCTGCTGTCCGAATACGGATTCGAAGGCGAGGAAACACCGATCATCCGCGGTTCCGCTCTGAAGGCTCTGGAAGGCGATCCTGAATGGCTCGCTCCGATCAAGGAACTCCTCGACGCTGTTGACGAGTGGATACCTACACCTGAACACGAATTCGACAAGCCGTTCCTGATGGCAGTTGAAGACGTATTCACAATCACAGGCCGTGGTACTGTTGCTACAGGCCGTGTAGAACGTGGTAAGCTGAACCTCAACGACCAGGTTGAAATCGTTGGTATCAAAGATACAAGAACAACAGTCGTTACAGGTATCGAAATGTTCCGTAAGACTCTGGACTTCGCTCAGGCTGGTGACAACATCGGTGCTCTGCTCCGTGGCGTCAACCGTGATGAAGTTGAACGTGGACAGGTTCTTGCTAAGCCGGGTTCTGTTACTCCTCATACACAGTTCAAGGCTCAGGTCTATGTACTGACAAAGGAAGAAGGCGGACGTCATACACCGTTCGTTTCCAACTATCGTCCTCAGTTCTATTTCCGTACAACTGACGTTACAGGCGTTATCAGACTTCCTGAAGGCACAGAAATGTGCATGCCTGGCGACAACGTTGTCATGGAAGTTGAACTTCTGGCTCCGATCGCTGTTGAACAGGGAACAAAGTTCTCCATCCGTGAAGGCGGACGTACTGTTGGTTCCGGTTCCATCACTGAAATCGTTAAGTAATTACCGATTGAAGGCATTGAAGGGATATTCTTCGGAGTATCCCTTTTTGTGTGTCTGCGGGCATCCGTAATGCTATAATCGACTGAGAGGTTGCTAAAAATGAAACGAATACTTGGATTGGCGGCAGCACTTCTGATCGTATTGTTCATCGGCGTCAGATCATTTATGGCGTCACCGTCTCCCGAACCTGTGCAGCCGGCAGCTGTTCCGACCGCTTCATCGGCAATTGGGAAGCCGGGATCAGAACCGTCTCCCGAAACAACGGAAATGCCTGTCATTGCAGTGACGGAGGATCCTTCGCCTGAACCGCAGACAGCGGAGATGCTGGATGAGGACGGCACATATGATACAAAAGAAGAAGTGGCGCTGTATCTGTACCAGTATGGAAAGCTGCCGTCAAATTTCATGACGAAAAATCAGGCGAGAAAAAAAGGATGGTCATCCGGACCGCTTCATCTGAAAGTAAAGGGAAAGTGCATCGGCGGAGATAAGTACAGCAATTTTGAAGGCCTGCTTCCTGAAAAAGACGGGAGAGTCTATTATGAGTGTGATATCAATACATTGCACAGCAAAAGCAGGGGCCCGGAAAGAATTGTATATTCCAATGACGGGCTGATATACTATACCCCGGACCATTACGAATCATTTGAACTGCTGTACGGAGAGGAGATGCTTCAATGAAGTGGAAAATAGAACTGGACGGACAGAAGCTGACGGGCGATAAAACCGCTGCGCATGAATATCTGCAGGATATATTCTCATTCGCTGATTATTACGGCAGAAATCTGGATGCGCTGCACGACTGTCTGAGCGAAGTTCATACAGATATGGAAGTGTGGCTGGATCAGAATACGTTGAAAGAAATGGCGGAAGGCAGCTATTCCTACAGGATTCTGACAGTATTGTTTGATACAGCGACAGAAAACCCGTACCTTACAATTCGGCTGAAACGTTGAAACCGGTGTGCGAACCGGTTTTTTCTTTCAGCATATTGGTGTATCATATTAAGCAGATAAAAAAAGAGGTGTTTTATGGAACTCGTAAGATATAAGAAAATGAATGAAGGCGAAGTCGTCTGTGAATTTGAAACAAGATGGCCGGATAAAGTCTGCAAAAAGATATTCCTGCTGGAAGGCCTGAAAACCGACAAGTGCGAACTTGCGGCTGAAGAAAATGATCTTCAGGTAATGTATCCGGTAAGAACGATCGAAGAAGTCAAACAGCATGCCGCACCTGTTACATGCCGTTTTGACGGAACCTATCAGGGTGAGCCTGTTGTTATCCTTGTCGATTTTAACGCGTGCTTTATTGCCGTCATGGCACCGAAAGAACATCTCTGCTACGGCATTGCCGAAGCAGTAGACTGGAACTGGGGAGATCCGGAGTAAACTGGAAACCGATCCGCAATGAAGAGAGCCATGCTGTGTGACTGAACAGCATGGCTCTTTCAAATAGGGAAATATGAATGGGGGATTGGCTCTGTTAACGGGGCATATAGCCCATCGGGATATCCAGTGCATTTTTGAAACCGGGTTCCGCATCTACGATGGACGGTATCAGGTTCACGGACGGTGCTGCACTGGTCAGGAACGGATCTTCATCCGGGATGATATTTTCCAGACGGATTGTGATGTCCGGCTGTCCTTTGATTTCAATATATTTGTTCAGCGGCAGATCTTTCAGGATTTCGGCGGAAGCCTTGTGGATAAAGTGGAATCCTGTGACTTCTCTGCCGTTTTTCTTTGTGCACATGATGAATTTATGAGCTCCGACAGTACCGGGAGTAACATGGGCATACGGTGTGGTGACTTCTTCCTCAGAGAGAATGGTCTCCTCTTCACAGCTGTATTCATCCCAGTCAAGACCTGCCCGCTCTGCCATTTCAATTACGGTCGGACCGTAATAGGTGAACATAATGTTTTTGACGACTGCAAGACGTTCCGGGGATATTTCCTCCGGCTTTTTACCGTATCCGAATACAGCGATCCATGGCGCACTGTTGACGGAGTCATCCTCGCCGCCGTATACAATTGCGGTATCGATTGTTCTTGAGAACATGCAGGAAATGCTCGAGAAATAAGGAGTGAACAGTCCCGGAAAGATTCCCTGCTGGACATAGGTTGTACCGTGTGCTTTTCCGGCTTCATCGATCCGTCTGAAATATTCCGGCGCATTCTTTTCGGAGAAATATACGGGAAGTGTGGAACTGCAGTTCTTGCCATGCTCGAGGAAACGGACAATGTCATCCACATTTCCACCGACGGATGTCGGGCTTGGGAGCTTTCCGGCATCCCATTTTGTAGGCGGGTAATAAAGAACCATATCTGCATCAATGTTCAGGACTTCTTCTTCATTGTCTGAAACAATGACACCTGCGGAAGGAAGACCGAACAGTTCCCCTGCGTCTTTTCCGACTTTTTCCGGATTGACGTCATATGCGCCGGCCAGCTGAAGTGATTTGCGGGTATTGATAATTTCCAGTGCGGATTTTCCGACACTGCCAAGGCCCCAGATGATAACTCTGTATGTATCTTTCACGACAGAATACCTCCATGCCATAAATTATCATGAGGATGAAAAAAAGAACGGAACGTTTGCGGCATTCCGTTACACTTTGTTGCGATTCTGCTATTTCGTTCCGTTTTCTCTGGCGCGTGCTTTCAGGTGTTCGATCACAGTTTTGTCCAGCCCGACGAGATACGGCTGATGAATCATTGTGCAGATTTCTCTTGCGGCTTCTTCTTCCGTCATGTGCGTGAACCGTTTGCCTTCGCACCATTCCTGCAGGATCTTGCTGCCGCCGGCACAGAAATAGGCAATATGGAAGTCTTCGATATCAGTTACCTGACGGTGCCATGCGCTTTCCATGATTTCCTTGCCGATGGAATACGTATAGCGGTAAATGAATTCACGGTAGGAATTATAGCCGCTCGTGCTGAACATCGCATACTGGTCCGGATGCATGCGGGCCTGTTTCAGCAGCGTGGCAAACAGATCCTGGAGACTTCTGCAGTCATTCGAAATGACCGCTTCATCATACAGCATCTGGAATCTGGCATCCATGACCGCAGCTTTATCGCAGAAATAACGGTAGAATGTCGTCTTGGAAACTTCTGCCCTCCGGAGAATCATTTCCACGCTGACTTCGTCATAGCTTCTCTCAGCAACCAGTTCCGAAAAAGCATGAATGATTCTTTCTCTCGTCCATCTTGTCATAGATTATCCTCCCGCTGTACGGTAATTGTAACCGAAAAGCAGAAGAATTCAAAAGCAGGAATGCTCAATGGATTTTATCTTCCGAATATATGATGTTTCCGGACACTCCGTCAGATCTTTTTCCGGTGGACGGATCTGTTTTATGAGCGAAGAACGCATGAAATCCATCATATTCAAACGGGATATGATCATCTCTGCCTTCCAGAATCAGATCAGCAGTCCGGAGATTTTCCTCGACCAGACTCAGCGGTGATTCACATGTCCCGTGCTGGCGGAGAATGCGGTCATATCTGTCCTGCATTCCCAAAAGTTTATGAAGCGTATTTCGGTACTGTGCAACAGTTGAAGCTTCGGGACGGAACAGGAATGTATTCTCTCCGCATGCATCGCCGAAAAGACAAGCTCTGTCCTCCGGGACAAGAAGAACCATCATGCCCTCTGTATGTCCGGGGGCGGAGTATACCTCAGCTGTGCATCCGCCCAGTTCAAACCGCATGCCTTCTTCCAGATCGAGAAATGTACCGCTGAATACAGGTATGAATTCTTTTTCCGGAACAGTATCGATATCGGGTATGGTCCTGCGCAGCAGCTTTCTGCGGATGCTGATAGAGGATCTGGAATAATACAGGTCAATATCCTTCCGGTTCATGTATACCTGATCAAACTGCCCGATGCCGTTCGCGTGATCTGCATGACCGTGTGTGACAACAACCTCATACGGAGTTAAGGCAATCGAATCAATATATGCTTTCAGGTCGCCGAGCCCGTATGCCGTATCGATCAGCAGGGCTTTGTCTCTTCCCTGAATAAAATACATACATGCGTCACCTGCGCCGAAGACCCTCCGGATGTGTTCCGTGATCTGTTCTCTTCTGAATACTGTCATTGAATGTTCCTCCCGTTCATGAAAGAAAAGGCATTGCCTGGAATGCCTTTTCCATTAGATTTCTGCTGATTGATCAGGCTTCTTCCTGTTCGGCTGTATAAAGCTGCTTGTCATATGCTTTGATGAACGGCAGCATGATTACCATATCAATTGCAAACAGTACAATCCACAGCAGCGTTGTTTTGATATCACCTGTTGCCAGGAATGCCTGCAGCGGACCGGGGATCGTGAAAGGCAGTGTGATGTAGAACCTGCCGACCATATTTGCTGCAGCGAGCAGATAGTATACCGCGCAGTTGAAGCAGCCGCAGATCAGCATCGGAATATAGGTATAAACGTTCAGAACGGTCGGAATACCGAAGATCAGCGGTTCATTGATATTGAACAGGGAAGGCACAACACCGACCTTTGCAATGCTGGAGTTCTGCTTTGACTTTGCGAAGATAAAGAGTACAAGTACGAGCGCATTATATGTCATCCAGTTGCCGAACACCGTATTCATGGAACCTGCAAAGATATAAGGCAGAGGCTGTCCGGATGTCATTGCTTCGGCGTTTGCGGCAAGTGCGGCGGTAGTAATCGGGCTTGTGACTACAGAAAGCATGTTTCCGCCGTGAATTCCGAAGAACCAGAATGTTGTCATCAGTATGTTGATCAGCAGAACGGAAGGCAGAGAGCCGGTCGCTCTCATCAGCGGCTGGAAGATGGTATAGATCAGGCTGGCATATCCGGCACCGGTAACGGCCTTGATAACTGCATCTAACGCCATGAAGAATACGACGCTGAAGCAGAGCGGCAGCAGTGCGGAGAATGTTGCGGCAACATTAGGCGGAACGGAATCCGGCATCTTGATTGTGATGTTTCTGTCGCGGAAGAATTTTGCGATCTCAACAACAAGAATACCTGTGATCATTGCGGCAAACATATATCCCGCACCGAGTGCACCGATTGTAATGGATGCTGTTTCAAGATTTACTGCACCGGAAACACAGAGATATACAAGCAGTGCAGCCAGCATGTTGTTGATGCCGTTCAGACCGTATCTTGTGGCAAGCGTATAGGATACGCCGCAGACGACATACAGGCTGATAATGCCGATTGTCAGATAATAAGGAATCAGAAGTGTTCCGATATGTGCGCCGGCGAATGACTTCCATGCCAGAAGGAAGGCAAACAGCGGATTGGACGGCTCGGTAATGCTTGCCGGAATCGGCGGCTGGGCGATCAGGATTGCAAAGCCTCCGACGATTGTAACTGAGATAAGAATTGCAAGGCCGTCTCTGATCGCGGCCAGATGACGCTGGTTTCCGATCTTCATTCCGATCGGGACGATGTGCTGTTCCATCCATGAAGACATGCGGTCCATGAATGAAGTTTTGGTTTCTGACATGTATCTATCCTCCTGGCTGAATGTTCATTCAGCTCTTGCAAACAGAATATAGCATCGGATGAATGAATATTCAAGTAGAAATTTAAATAAATTGAATGAAAATTCATTCAACAAGCAAAATGGTTTTTCTGCACGATCATTCAGAATGTATAATAAGAGATAGAAAGGTGAGTAATGTATGAATCTGCTGAATCAGATCCGTCAGATATCGGAAGAATTGACGCCGACCGATAAAAAAATAGCAGACGCTGTGATTGCGAATCCGGATGATTTTGCCCGTCTGGATACGGCCGGCATTTCTTCGGAGTTTGGGTTTTCCCAGCCTGCATTGACGCGTTTTGCCAAGAAACTTGGATATTCCGGATATGCGGAGTTCAAGTATGATATTGCCCGCAATAAAAATGCACTGTCCGGGAGTGAAAGCGTTACAACGTATGCAGGGGAAACCGCACAGCTTTTGATAAAAACAGAATCCATGTTTCCTTCCGAAAAACTGGAAGAAATCGTTACGGTATTGGATCGTGCGCGGCGTATCTTTGTGACAGGTTATCACCGTTCGCGTGCATGTGCGGAACTGATGAATTCCGCGCTGATCAACTACCGCTATCCTTCCCAGGCGATTCCATATGATGAAGTGTTCAAACTGGATGCATTCTGCCGGCCGGGGGATCTTCTGATCGTATTCTCGGTCAGTTCCTCCATTTATGCCACGCTGGCGAAAACATTGTATGAATCGGATCAGAAACCGGAGATGATGCTGGTGACGTGCGCAAAGAAAAATGAAATGGCAAAATACTTTGATCATGTGATCGTACTGCCGGACAGAAAGGCAGTACAGTCATCCTATGCACTGGATCCTGCCATCACAAATCTGTTCTTTATTAATATGCTGTCCATGCACATGCATACACAGAAATAATCCGCAGAGACTGCTCAGTCTCTGTTTTTTCCGGAAACATGAAGATTTTTCGCAATCCGCAGGAATTTGGCGAATTCTCTGAAAGGAACGGTATCGGGGCTGTGCACAAGACTGATCTGTATTTCTAGCGGCGGATTCAGGCTGATCGGAACAATACCGCTGTAGGACTCGGCAAGATCCCGGAACAGAAATCCGGAGGCCATTCCCGAACGGATCATAGTATGAATTGTGGACAGCTGAGATGTTTCGGCCAGTATTTTCGGTTCAATCCCCGCAAGGCTCAGATGATCCCTGATAATTTCGGCATGAAAGAAGTCTCTGCGGAAGAGTACCAGCTGCTCATCTGCCATTTCTTCAAAGCGGACGGATGCACGTCCTGCAAAAGGATGATTTTCCGATACGCAGAATACCGTTTCCATGCGAAACACCGGTGTGCCTATTATCATATCCGAAACGGCGGTGTTATGGGGAAGAAAAGCCGCATCAATCTGATGGGCGCGCAGCTGTTCCAGCAGTTCCTTCCGGCCGTTTTCAGAGATTGCCAGCATCATATCATCGGGAATGCTTTTATACAGCTCTGGCAGAATCAGAGAACCGATCATCGGAGGGATGCCGATCCGGAGCGTTTTCTTCTGTGATCCGAGCATGTGCATGATGCGTTCCGCTTCATCTGCTTTGCCCAGTATTTCATCCGCATACCCGAGCAGAGTCCTGCCTTCTTCCGTCAGGATCAGAGATCTGGATTGTCTTTGGAACAGCTGTACCTGAAATTCTTTTTCCAGTTCCATAATGGCGGCAGAAACAGACGGCTGGGATATATGCAAAATCTCTGTTGCCTTGCGGATACTGCCTGTCCGGCAGACCGCCTGGAAATATCTGAGCTGGTTCAGTTTCATGATTGCCTCCGCAGATAGGCAGATCCTATCAATTAATAGAAATAATATATTTTTATTATGAATTGCCGGATGCTATGATGCAAGTGCAAGAGAAAGCGCTTACAGGCGCAGGAGGAGAATATGAGAAGAACAAACGTCAGTATCCGTCCCTTCAATGTCGGCTGTAATTTCCAGCTGGTGCTTCCCAACGGCACGACTATCCTGATTGACCCCTGGTTCACAGGAAACGAATTTCCCGGCGGTTTTACAAGAGAGGATATCACTGCGGCAGATTATATTATCCTGACACATGCGCATTTCGACCATGATCTGGATGTGGGATACTTCGTACGGAAATTCAACTCCAAAGTGTTCGTCGGAGCTCTGTCGGCACTGGATATTCTGAAGTTCCACAGGATTCCGTATGACAACATATTCCCGGTATTTCCGAATTCGAAGTTCACGCTGGATGAATTTACGATCGATTTCTATCAGGCAAAACATAATCCCAGCGGCGGAAGAACATGGAATCCGGAAGGAATTGCGCCGGTGGAAGGCCATGAGGCATGCGATACATGGGGATCCATGGAATCCCTGGATTTCCTGCTGACAACAAAGAATAATTTCCGGATTCTGTGCGCTTCCGGCAGAGTTGTCTGGAATGATCTGTTCGACATCTGCAGAGAAAAGGCTCCGGATATGCTGCTGAGACAGGCTGGTGTCAGAAAAGGGACCGGCGATATGAAAACAGGACAGCAGGTTTCACCGGAAGAACTGGCGCAGCTGATGGTCAGATACGGCGCCCAGACAATCTTCCCGTTCCATCATGATGTTCTTATCAAGAGGCAGGGATTGGACTGGGTAAATCATTATATGGATCAGGTTGCGGCAGAGGTGGAAAGAATCGATGCAGGTGCACAGTTTGTAAATCCTGTGGCATGCAGGTGGTACAGTATAGGCAGTGATGTCATCAGTGAGGAGGAAGCATGACAGTATATAAGGTAGCGGTAGTACCGGGCGACGGTATCGGTCCGGAAGTAATGAATGAAGCAGTTCGTGTTCTGAACAGAGTCTCGGAACTGGACGGATCATTTTCATTTGAATTCACAACCTATCCGTGGGGATGTGAGTATTATCTGGAACACGGAGAGATGATGCCGGAGGACGGCATCGAAACGCTGAAGCAGTATGATGCGATTCTGCTCGGCGCGGTCGGATATCCGGGCGTTCCCGATCATATTTCCCTGAGAGATCTGCTTCTGAGAATCCGGCATGACTTTGATGAGTATGTCAATCTAAGACCTGTAAAGCTTCTGAAAGGAGCACAGTGTCCGCTGGAAGGCGTAAAGCCGGAAGACGTCGATATGATCTTTGTCCGGGAAAACAGCGAAGGTGAATATGCCGGCAGCGGTGCCTGGCTGTATCCGAACTCCCCGCAGGAAGTTGTCATTCAGAACGGCGTTTTCTCCCGTAAAGGATGCGAACGTGTCATCCGCTATGCATATGAACTGGCGAGAAAAGAAGGAAGAAAACTGACAAGCGTATCCAAGGGAAATGCCCTGAATTATTCCATGGTATTCTGGGATCAGATTTTTGAGGAAGTCGGAAGAGATTATCCGGATGTGCAGACAGATAAGCTTCTGGTGGATGCGGCCAGCATGTTCATGGTAAAGAATCCTTCCCGCTTCGGAGTGATCGTAACATCCAACCTGTTCGGAGATATTCTGACGGATCTGGGTGCCGCAATCGCAGGCGGCATGGGTCTTGCGGCAGGCGCCAACCTGAATCCCGAACGTACGTTCCCGTCCATGTTTGAACCGATTCACGGATCCGCGCCGGATATTGCCGGAAAAGGCATTGCCAATCCGCTGGCTTCTGTATGGGCTGCTTCCCAGCTTCTCGATTTCTTCGGTTATGAAAACTGGGGAAAGAAGATCATCGATACGATCGAGACAATGCTGGTGAATAAGGATACACTGACGCCTGATCAGGGCGGAACGGCAAGCTGCGAAGAGTGCGGCACAAGAGTCTGCGAACTGCTTGGATAAATGAATTTTCCGGTAAACCGATTTCTGATCCGGAAACCGGATTCTGACAATTCGAAGAAATGAGAAGTGAGCGGGTATTGAGACTGAAGCGGAATACCTGCTCATTTTCTTTTCTTATTAATATAAAGCACGATCACCGATCGCGTTTCAGCGAAACTTTTCGTTATGCAGATCGGGATATCTGTATAATTTGCTGTAAAACGGCAATATAAAACGATCGGTAAATGTTATTCTGTTGCCATGGCAGGAGCAGAAATTACAAAAAAGGCATTGGCGGCATCACTGAAAAAACTGATGATTGAGAAACCGTTTGAAAAGATCAGCATCAGCGATATCTGTGACGGGTGCGGAATGAAGCGCAAGAGTTTTTATTATCATTTCAAAGATAAATATGATCTGCTGGACTGGATCTTTGACTCTGATATGAAAGTGTTTGTCCACGAAAATTTTGATGATCAGAATTTCGATAACCGGATGGACATTATTCTGAACTTCTGTACTTATTTTTATGAAAACCGTGAGTTTTACAGAAAAGCAGTCAGAATCAGCGGACAGAATTCACTTGCGGATCATGCCAGGGAATATCTTCAGCCGCTGTTCGAAGGAAGAATCAGGTATCTGACGGGAAGCGATCATCCAGATGAATTTGCAGTCCGCTTCTTTGCGGATGCCTGCATCATCGGAATTACAGACTGGCTGGAAGATACGGACTGCATGCCTCCCGATCAGTTTATCAGCAAACTGTTTCCAATGATTGTTCACGGGATTGAAGCGTTAAGCAAAGATATTAGCAGCATGGATGCAGCTCTGATTCTAAAGGAGAAAAACCCCATGCCGGACAGCATTGAAAAATAATTTCGTCAGGTGCCCGACAGATTTGACCAGGTGTCAAATGTTGGGACAGCAGAAAAAAAGTGTCCAATGAATCATCGGCTTTCCCGGTTTAGCATGAAGCATGTATCGGGGAGGCTTTTTTATGAACATCAAAGAATCACTTGTGTCATTCGGACTGGAACGGATGGTTGACCAGATCTATAAAGATCCTCAGACAGCACTGTCGAAGGTTATGGACTGGGCTGACCGTTTCTCCGGAGGACTGTATGAACCGCACAGAAAGAAATTCCGCAGCATTATTAACGACCCACAGGATCCGTATTATGGAATGATCCGCAAGGTGTTTACCGATCTTGACCGCAGTACGGTGAAAAAACTGCTGATCAACTTCTTTGTGCATGCAAATCTTGCCGGCTGGAAGGTGCAGGACGAAAACAGAAAAAAGTATAACTGCAATATTCCGTGGGCAATCCTGCTGGATCCGACCAGTGCATGCAACCTGCACTGCACCGGATGCTGGGCGGCAGAATACGGAAACCGTCTGAATCTTACGTTTGATGAAATTGACAGCATCATTACGCAGGGAAAGGAACTCGGCGTATATATGTATATTTATACCGGCGGTGAACCGCTTGTGCGCAAGAATGATGTGATCAGGCTGTGTGAGAAACATGACGACTGCATTTTCCTCTGCTTTACAAACGGAATGCTGATCGATGAGGCGTTTGCGGATGAGATGCTGAGAGTCGGCAATTTTGTTCCGGCAATATCACTGGAAGGTTTTGAAGAGGCGACCGACGGCAGAAGGGGAGAAGGGGTTTATGATCATGTACAGCGGGCGATGAAAATACTGCGGGAGAAGAAACTGCCGTTCGGAATCTCGGCCTGCTATACAAGTGCCAATTATGAATCCATCTCTTCGGAGGAATTCTATGATTCTCTGATTGCGGACGGCGCATATTTCGTATGGTTCTTCCACTATATGCCGGTAGGAAATGACGCGGCAGTGGATCTGATGCCGACGCCGCAGCAAAGAGAAGGAATGATCCGGAAGATCCGGAAGTACCGTGCGGAAAAACCGCTGTTTGCAATGGACTTCCAGAACGATGCGGAATATGTCGGCGGCTGCATTGCCGGCGGAAGGAGATACCTGCACATCAATGCGAACGGTGATGTGGATCCGTGTGTGTTTATACACTACTCTGATTCCAATATCCGGGAAATGAGTCTGCTGGATGCGCTCAGACGGCCGATGATGATGCAGTATCATGACAATATTCCTTTCAATGAAAACATGCTCAAACCGTGTCCGATGATGGAAAATTCCGGCAGACTGACGCAGATGGTTGCGGAAGCCGGTGCGCATTCAACAGATCTTCAGTCACCGGAAAGCGCGGAACATCTCTGTGCGAAGACGAAGGAATATGCCGAAAACTGGGCACCCGCAGCTGACCGGCTCTGGGATGCCGGGGCAAAGAAGACGAGGCCTGCAGCCTGACTTCCCCCGACCTTGGGCTGAGGCATATATCGGGAAATCCGGAGTGTCTCTTCTTCTCCGGATTTCCTGAACGCCGTAAATACACGCCTCGGATCTGTCTGAAAAAGTAAGAGGGAAGATGTATACAACAGTACTATTCAATGACACCATAGTTCCTGTGGAAGCGAAAATTTCGGGTCTGCAGGAGTTTTTATTATGCAATTCTGAACGAAAAGTGTCAGTTTTATTCTTTTTGAAAAAACTTCTCAAAATTACGGAAAATACGATAAAAAAAGGTTGCAAAGCCTTTTTTGTGGTGTTAGTATATTGGGGCACTCGCGTAGAGGCGGGAGGTTGCCGGCACGCTGGAAGCCGTTGCTACGAAAGCGTGATAACCGGGGAATTTCCGCGGAGCGATCCGCCGGAAAGGCGGAGTGAATATAAGGAGGAAAAATTCATGGCAAAGAACTCAGTAAGAATTCGTCTGAAAGCTTACGAGAACAGAAGTCTGGATGCTGCAAGCAAGAAGATCGTTGAAACAGCAGCCAGCCACGGTGCAAAGAAGATCACCGGACCTGTTCCGCTGCCGACCGAGAGAGAGGTCGTTACAGTCCTGCGTGCTGTCCACAAGTACAAGGATTCCCGCGAGCAGTTCGAGATCCGTACGCACAAGAGACTGATCGAGATCATCGGTCCCAGCGCCGAAACGATCGATGCACTGAGCAGACTGGATCTGCCCAGCGGTGTTGACATCGAGATCAAGCTTTAAGGAAAGGAACCGGGTGAAAAAAGATGAAAGGTATCTTAGGACGTAAACTCGGCATGACACAGGTCTTCACAGTTGAAGGCGACCTGATTCCGGTTACAGTTATCGAAGTTGAACCGAACGTCGTGCTGCAGAAGAAGACAAAAGAAAAGGACGGCTATGATGCTGTCCAGCTCGGCTACGAGGATGTCAAGGAATCCCGCAGCAACAAGGCTGCCATCGGACATGCAAAGGCTGCCGGATCCGCTCCGAAGCACTACATCCGCGAATTCAAAGCGGACGAGCTGCTCGGACTGGAAGTCGGTGCAGAAGTAAAAGCTGATATCTTCAGCGCCGGCGACATCGTTGATGTAACAGGCACAAGCAAGGGACACGGTTATTCCGGAACAATCAAGCGTTACAACGCTCACCGCGGACCGGAAACACACGGTGGTTCCAAGAACGTCAGACACATCGGTTCTCTGGCTACAACCGGCCGTAACAACGGACGTATTGAAAAGAATACACCGATGCCGGGTCAGTATGGCGGATACAGAACAACAAATCAGAATCTGACAGTAATCAAAGTTGATGCTGAAGAAGGCTACATCCTTGTTAAAGGAAACGTACCGGGTCCGCGTAAGGGACTGGTTGAAATCAAGACAACTGTCAAGCCGGTCAAGTCCGTCAAGGCAGCTGAGCTGATCTCCTATCAGTCTTCAGCAGAGGAGGGTGAATAATGTCCACAGTTGATGTTTACAATCAGGAAGCCAAAGTTGTAAAAACAGCTGAGCTGAATGACGCTGTATTCGGAATCACTCCGAACCAGCAGGCAATCTATGATGCAGTCCTGGTTTACCAGGCAGGCCTCAGACAGGGAACACATTCCACCAAGACAAGAGCATTTGTCTCCGGTACAGGCAAAAAGCCGTTCCGCCAGAAGGGAACAGGCCGTGCCCGTCAGGGTTCCACAAGGGCCACACAGTGGAGAGGCGGCGCGATCGCATTCGGTCCGCATCCCCGCAGTTACAGCTACAAGCTGAACCGCAAGGTCAGACGTCTGGCTCTGCGTTCCGCACTCAGCGAGAAGCTTCAGGGCAATGAACTGACAGTCATTGACAACCTGGACTTCGATGCAATGAAGACAAAGAAGGCTGTTGCGCTTCTGAATGCATTCGGTTTCGAACGCAAGACACTGTTCGTTGCGGACGCTTCCGAAGACTATGACAACGCATTCATCTCCATGCGCAACATTCCGAACGCACTGCTGGTCTGCGTAAACGAACTGAATGTATATGACATTGTCAATGCAGACAGACTGGTTATGACAGAAGCTGCAGCTGCGAAAGCAGGGGAGGTATTTGCCTGATGAACGCTCGTGAAGTTATTATCCGCCCGATCATTACTGAAAAGACAATGGCTCAGGGCAGCGAAGAAAACAAGATCACATTCGAAGTTGCAAAAGGCGCCAACAAGACTCTGGTTGCTCAGGCAGTGAAGGAAATCTATAACATCACTCCTGAAAAGGTGAACATCGTCAACGTTCATCCGAAGACAAAGAGAATGGGACGCTACGTCGGCAAGACTAATGCAGTCCGCAAGGCTGTTGTCAAGCTTCCTGAAGGACAGGAAATCAGCCTGTTCGGTGAAGAATAAGGAATTAACTATCGGAGGAAATCGCTATCTCCGGATAAATGCGAAAGGAAAGTAAAGGAAAATGGCAATTAAAAAGTATAAGCCGACGACCAACGGACGCCGCAACATGAGCACGCTGGCCAACGATCGGATCACAAAGACCACTCCTGAAAAGAGCCTGCTTGCTCCGAAAAAGAGCCATGGCGGACGCGGCAACACTGGCCGCATCACAACAAGACACCAGGGTGGCGGTGCCAAGCAGAAGTACAGAATTATTGACTTCAAGAGAAATAAGGACGGCGTTATCGGAACAGTTGCGGCAATCGAATACGATCCGAACCGTAATGCCAACATCGCTCTGATTAACTATCAGGACGGTGAAAAGCGCTACATCATCTGCCCTCAGCAGCTGAATGTAGGACAGAAGATCGTTTCCGGCGAAGCAGTCGATATCAAAGTCGGAAATGCAATGGAACTGAAGAACATCCCTGAAGGTACATTCGTTCACAATGTTGAGCTGGTACCCGGCAAGGGCGGACAGATGGCAAGAGCTGCCGGCTGCTCCGCACAGATCCTCGGTTTCGACGGTCCGTATGCAACACTGAGACTGAGCTCCGGTGAAGTACGCAAGGTCCGCAACAACTGCCGCGCTACAGTCGGTATCGTCGGCAACGAAGATTACAACCTGATCAGCATCGGTAAAGCAGGCCGTACAAGATGGATGGGCATCCGTCCGACAGTACGCGGTTCCGCTATGAACCCTGTTGACCATCCGCACGGCGGTGGTGAAGGCCGCACCCCGATCGGACGCAAGTCTCCTATGACACCTTGGGGAAAGAAAGCTATGGGCGTGAAGACACGCAAGCATAAGAAGGCTTCCGACTCCATGATCATGACAAGAAGAAAGAGTAAGTAACTGAAAGGAGAGATGAATAATGTCAAGAAGCGTTAAAAAAGGCCCGTTCTGTGACGAACACCTGATGAAAAAGGTTGAAGCGCTGAATGCGGTAAATAAGAAAGAAGTCATCAAGACATGGTCACGCCGTTCAGTGATTTACCCCAGCTTTGTAGAACATACATTCGCTGTTTATAACGGTAAGGAACACGTTCCGGTCTATGTAACAGAAGATATGGTCGGCCACAAGCTCGGTGAGTTTGTTCCGACACGCAGATACGGCGGTCACGGTGATAACAAGACCGATCGCAAGGGATAAGGAGGAGAGAAAAATGGACGTTAAGGCTACAGCAAAGACAGTTCGTTACACTCCCCGCAAGGTACGCCTTGTTCTGGATACAATCCGCGGCAAGAGCGTAAGCGAAGCTCTGGCGATTCTGCAGTTTACACCGAACCACGCTGCAAGAGCAGTATATAAGGTAGTCAAGTCTGCCGCTGCCAACGCTACACATAACAACGGTCTTGATGAGGCGAGCCTCTATGTCAAGACATGCTATGCGGACGAAGGCATTACACTGAAGCGCTTCATGCCCCGTGCAAAGGGCAGTGCTTCACAGATTCTGAAGAGAACAAGCCACATCACTGTAGTGGTTTCTGATGAGAGATAAGGGAGGAAGATCAAGAGTATGGGACAGAAAGTAAGCCCGATTGGTCTGCGAGTTGGTGTCATCCGTGACTGGGAGTCCAGATGGTACGCAGAAAAAGCTGATTTCGGAGATCTTCTGAACGAAGATGTTAAGATCCGCAAATTCCTTGAAACAAAGCTGAAGGATGCTTATGTTTCCCGCATTGAAATCGAACGTACAGGCAAGCAGAATGCCAAGATTCTGGTCCGCTGCGCACGTCCGGGAGCAATGGTCGGCAAGGATGCTGCAGGAAAAGACAGAATGGAAACACTGAAAGCTGAACTGACAAAGCTGACAAACGGCAAGGCAGTTAAGATTGAAGTTCTTCCTGTTGCCAATCCGGATCTCGATGCAACTCTGGTTGCACGCAAGATCTGCGAACAGCTGGAAGCACGTCAGTCCTTCCGTATTGCTCAGAAAAAGGCAATCCAGCAGACAATGCGTTCCGGTGCAAAGGGAATCAAGACTCTGGCTTCAGGCCGTCTGGGCGGAGCTGAAATCGCTCGTGATGAGGGATATTCCCAGGGTGTCGTTCCTCTGCACACACTGCGCAGCGATATCGACTATGCGCAGGATGAAGCACATACAACATATGGCAAGATCGGCGTGAAAGTCTGGATCTGCCGCGGTGAAGTTCTTCCGGGACAGATGGTGAAGGAACCTGAGGCTCCTGCACGTCCGGCAAGAGGCGACCGCAGAAACAGCGGACGCGGCAACCGCGACAACAGAAGAAATGCACGCGGTGACCGCCGCAATGCAGGAAATGCTCAGCAGTCTGCTCCGGCAGCACAGGCAGCTGCACCTGCCGCTGAAGGAGGTAACGAGTAATTATGTTGATGCCTAACAGAACAAAATACAGAAGACCTCATCGTCTGAGCTATGAAGGCCGTTCCAAGGCAGGACGCGAACTGGCGTTCGGCGATTACGGTATCGTAGCTGATGAGGGCGGATATGTAAGCAGCGCTCAGATCGAAGCAGCCCGTGTTGCCATGACACGTTACATGGACCGCGGCGGCAAGGTCTGGATTAAAATCTTCCCGCATCTGGCAAAAACCAAGAAGCCTCTGGAAGTCCGTATGGGTTCCGGTAAAGGTGCTCCTGATCACTGGGTAGCAGTTGTTCAGGCCGGCCGTGTCATGTTTGAGATCGCCGGTGTCAGTGAAGAGGTTGCACGTGAAGCTCTGAGACTCGGAGCAAACAAACTCTGCGTTAAGACACGCTTTGTGAAAAGAAGCGAGGTAAAGTAAGTCATGAATGTGAAAGAAATCAGAGACATGAGCAATGAAGAGCTCAGCAAGCAGATCGCAAGTCTGACTGAAGAGCTTTATAACCTTCGCTTCGCTCAGGCTACAGGTTCCCTCGAGAACCCGGCTCACATGAAGGATGTCCGCAAGACAATTGCACGCATCAAGACAGTTCTCACAGAACGTGAGATGGCTAAGGAAGCGAAATAAAGGAGGGCATGAAGATGGAAGAGAGAAACAGCCGTAAGGTACTGCGCGGCACTGTCGTATCCGACAAGATGGATAAGACAATTGTCGTTAAAATCGAGACCACAAAGAGCCATCCTTTATATGGCAGACAGGTTAAATATTCCAACAAGTTCAAGGCACATGACGAGAACAACGAAGCACACACAGGCGATGTTGTAGAGATCATGGAAACAAGACCTCTCAGCAAGGACAAGCATTTCCGTCTGGTCCGCGTCGTTGAAAAGGCAGTTGCTCTTTAATACACCGGGAGGAGAAAGCAATGATTCAGAATGAGACAAGATTGAAGGTCGCTGACAACACTGGTGCGAAAGAGCTCCTTGTTATCCGCTGCCTGGGCGGCAGTAAGAGAAAGACAGCCAATATCGGTGATATTGTTGTCTGTGCCGTAAAAAAGGCTCTTCCGAACGGAAGCGTCAAGCAGGGTCAGGTTGTTAAGTGCGTTATCGTACGTACAGCTTACGGCCTGCGCCGTGAGAACGGCAGCTACATCAAGTTCGATGAAAACGCTGCAGTTATCATTAAAGAAGATTTGACACCGGTCGGAACACGTATTTTCGGCCCGGTGGCCAGAGAACTCCGTGACAAGGGATACATGAAGATCGTATCTCTCGCACCGGAAGTTCTGTAAGAAAGGAGCCGGACAATGAAAATCAAGACAGGTGATACCGTAATGGTCATCAGCGGCCATTACAAAGGAACGATCGGCGAAGTCATCGCTGTTTCCCCGAGAACCAGCCGTGTCATCGTTGAAGGCGTCAACATGGTTAAGAAAGCTCTGAAGCCGACTCAGGACAACCCGGATGGCGGATTCGTAGAGACAGAAGCTCCGATCCATGTCAGCAACGTCATGATCTATGATCAGAAGGCAAAGAAAGCCGGCCGTGTCGGATACAAGGGCACAGGCAAAGATAAGGTCCGTATCAATAAGAAGACCGGAAATGAGATCAAGGAGGCTAAGAAGTAATGAATCGTCTTGAAGAAAAATACAGAGAGACAGTTAAGCCGTCCCTGATCAAGCAGTTCAACTACACAACCCCGATGCAGGTTCCGAAGCTTGAGAAGGTTGTCATCAACATGGGTGTCGGCGACGCGATTGCCAATCCGAAACTGCTCGAAGATGCTGTTGCAGAAATGACACAGATCTCCGGACAGAAGCCGGTTATCACAAAGGCTAAGAAGTCCATCGCAAACTTCAAGCTCCGTGAAGGCATGTCCATCGGCTGCAAGGTTACACTGCGCGGACAGCGTATGTATGAATTCCTTGACAAGCTGTTCAACGTTTCCCTGCCCCGTGTCCGTGACTTCCGTGGTGTAAGCCAGACCGCATTCGACGGCCGCGGCAACTACACACTCGGCATCAAGGAACAGCTGATCTTCCCGGAAATCAATTTCGATAAGGTCAACAAAGTCCGCGGTATGGATATTGTTATCGTCACAACCGCCAAGACAAATCAGGAAGCCTATGCGCTGCTCGAACAGCTGGGCATGCCGTTCGCTAAATAAGGAGGGCTGAGAAAATGGCAAAAACATCACTGAAAGTTAAGCAGAGCCGTCCTGCAAAATTCTCCACGAGAGAATACACACGCTGCGAACGCTGCGGACGCCCGCATTCTGTATTGAGAAAGTACAAGGTCTGCCGTATCTGTTTCCGTGAACTGGCTTACAAAGGTCAGATTCCCGGTGTCAAGAAGGCAAGCTGGTAAGGAAAAGGAGGAACAGACAATATGAATATGACAGATCCTATCGCCGATATGCTCACAAGAATCCGCAACGGCGTACAGGCACACCTGGATACAGTTGAAGTTACTCCCGTTTCCAAGGTTAAGGTTGAAATCGCCAGAATCCTGAAAGCAGAGGGTTACATTGAGAACTATGCTGTTACAGGCGAAGGCATTGAAAGAAAAATGACAGTAACTCTGAAATACGCTGCTGACAAGCGCGGTGTTATTTCAGGAATCAAACGCATTTCCAAACCCGGACTGCGCGTATATGCAAAGCAGAATGAAATTCCTTCTGTTCTGAACGGCCTGGGTATTGCCATCATCTCCACAAGCGAAGGAATGATGACTGACAGAGATGCACGCAAGAAGCACACGGGCGGCGAAGTTATCGCTTACGTGTGGTAATTAGAGAAAGGAAAAGAAAATGTCACGTATCGGAAATAAAGCGATTACCATTCCTTCCGGCGTCGAAGTGACTGTCGCTGAAGGCAATGAGGTGACGGTTAAGGGCCCGAAGGGAACACTGACCAGAAAATTCTCACCGCTGATCGGCATCTCTATTGAAGACAATACTATTACAGTAACCCGTCCGAATGAAGAGAAAACGACAAAACAGCTCCATGGTACAACCCGCGCTCTGCTGGCTACCATGATCGAGGGCTGTGACAAGGAATACACAAAGACACTGCAGATTGTCGGTATCGGTTACCGTGCAGCTCTCGCAGGAAAAAAACTGACAATGAACCTCGGTTTCTCCCACCCTGTTGAGTTTGATGTACCGGATGATCTGACTGTCACCGTACCGGATGCCAATACAATCAATGTTACAGGTATTGACAAGCAGCGCGTCGGTCAGTTTGCCGCAGTTGTCAGAGCAGCCAAGAAGCCTGAACCTTATGGAGGAAAGGGTGTCCGTTATAAGGATGAACATGTCCGCCGTAAGGAAGGTAAGACAGCTGCCAAGAAGTAATGGGAAGGAGAGAGACAGATGCTGAAAAAGACTAAGAAAAACGAAGAACGTCTCCGCAGACATGCACGTGTCCGCAGAGTTGTCAGCGGAACTCCCGACTGCCCGAGGCTGAACGTGTTCCGTTCCAACAAGCAGATTTATGCTCAGATTATCGATGATACAACAGGAAAAACACTTCTTTCTTCCAGCAGCCTTATTCTGAAGCTGGAAAACGGCGGAAACATTGAAGCCGCAAAGAAAGTTGGCGAAGATGTCGCCAAGAAGTGCCTCGAAGCAGGCATTGAAGCAGTGCGTTTCGACCGCGGCGGATATGTCTATCACGGAAGAGTACAGGCGCTGGCTGATGCAGCCAGAGAAGCCGGTCTGAAGTTCTAAGGGGGAGGAGATCAAAATGGCAAACGAACGTAAACCTTTCAGGAGACCTCGCGAACCCAAAGAGTTCGACGATGTGGTAGTTTCCATCAACCGTGTCAGCAAAACTGTCAAGGGCGGACGCAGAATGCGTTTCGCTGCACTGGTCGTTATCGGCGATCATAAGGGCAGAGTCGGATTCGGTATGGGCAAGGCAGCTGAAGTACCTGATGCAATCAGAAAAGCTACAGATGCTGCAAACAAGAATGTATTCCGTGTACAGCTCGTTGACAACAACCGTACAGTACCGCATACAGCACTCGGAAAGCACGGCGCAAGCTCTGTTATGCTGAGGCCCGCTGCTCCCGGTACCGGAGTTATCGCCGGCGGCGCAGTACGTTCCATTCTTGAACTGGCAGGCATCAACGATGTTCTGTCCAAGGTCATCGGAAGCCGTACTCCGGTCAATGTAGTTTACGCTACACTGGATGCTCTGAAGAGCATGCGTACAGTCAACGATGTTGCTAAACTCCGCGATATCAAAGTCGCTGAGGTTCGATAAGGAGGGTATCAGATGAAGCTGAATGAACTGAAGGCCAATGAAGGTGCCCGTTTCGTATCGAAGCGTATCGGCAGAGGCCAGGGATCCGGCACAGGCAAAACAGCCGGAAAGGGTCACAAGGGTCAGAATGCACGCAGCGGCGGCGGTGTTGCAATCGGATTCGAAGGCGGCCAGACACCTGCATATAAGAGATTCCCGAAGCGTGGATTCACAAACTTCACACGCAAGGAATATGCAGTTGTCAATGTTAAGGATCTGAACAGATTCGAAGAAGGCGTTACTGTTGACACAGAGGCGCTGAAGGCTGCAGGCCTTGTCAAGAAAGAACTTGACGGTGTTAAAATTCTCGGCGAAGGTGCTCTTGAGAAGAAACTGACAGTTAAGGCTGCCAAGTTCTCCAAATCTGCACTGAAAGCAATCGAAGAAGCAGGCGGAACAGCCGAGGTGCTGTAATATGATGCGCACGTTCGCCAGCCTGTTCAGAAACAAGGAGATCCGCAACAAGATCCTCTTCACTCTGTGCATGCTGCTGATCTATCGCATAGGTGCGGCAATACCCGTTCCGGGTGTTGATTCCGCGAAACTTGCGGCACAGATTTCCGACAATTCTCTTCTGAGCATGATGAACATGCTCGGAGGCGGAGCGTTTGAAAGAATGTCGGTATTTGCACTCGGTGTTTCACCGTATATTACCGCCAGCATTATTATTCAGCTGCTGAGCATGGATGTCATTCCAGCTCTGACTGAAATGACAAAGTCAGGACAGCAGGGCAGACAGCAGCTGGATAAAGTTACAAGATATCTCGGTTTAGTGCTGGCACTTGTACAGTCGTTCTCCATGGTGTACGGTTTCGACAAACAGTACGGAATCCTTGAGAGTTCGAGATTCTCCACATATCTGTATACAGCCACCATTCTGACAGCCGGAACAATGTTCCTGCTCTGGATCGGCGACCGTATCAGCATGAAGGGAATCGGAAACGGTATTTCGGTCATTATCTTTGCCGGTATCGTTTCAAATATGCCTGCGACATTTGCACAGGTGTATAATATTATGGTAGCAGGGCAGTCTCAGGGTGCTGTATTCAACGGCGTTCTGATGTATCTGCTTTACATACTGCTCTATCTTGCAGTGATTGTCGGAGTTGTTATCATGCAGCTGGCGGTCAGAAAAATTCCGATTCAGTATACCGGAAGTTCCAGCCGCGGTGCGAGTGATATCACTTATCTCCCGTTCAAGATCAATTCCGCTTCCGTTATCCCGGTTATCTTTGCATCGTCAATCATAACCGCGCCTCAGATCATTCTGAGTTTCGTAAACCAGGGGGCATACAGAAAGCTGAGTGATTTCCTCAGTCTTCAGAAGCCAGTCGGACTGATTATCTACGCTGTGCTGACATTCCTGTTTACATTCTTCTACACTGATCTGCAGGTTGATCCGGAAAAGGTCGCGGAGAATCTGGGTAAATCCGGAGCATATATTCCGGGTATCCGTCCGGGAAATGAGACGAAGACATACCTGCATAAAGTCATCAACCGAATCACTGTTCTCGGTGCTACTGCCCTGACAGTCATCGCAGTAATTCCCCATTTACTGCCGATGGTAACTTCCCTCCCGACATCCGTTTCGGTCGGTGGAACCGGCATTATCATTGTCGTCGGTGTTGCCATGGAAACTGTGGCAGCTCTGAAAGGCCAGTTAACACAGAAACAGTATCACGGATTCCTGAAGTAAAAATTAAAATGATAATTAGGAGGAGCAAGCATGAACATTCTGATCATGGGACCCGCTGGAGCGGGCAAAGGAACAATGTCAGACCTCATCATCAAGGAGTATGACATCCCCCACATCTCTACAGGCGATATGCTGAGAGAGAATGTACGTAACGGCACTGAACTCGGTAAAGAAGCCAAATCCTACATGGATGCCGGCAAGCTTGTACCGGATGACGTAATCAACGCGATGGTAGAACAGAGGCTGCTCGAGCCTGATTGTCAGAAAGGCTATCTTCTGGATGGCTTCCCCCGCACTCTGGTGCAGGCGGAAGCATTCGGTGAGATTGCCAATAAGATCGGAAAGCCTGTTGAAGTAGTAGTGGCACTGGAAGTCGGCTTCGATGTTCTGGCTGATCGTATCACAGGAAGAAGAATCTGCCCGAAGTGCGGTGCGATCTTCCATATGACGACTCATCGCCCGAAAGTTGAAGGAATCTGCGATGAATGCGGCGGCGAGCTGCAGCAGCGCAAGGATGACACAGTCGAAAAACTTCGTCAGCGCATGGACGAATATGAAAACAGCACAAAGCCTGTCATTGATTATTTCGACAAGCTGGGTGTTGTTGAGAAGATCGATGCAGGCAAACCTGCCGCAGAAGTCTTCGAAGACGTTAAAAAAGCGTTAAAAAAGGTTGCATAATTCATGGTGGTGCGAGTACAATATTGGGTGCTCGCACCTCTGAATTGCGCGCATATTGCAATAGAAAACCGGCTTTATAGGGTTTCCGGTACAGATTCGGAACGGACGCAGTAACCATGCTCACGTTGCTGGTAAAATCCGGATGCATATCATCCGCATTTTACCAGGCGATAAGGAAGCTGTGGAATCTGACCTGAATTACACGTGGGCTGTACCTACAGACAATTTTACAGAAAGTACCTGAGGACGAGTACGTCCGGGAGGCAGACAAAATGAAGGTAAGACCGTCAGTAAAACCTATTTGCGACAAATGCAGAGTCATTAAGCGCAGAGGCGTTGTTATGATTATCTGCGAAAACCCCAAGCATAAGCAGAGACAGGGTTAATCAGGAGGAAGATTAAACTATGGCACGTATCGCTGGTGTGGATATTCCGAACAATAAGCGTATCGTAATATCCTTAACCTATATCTATGGAATCGGACTTACAACCGCTAAAAAGATCCTTGCTGAATGCGGAATCAGTGAAGACATCAGAACAAAGGATCTGACAGATGCGCAGGAAACTGCAATCCGTCAGCAGGTTGATGCAATCAAGACAGAAGGTGATCTCCGCCGTGAGAGAGCACTGAACGTCAAGCGTCTGATGGAAATCGGATGCTACCGCGGACTCCGTCACAGAAGAGGTCTTCCTGTGCGCGGACAGCGTACACGTACGAATGCGCGTACACGTAAAGGACCGCGCCGTACAGTTGCGAACAAGAAGAAGTAATGGGAGGAGGACACAGAAATGCCTAAGAACACAAAGAGAACTGTTGTGCGCAAGAAGAAGATCAAGCGCAATGTGGCGAAGGGTGTCGCTCACATCCATTCAACATTCAACAATACGATTGTTACAATCGCAGATGAAGCAGGAAACGTTATTTCCTGGAGCTCCGCAGGAGCACTGGGATATAAGGGTTCCCGTAAGTCAACACCGTATGTTGCTCAGCTCTGTGCTGAAGCAGCAGCTAAAGCCGCAGTCATGCAGGGCATGAAGACGGTAGAAGTAAATGTTAAGGGACCCGGTCCGGGTCGTGAAGCTGCAGTCCGTTCTCTGCAGACAGCCGGACTGGAGATCACAGCGATCAATGATGTGACACCTATCCCTCATAACGGATGCCGTCCGCCGAAGAGACCGCGCGGTTAATCAGAGAAAGAGGAGGATTGTTGCATGCAGAAATTTGAACGCGCAGATTTTGAAGTCAAAGAGTACGTGGAATCTGAAAACTACGGAAAATTCGAACTCTCCCCGCTTGAGAGAGGATTCGGTACAACAATCGGTAATGCGCTGCGCAGAGTCCTGCTGTCCTCCCTGCCGGGAGCTGCTGTATTCTCCATCAAAGTTGACGGTGTTTATCACGAAT
Source organism: Erysipelotrichaceae bacterium (assembly GCA_015058875.1). Taxonomy (GTDB): domain Bacteria; phylum Bacillota_I; class Bacilli_A; order Erysipelotrichales; family Erysipelotrichaceae; genus Bulleidia. The sequence continues at coordinate 28,312 of SVBN01000007.1, read as the reverse complement.
TCACAACAATCCCGGGTGTACGGGAAGATGTTTCCATGATCATTCTTCAGCTCAAGCAGCTGATTATGAAGATTGAAGATGATGAAATCTATACTCTGCAGATCTCTGCAAAGGGTCCGTGCACAGTTACTGCCGGTGATATCATCTGTCCTGCTCAGGTAGAGATTCTGAACAAGGATCTTGAAATTGCACACCTTGAAAAAGATGCAACTCTTGAAATGGAACTCAAGGCCAAGAACGGCCGTGGTTATGTTGGAAGTGATCTGAATAAACAGGCCAACCAGGGGAATTCTCAGGGCATCGGAACAGTATTTACAGATTCAATTTACACTCCGATCCAGAAGGTTGCTTATCAGTCCGAACCGACACGTGTCGGTCAGGACGCTAAATATGATGCTCTGACGATGGAGATCTGGACCGATGGTTCCATGAATCCTCAGAAGGCACTTGCAATGGCCGCAAAAATCCTGATTGATCATCTGGATATTGTTGCGGGCATCAGTGATGAAGTCCTCGGAATGGAAGATGTCATTAAAGAAGGCGGCATCGAAACTCCGAACAAGGGACGTCAGATGATGATTGAAGATCTGGATCTGTCTGTCCGTTCTTATAACTGTCTGAAACGTGCAGGCATTCAGACTGTTGATGAACTGACACAGAAGACCGAGGATGAGATGATGAGAGTTCGCAACCTCGGAAAGAAATCTTTGAAAGAGGTTAAGGACAAGCTCTCCGAACTCGGTATGGGCTTCAAGTCCTTCGACTAACAGGAGGAATGAACTATGTGGAACCGTAAATTCGGAAGAACTGCAGATCATCGTAAAGCGATGCTGCGTAATCTGGCTACATCCGTTATTCTCTACGGCCGTGTAGAGACAACAGAAGCAAAAGCCAAGGATATGCGCGCGGTTGTTGATGAACTGATCACACTCGGCAAAAAGGGTGATCTTGCTGCACGCCGTCAGGCAGCAGCTTATATCCGCAATGTTGTAGCGGATGAAAAAACACAGCAGACTGTTCTGCAGAAGCTGTTTGATGAAGTAGCTCCGAAGTATCAGGATCGCAACGGCGGATATACACGTGTCGTCAAGACAGGTTTCCGTCATGGTGACTCTGCTCCGATGGCATTCATCGAGCTGGTTTAATATGATGTTTACCGGTCGGCTGACAGCCGGCCGGTTTTCATTATGCCGGGAAGATAAAAATCATTTATTCCTGGTGGTTTTTTGCTTAAAATGGTACATATGCAGGAGGCAGTCAAATGAGTGAACAGAGCGGAAAAGAAATGATGCTGAGCAGAGACAGGGTGATTGTCCGTACAAGCCTGATCGGAATCGGGGCAAACGTTGTGCTTGCAGCCCTGAAGGCAATTGCCGGACTGCTGGCAGGGTCGATAGCAGTCGTTCTTGATGCGGTCAATAATCTGAGCGATGCGATGTCATCGATTATTACAATTGTCGGCACAAAACTGGCTTCAAAGGAACCGGATAAAAAGCATCCGTATGGATACGGCAGAATCGAATATCTCAGTGCAGCGATTATATCGGCAATCGTTCTGTATGCCGGTATTACCTCACTGGTCGAATCCGTCAAAAAGATCATTCATCCGGAAACGGCGGATTATTCGGCGCTCACATTGGTGATCCTTGCGGCTTCCGTGGCGGTGAAACTGCTGCTGGGGAACTATGTCAAATCGGTTGGTGAAAAAGTCAACAGCGGCTCTCTGGTGGCTTCGGGAGAAGACGCCAGAAACGATGCTGTTCTGTCACTGTCCGTGCTTGCTTCAGCACTTTTGTTCCTGTTTGCACATATCTCTGTTGAAGCATATATCGGCGTTGTGATCGCTGTGATGATCATCAAGTCGGGTCTGGAGATGCTGACGGGGACAATCGATGATATTCTCGGCGTGAGAATCAGCGGAGATCTTTCCCGGGAAATAAAGCAGACGATCTGCGAGGATCCTCTGGCACTCGGTGCATACGATCTGATTCTGAACAGCTACGGTCCGGATAAGCTTCAGGGATCCGTCCATGTGGAAGTAAACGACTATGTTACAGCGGATGAGATCGACGCAATGGCACGCAGGATTGAATATGCGGTATTCAAAAAGCACGGCGTAGCCCTGACCGGCATCGGCATCTATTCCGTCAATACAAGAGATGATGAAATCGCAGAACTCAGAACAAACGTAACAAGACTTGTCACATCGCATGATGAAGTAATGCAGATCCATGGCTTCCGTGCAAATGCGGAAAAGAAATTCATGACGTTTGATATCATCATTGATTATGCGGCTGACAGAAAAGCAATTTACCATGATATCCAGGCGGAAATCGCGGACAGATATCCCGACTGGGAAGCCGCAATTGTACTGGACGATGATATCAGCGACTGATCGTGCTTTGTATTCGTCCGATGTTTGTAATACAATACGCCTATGACAATGAAAAGATTATTGGTGCTTGTACTGCTTCTGGCCGGATGCTCTGCAGCACCGGACGAAAAAACAGAGCCGTCAGCTGAAACCTCAGGGCAGGAAACAATGCTTCCGGCGGCTGAGAAAGCAGATTCCTGGACAGCGGATGTGAGATGCACATACAGCATGCTGTTTCCGAATGAATCTTCCGCCGAATACAGTATGGACGGGATACTGACTGTTCAGGACGAGGACAGTTCTCCGCAGGCGCACCTGATGCAGAATTTCAGTGCGGACGGACTGAACTCAACACTGACCGGCTGGTATTATGATAAGAAACTGTACGCCGTATACAACGGGGTGAATTACTATGACGAAATGTCATTCACCGATGTGAAGAGTCTGATGCTGGTGCCACTGGACTGCGGAGAAATCCCGGCTTCCTATATCAGGGATGTTACGAAAGAAAGCACTGATGCAGGAGAGGTATATACCCTGGATCTCACTGAAGAAGGTGCTGAAAAGCTGTTTGTGAATCAATATGATTTCTACGGAATCAGCAGTGCAGACCGGTATCATGTGAACAGCGGAAAGATAGTAAGAACATACAGTCCGGAAAACTATGTCGTCAGTGAACATGCCGAATTTGTTTCCGATGTTGAAATCCAGGGGATGGATTCCGAAGTGACTTATGACAGCGAGCTGTATTACAGTGATTACGGAACAGCTGAAACAGGCCTGACACAGGCGGTAAAGGATATGACGGCTTTCTATCCTCATTATTCCGCTATCGATACCTCACAGATCTCAGATGCTGATCTGGAAGCAGATGCTGCGGAAGGATCAGTGACGGATACACTGAAAAAACGTCTGGTCGGACGTCTTGGATATGTTGTGCAGGATGACGGAACATATCTGACGGAATACAATGACGGAGAAAGCTATATCTTTGATTTTGACAACAGTCTGTTTTCCTATAAAAACAGAACCAGCCAGTATGCTTACAGCTGGAAGGGTGATACCGGCGGCTTCGGATCCGTATGCAGCTATGATTTTGAAACAGGGATCTCATCAAGCACATGTACGGAAGAAACATTGGATATGATCAGAAACGTCAGATTGTTTCTGGAGATGGAACTGTATTACTGCGGTCTGTCACTGGACGATCTGATTGAAAAGTAAGAGAGGAGAAACGGTATGCGGGCAGTTATTTCTACCATCGGGAAAGACAGACCTGGGATTCTTGCATTCGTGGCGACAGAATGTGCAAAGCGTGACATCAATATTATTGATGTGACCCAGAAGAGTCTGAGAGATCTGTTTACGATGATTATGATCGTTGAAATTCCGGAAGAAAACGGAGATCTCGACAGAATTATGAGTGAGATCGAAGAAGCCGGAGAAAAGGAAAATCTGAAAATACATGTAATGCATGAAGACATCTTCAATGCGATGCACACGGTGTGACCTATGGCAGTTATCAGAGAAGACAACATTCTGGAAACAATCCGGATGATCGATGAAGAGAACCTCGATGTCAGAACAGTTACAATGGGGATTTCCCTGCTGGACTGTGCGGATCCGGATATTGATGTTTCCTGTGCAAAAATAAAGAAAAAGATCCTGAATAAAGCCCGGGATCTTGTGAAAGTCACACATGATATCTCCAGAGAGTACGGCATTCCGATTGTTAACTCGCGTATTTCCGTCACACCGATTGCATTGCTGGCATCGGTTTCCGGCGGCGACTGCAAAAAATATGCGATTGCTCTGGATGAGGCAGCGAAAGAAGTCGGCGTTAATTTCATCGGCGGCTATTCCGCATTGGTGCAGAAGGGCATGACGCCCGGAGATGAACTGCTGATCAATTCGATTCCGGAAGCACTGGCCTGCACGGATCTGGTGTGTTCCAGCGTCAATATCGGAAGCACCAAAGCCGGCATCAATATGGATGCGGTACGCAGAATGGGGCAGATCGTCCGTGAGGCAGCGGAACTGACAAAGGACAGAAACTGCTTCGGTGCAGCCAAACTGGTGGTTTTCTGCAATGCCGTTGAAGATAATCCGTTTATGGCAGGGGCGTTCCATGGTATTTCCGAACCGGACTGTGTCATCAATGTCGGCGTATCCGGTCCCGGTGTAGTCCGCGAGGCGGTACGGCAGGCAGGCAAAGATGCCTCGATGGATCAGATTGCCGAAATCATCAAAAAGACTGCATTTAAGGTGACAAGAATGGGGCAGCTGGTCGGAACGGAAGCCAGCAGAAGACTCGGTGTACCGTTTGGTATTCTGGATTTGTCGCTTGCACCGACGCCGGCTGTCGGCGACTCGGTTGCTCAGATTCTGGAAGAGATCGGTCTGGAACAGGTCGGCGGTCCCGGCACAACAGCATGTCTTGCCATGCTGAATGACGCCGTGAAGAAGGGCGGAGTCATGGCAAGTTCCAGTGTCGGCGGACTGTCCGGTGCGTTTATTCCGGTCTCGGAAGACGCCGGAATGATCGACGCCGCATCCGCAGGTACGCTTTCGATTGAAAAACTGGAAGCGATGACTGCAGTATGCTCTGTAGGCCTCGATATGATCGTTGTTCCGGGTGAGACCACAGCGGAAACACTTTCCGCAATTATTGCGGATGAAGCCGCAATCGGCATGATCAACAGCAAGACCACCGCATGTCGCCTGATTCCCGCCATCGGCAGGAAAGCAGGAGATACACTGGAATTCGGCGGACTGCTGGGATACGGTCCGGTGATGCCGGTAAGAACCGTGAAGCCGGATGTGATGATTCACCGCGGCGGAAGAATTCCCGCACCGATGAACAGTCTGAAGAACTGATGAATTTACTGATTGATAAAATACATGAGGAGGCATTGGAAAACGGTGTTCCTGTCATGAAGGATGACGGAATCCGTTTTCTCTGCACATATCTTGCAGAGCATCCTCTGATCCAGAGAATCCTGGAGATCGGTACTGCAGTCGGCTATTCATCCATTATGATGGCTTCCGTCAGGGAAGATATTGTAATAGACACAGTGGAAATCGATCCGGTTTCCGCAGAAAAAGCGGAAGAGAATATCCGTGCATGCGGTTTGGCTGACCGCATCTATGTGCACTGCATGGACGGGGCGGATTATGTGACGATGAGTGCATATGATCTGATTTTTATCGATGCCGCAAAGTCACAGTACGGAAGATATCTGGAACACTATTATGACAACTCCCACCAGGGAACCGTATTTGTGTTTGACAATCTGGCATTCCACGGAATCGTGGATGATAATTCACTGTCCCATAACCGCAGCACGGTACAGATGGCACATAAGATTATGAAATTCCGGGAGAACCTGCTGAAAGATTCCAGATTTGATGCGGTGTACTATGCGGATACCGGGGACGGCATCGCCGTCGCAATACGTAAATAACTGAGGAGCATTCCATGCGGGAGTGCTCCTTTTCAAATGAAAACCCGCAGGTGACCTGCAGGTTCATGTCAGAATTTTCCGCTTGTGCTGTGGAATCCGCTGCTGTGATAGGAGGTTGTAATACCGCCTCCGCCGCCGGAGTGGGAACTCGGCGGGCTGGATACACGGACTCTGGAAACAGTATGATGGGTAAACAGATCCAGACGGTTTGTCATCGTGATCTGACTCATATATTCGTGTGCCGAATAACGTTCCCCGGTTGTTTTATTTCTGAAGCGAAGTCCGAGACATACCATCAGGGAAGACATCAGAGAACCGATTGCAAGAATGATCGGATTGGCACCTCTTTTTTCCGGTGCGGGCGGATCAATGATAATCAGATCATCATTGTTGTCATATTCCGTTTCATGATATGTGTAATTTCTCAGAAGACGTTCGGAATCTCCATAATATGTTTCAAATGCATCATACCAATTGCCGCGGGACAGATCATCGAGTATATCGTCAATCATTCCGGAGACTGCCCGGTCAGTAAATACATCATAGGCAGAACCGTATACGGTAACGGCATAGTCGCGTTCTCCCATTGAGACAACGAACAGAATTCCGGCATGATCATCCCCGTACCCGAGTTCCTCGACCACGTACAGGTATTCTGCAAAATCCGAAGCGTCGGAATAACCTCCGATATCTTTTGTGACACGCAGGTATACACCGCACTGTTTCTCATCAAACAGCTGCTGTCCATAGTTTTCCAGCTCCTGGACTTCCTGGTTTGACAGGAGCCCGTATTCATCTCTGACAAATTCCGTATTATCTGCCGACACCGGAACGGCCAGTGAGAAACATAATGCTGCGGCAGCCATTGTTCCGGGGATCAGTTTCTTCAATTCCATATGATTGCCTCCTCAGAACAGCCCGCCGAACAGCAGGAATAATACTGCAAAAATCACCAGTGCGATCAGAATCAGGTAAAGAAAGAACTTGCCGTTGTCTACCGGAAGATCTCCGATCATTTTTCCGCTCTGTCCGTTCATGACGAAGAGATACGGCTTCCCGTTCCATCTGGTTGAAAGTACCCATACCGGCAGGAATGCATAATCGGCATAGCCGGAAACGATGCGGATGTGCTGGCGCTCGGGGACAACCGAAGAGTATCCCGTGACTGTACTGCTCATCGCGGATATAACAGTATGGCGCATTCTCTCATTTGCACGTTCCTGATCTTCCTTCACATCGACGTCGTATCTGTCTGCCAGGTAGCCGGCAAGGTAGGACATCTGGAATGGTACCATCTTGCTGTAATCGAACGGCTCTACCGCATCCATAAACTCATCCGGCATCTTGGAACTGGCATCCGCAGGGACTCTCGTGAAGCTGACAAGTCCGCGCCGGGCCACCTGATAATGCGATGTAGTGGACACCTGGTAATCACCTTCCCGATGTGACATGGTTCTGGTGGCGTGATATGTCATGTCCGCATCCAGCTTTGCATTGTACAGCCAGAACGGTACATAAACACCTTTGATTTCTTCGATATGATTGTTTTCCGTAAATGCCCTGGGCAGAAGCGGCTTTCCCTGATAGAACTTCTTCAGACGGCTGACAGCCGAATCTTTATCCAGCTGGAACGGAAGCACATAATCCGGCCGGTATGATCCGTCAAACTGTGCGGGATCAATCTGGTTGTTTCCGCAATAAGGACAGCTGGTGGCGCCGGTATGATCATCAGTGATGATTCTGGCACCGCAGGAAGGACAGTTGTAAGCCTTCAGATGCGCTGCTTCTTCCGCTGTCCACTGCCCGGATTCAATCTCCCACTGATCTGACTCCGCATTCAGAGCCTGTTCATTGGCTGACGCATAAAATGTTTCAACTTCCTGCGGCGTAAACAGAGAGTCGCAGTAGTCACATTTCAGTTTCTGTGTTTCAGAATCAAAATGAAGAGGGCCCCCGCAATTTGGGCATTGATAGTTTGTGACCTGATCAGCCATAAATATCCTCACCTCCCTGGTAAAAAATGACGCCGTGCCCGTTAAGAGACGGCGTCACTGCATGCAAGTCTGTTACTGGGGTCTCTGTGTACCGCAGTTGGTGCAGAAGTTGCCCGTACCGACGGTACCGCACTTCGGACATGTCCACTGAAGAGCAGGTCTCTGTGTGCCGCAGTTGGTGCAGAAGTTGCCTGTGCCGACTGTGCCGCACTTCGGGCATGTCCAGCTGCCTGCGGCAGTGTTCATCGCACCGGCTGCCGGTACCTGCTGAGGCTGTCCTGCCTGCTGGAACAGTGCATTGGCATTGACTCCGCCGGCTGCCTGAGCGGCATTCATTCCGACAAAGCCCATCGCTGCACCGTTGGCGTTGTTTGCGGCATCCACCATTGCCTGAGCCTGTGCTCCGACCAAAGTGGCTCCTGCAAGTGCAGGATTTGCATATGCGGCATTCTGCTGCATCTTCTTCAGCATGGCCTCATCTTCTTCTGTAGCCTTGATGCTGGAAACAGCGATACTGCCGATTTCAAGGCCTCTGGTTTCTCTCCAGGATGCACTGAGCACATCATTCAGGATATTGCAGAGTTCGGTTGTATGAGCCGGTACGGAAGAGTAACGGATCTTTTCATCGCCGAATCTGGAGAATGCCGGCTGCAGTGCTGAGAGCAGTTCGCTCTTCAGCTGGCCTTCGATCATGCTTACCGGATATGTATCGGAGAAGTTTCCGCATACATTCGTATAGAACAGTACCGGGTCAACCAGCTTCAGGCTGTATTCACCGAAGCACTTGACGCTGACATCGATATCGATGCCGGCTCTTTCATCAACGACTCTGAACGGTACAGGGGATGCTGTTCCGTATTTCTGTCCTACCAGTTCCTTGGTGTTGAAATAATAGATTCTCTGATCTTCTGCAGGCTGTCCGCCGTACATGAATCTCTTGCCGATCTGGGCAAATGTATTCTTGATGCCTTCGGAAAGGGAACCGCTGAACAGAGAAGGCTCAGTAGCGGAATCATACTTGTATTCACCGGGTTCGGCGCAGAAGTCGACGACTTTGCCCTGTTCGACAATCAGCATGCACTGTCCGTCCGCAACAGCGATGACAGAACCGTCTGTAATGATGTTGTCATTGCCGTAGTTGCTGGAGAAGCCGGAGGTCTTCTTTCTGCCCTTGACAGCAATCACGTTGCTGGGAATTGACTCACAGTAGAAATATTCTTTCCACTGGTCGCGGAATGTGCTTCCTGCTGCACTTAAAGCTGCCTGTATTAAGCCCATAATTGTTTCTCCTTTTTATTTCTTTCGATACATTTATATTAGCAGAGTTTTATCCCCGCAACAAAGCAATCAGACTTGTCCGGAACGAAATTAAACTTCCGTATTCTGTGTTTTTCAGAACAAAAAATTTTTTTCATAAAGTTCTTGCATTAAAAGTCGCAGAAGAGTATATTATAGAGGCACGCCTCAATAGCTCAGTCGGTAGAGCACTTGGCTGTTAACCAGGGTGTCACAGGTTCGAGTCCTGTTTGAGGCGCCATATAAAAGAGGATCAGCATATAACAATGCCGGTCCTTTTTTGTTATATTGCGGGTAATTCTTTATGGAGATTCCTGCTTTTCGGAAATATATAAAATGATACCCGCGAAGAGTATCTTCGAGCAGCTGTCACACTCAGGTCCTCTTCAGGGGTATCATTTTTATCTTCAGGAACTGCGGATTGATTTTTTCGGATCTTCCGGCAGAATTATTAATCAGTCAGAAATTATCGTGAGAATCGATGAGCAGATCCGTCAGAGTGTTCTCGTGACCCGGCAGAAATGGAAAGAGAAAGATCCTGATTTCCGGATTGACCTCTGTGAAGCAGAGTATTACGGCAATGCATCTCTGCTGAAAGAAGTATGGATGAATATTCTGGACAATGCCGCAAAATTTTCACCGCAGGGCAAGGCCATACAGGTCAGACTGACTGATGAGGAAGATCATCTGGCAGTTTCGGTGACCGATCAGGGAGAAGGTATGGATGAGATTACAAAAGTGCATATCTTTGAGCAGTTTTACCAGGGGGATACCAGTCATAAAACCCAGGGCAACGGTCTCGGTCTGGCAATGGCATACAAGATTGCAAAGCTTCACGGCGGAGATATACTGGTTGATTCCTCTGTCGGAAACGGCAGCTGTTTCACAGTGATACTGCCGAAGAAATAAGCCGGTCAGTATCCGGACCTGCTGCGCAGCGGGGTCTTCATATGCATGTTCAATGTACTCTTTTGTGCCTTATGGTAAAGTGAACCATATGAAATGTGCCGTTTCGATGAAACGGCAGAAAGGATCAGAAAAATGAAAGTTGCAGTCAGATATTACACAAAAGGCGGAAACACCAGAAGACTGGCGGAAGCGGTAGCTGAAGCAGTTGGCATCGAAGCACTTCCTATCAGCACACCGGTTGAAGAATATGCGGATATTCTTTTCCTCGGCAACTCTTACTATGCCTTCAGCATTGATCCTGAAGTACGTGCGTTTATCAGAAGCCTGGACAAAAGCAAAGTCGGAAAGATCGTCAACTTCGGCTCGGCAGCCATGCTGAACTCGACATATAAGAAAGTCAAAGCGGAAGCGGATAAAGCGGGTATCCCGATGGATGAGAGGGAATTCCATTGCCGCGGGGAATTCAAAGGCATTCATAAGGGAAAGCCGGATGCCGAAGACTGCAGGGCGGCAGCTGAATTTGCAAAGATGATCGTCGGCTGATTAAAACAGAAGCCGGTATTGCCGGAAAGGCTCAGATGATAAGTTTCCCGTTTGATGCTCTGGACGGGATTTTTTCATGGAAATAACCGTATTCCGTGAAATCGGAACTGCCATATATGCCGGATAATGGCTATAATTTATTTCTGATCTTTCAGGGGGTTATTAACTGTATGAATCTATTTGGAATTGCAGTTCTTTCACTGATGCTGCTGACGCCGTGCGCGCCGTATCAGAAGTCTGCGGAAGAAGCTTTGATGATGGAAACTGCCGGAGAAACCGTCATATCGGCAGGGAATCATTGGGACATGCCGGTACATGAAGACGAAGCTGTTATTGATGCCGGTACGGAAACAGAAGATACAGCCGGTCCGGATATTCAGTATCTGCTGTTTCTGCAGGAATTCCGGAACAGCATCGATGATGCCTGGACACCGTTTATGGAATCGGTGTCAACTTTTGCGACAAGATATCTGATTCTGGGGGTTCTGTTTATCTATTGGGCACTGGATAAAAAAAGAGGTCTGTATGCGATTTCCGCCATGTGTCTGACCCTTGCCGTCAACCAGCTGGTAAAGCTGACGGCATGCGTCTATCGTCCGTGGATCCGTGATCCGCGCATTGTTCCGGCAGGAAACGCCATTACTTCCGCGACCGGATATTCATTTCCGAGCGGACATACCGCAACCGCCGCACCGCAGTTTTTAGGAATGGCAGCCACTTCAGAGAGAAAGCACAGATGGTCTCAGATTCTCTGCATTCTGGGAACGATGCTGGTGGCATTTTCAAGAAACTATCTGGGCGTGCATACGCCGCAGGATGTATTCGTGGCAATCTGCGAATCGGTATTATGTCTGATTGTCATGGACAGGATCTTCCGTTATCTGGAAATGCATCCGGAAAAAGAAGATCTGTTTCTGATCGGCGGTATTCTATTCGGCTTTGCGTCCATTGCCTATGTTACCTTCAAGCCGTATCCGATGACCTATGTCGAGGGCAAGCTGCTGGTTGATCCGCAGAAAATGATGAATGACGGATACGGAGACATCGCCTTTCTGATTGCATTCTGTCTCGGACGCCTCATTGAACGCAGATGGATCCGCTTTGAGCCCACCGGAATCAATCCGGCCGGAATGATTCTGTGTGCGGTGGGAATGGTGATCTTTGTGCTTCTGAACAACAATATCGGCAAACCCCTGGACAATCTGCTGGGCAGTCACTGGGGACACTTTATGAGAAGAATGATCACCATTCTTTTCTACACGGCACTGTATCCGATGATTATCAGACTGGTGATGAACCGGAAAGGGAAAACAGAGTAAACACACCGGGTATCCTGTCTCTTACCTGAAAGACACCGCGGTCTTTGAGGATATTTTCAGAAGAAGGCATTCTGCGCACAGGAACAGCAAAAAAGATCCCCGCAGGATGCTTGAGATGATCAGACGGATGGGTATAATGGTTACAAATATGAGGAAAAGCTATGCTTGATTACGACAAACTGATTTCAGAAAAAGCAGAAAAGATGAGACCTTCCGGAATCCGCAGGTTCTTTGACCTGGTTGCGGATATGCCGGAATGCATTTCCCTCGGCGTAGGAGAACCGGATTTTCAGACGCCGTGGGATATCCGCGACGCGGCCATTCATTCCCTGGAAATCGGCAGGACAAAATATACTGCCAACGCCGGACTGAAAGAGCTGAGAATGGAAATATGCGGCTGGCTGAAGCGGCGGTATGAAATGGCTTATCAGCCGGAAGAGATACTGGTTACTGTCGGCGGCAGTGAAGCGATCGATCTTGCGCTGCGGGCATTGATTGAAGAGGGGGATGAAGTAATCATTCCCGAACCGTGCTTTGTCTGCTATGATCCGATCACGACACTGATCGGCGGAAAGCCGGTGCCGGTTGCGACCACGGAGGAAAATGAATTCCGCGTAACGGCGGAACAGATCCGGGCTGCGATTACGCCGCGCACCAAGATGCTGGTGCTCAGCTACCCGAATAATCCGACCGGAGCGGTACTGCGGCATGAGGATCTCACCGCAATCGCGGATGTGCTGAGAGGAACGGATATCATCGTTCTTTCCGATGAAATCTATTCCGAGCTCAATTACACCGGTGCTCATGAGTCAATTGCTATGATCGAAGGAATGAAGGAACGTACCATTGTTGTCAACGGATTCTCCAAGACCTATTCCATGACCGGCTGGAGACTCGGTTATGCGGCCGGACCGAGACCCATCATTGCCGCAATGACGAAGATCCACCAGAGCTGCATCATGTCGGCACCGACCACCAGCCAGTATGCGGCGATTACCGCACTGCGGGACTGCGATGATGATGTGGATTATATGCGCCGGCAGTATGATACAAGAAGACAGTATTGCGTCAGGAAGCTGAATGAGATGGGACTGCATACGTTTGAGCCCAAAGGCGCCTTCTATCTGTTCCCGAATATTTCCAGCAGCGGCATGACTTCGGATGAATTCTGCGAACAGCTGCTGCAGAAGAAACATGTGGCAATTATTCCGGGCAGCGCCTTCGGTGCCTGCGGGGAAGGGTTTGCCAGAATCAGCTACGCCTACAGCCTTGAACATCTGCGTGAAGCGATGAAGCGCATTCAGGAATTCCTGGATGAGATCAAAGGAGAATAAACATTATGGATGAAATGAAACTGCTCGATCTGCTTTCTCTCTATCCCCGTGCAAGTGTCGCGGATCTTGCCGACATTCTCGGCGAGAAAGAGGAAGATGTGGAAAATGCCAAGGACAGCCTGGAAAAAAGGAAAATCATCTGCGGCTATCACACGGTGATCAACTGGGACAAGACAAATATCGATCATGTGGATGCCTTTATCGGCGTTTCTGCAAAGCCGGAAAGAGACAGGGGATATGACAAAATCGCCGAGCGCATTGCCCGGTTCCCGGAAGTCTCCTCCCTGTATCTCACCAGCGGCTCCAGTGAATTCCTTCTCAGCATCAACGCCAGAACGATGCGCGAAGTGGCTGATTTTGTCGGCGGAAAGCTTGCGCCGCTGGAAGGCGTGGCCAGCACCGTGACAATGTTTGTCCTGAAGAAATACAAGGTCAACGGCGTCACGATGGAAATCAAAACGGATGTCGATGATGACCGTCTGCCCATCAGCGCATAAATCAATAATCTGACTGACCTGTTTCCTGCAATGGGACAGGTTTTTATTGTGAAAATGGGCATATTGATATAATGGTCATGATAAGGAGACAGTATCTGATGAAAGAGTTCTTTATTGAGGATGATCATATCCGTCTTCATGCAAAGCTTGAACAGCCGGTTCAATCCGGGAAATGTCCGCTGCTGATTTTATTTCATGGCCTGACAGGACACATGGAGGAAGCGCATATCCGTGCCGTTTCAAAGACAGCATGCGATATCGGTTTTGCGGTGCTGAGAGTCGATCTGTACGGGCATGGGATGAGTGAAGGAAAATTCGAAGACCATACGATCTTCAAATGGTTCGGCAATGCCATGACAGTGATTGAATATGCACAATCCCTGGACTTTGTTTCGGATCTTTATATTTCCGGACATTCCCAGGGCGGCCTGCTGGCCATGATGGCAGCCGGAGCCAGACCGGATGATTTCAAAGCGCTGATTCCGCTGTCTCCGGCAATTCTGATTCCCGAATGTGCAAGAAAGGGAGATCTGCTCGGCATGTTCCGGTTTGATCCGGATCATATTCCCGAACTGTTTGAAGCCGGAGGATTGCGGCTGAAGGGGAACTATTTCCGTACGGCGCAGCTGATCCATGCGGAGGATTTCATAGATAAATATCAGAAACCGGTATTGATTGTGCATGGGGATCAGGATGAAGCGGTTCCGCTGCAATACTCCGTTGATGCGGCAGCCCGCTATCAGAACTGCCGTCTGGCAGTGATTCCGGGAGATGATCATGATTATCATTTCCGTCTTGAAATGGTGACGGAAGAAATCAGGCGTTTTCTTCTGGAACAGAACGGATAATAAATATGATGCATGCCGCAGAATTGTCTTTCGTTCTGCGGTAAACTGTATATGAAAAGAGTCGGAGAGATGAACATGAAAACACAATGGTATAAGAATGCGGTGGTATATCAGGTATATCCGTTCAGCTTTATGGATTCGGACAATGACGGCTGGGGAGATATTGCCGGCATTATTTCGAAACTGGACTACATCAGAGATCTCGGTGCCACAGCTATCTGGTTCTCGCCGCTGTATCTTTCGCCGGATTATGACTACGGCTATGATGTCAGCGATTATCAGGCCATTGATCCGAAATTCGGTACAATGGAAGACTTTGACAGGCTGATGGAGGAATGCCACAGCAGGGGCCTGAAAGTGATCATGGATATGGTGATCAACCATACTTCAACGGAACACCGCTGGTTCAAAGAAGCTCTGAGCAGTCCTGATTCGCCTTACCGGGATTATTACATCATCCGCAAAGGAAGAATGAACAAAGGAAAACTCATGCCTCCCAGCAACTGGGAGTCTACATTCACCGGTTCTGCCTGGGAAAGAATCGGAGATACCGATGAGTTCTATCTGCATCTGTTCTGCAGGGAACAGGCGGATCTGAACTGGGAGAATCCGGCAGTGAGAAAAGAGATCATCGGGATTCTCAGATTCTGGCTGGAGAAAGGGGTGGATGGCTTCCGCTTTGACGTATTCAATATGTTCTCCAAGGTTTATCCGATACAGGATGACTTCAATAAGGATTCCTTTCAGAAAGGTGCGCCGTTTTATGTGGACGGGCCGCGCATGCATGAGTTCCTGAAGGAACTGAATGAGAATGCACTGTCCCTGTATGACACATTCACAGTCGGGGAATCCTTCCATCCTTCCGAAGAAGCCGCCCTGGAATATGTGAAAGAAGAAAACCATGAACTGGATTCCATCTTTAACTTCGCACACCTTGATTCCGATAATATTGCCGCAAAGAAATTCTTCCCGAAACCGTTCGATCTCCTTCAGTTCAAGAAGGGACTGCTTCAGCCCCAGACGGAAAATTACGGGGTCGGATGGAATACGCTTGTTCTGGAGAATCATGACAATCCCAGAAGTGTCAGCCGTTTCTCGATCGACACGGAGAAATACCGGTATGAAGCAGCGACCATGCTGGCTGCTGTCACTTATATGGGCTGGGGAACTCCGTTCATCTATATGGGACAGGAGGCAGGTCTGGGGAACTGCAATTTCAGAAATATAAATGATATGCGGGACCCGGTCAGCCATTTTGTCTATGAGCTGATGGTCGGTTACGGCATGCCGTACCTGCTTGCATTCAGACTTGTCAGATACGGTGCCAGAGACCATGCCCGGGTACCGATGCAGTGGGATGACAGCGTCAACGGCGGGTTTAACCGGGGCTGCGAGCCATGGCAGTGCGTCAATCCGGCATATAAGGATGTCAATATCCGGAAAGATATGGAAAGCGAAAAGTCCGTATACCGCTTTTATCAGAAACTCCTGCGGATCCGGAAAAACAATGAAACAGTTCTGAAAGGCACCGTTGAAGAATATGATCATGAAAACAGACGGATTATTGCCTACAGCAGAACACTGAATGAAAGCAGGATGTTTATCGTTGGGAACTTCAGTCCGCATGAAACGGAATATGCACTTCCGGATTGGGTAAACGGTGCGAAGGTTCTGCTGAACAATTATGAGAATTTTATCATGAAAGGTCATTCCGTCAGGCTGAAGCCGTATCAGGCACTGGTTCTGGAAAAGAAATAAAGCAGGATATGCAATGCATACCCCGCAGATAGTCATATTTCCGATCTGAACTGAACAAAACCGTACAGGATGCAGATCCATCCGAGGACGAACATGACGGACGGCCACATGCTGGCGGTACCGTAGATATCAAATATCCCTTTCAGCATGCCCGCAACCATCAGGATCAGCACGCCGTCATTCCAGAATCTGCCCATATCCCGCCTCAGGAACAGACAGGGGATCACGCCGAGCACAAACGGCCAGACAAACAGGCAGATCATGGAGGCGGAATAGACGCCGAAGCTGAATGCTTCGTAGATAAATGAGAAGACCATGCTGAAGATGGTGATCATTGTCCATGCAATGACGGACTTCCGGTTAATATCCGATACAAAGCGCATCACTGACACTCCTTTCCGAAACTCTGTTTCCACCGGTCGTCGGGTTGTTGACCAGCTCACCCATAAATACCATTGTCGAAGAACCGCCGCCGTCCAGGTTATAGGCGGTTTTTACATTAAATGTCTCCAGGAATTCCGCCAGTTCATACAGTGAAAGCCCTTCGCTTTCATCGGTTCTGCCGTCGCTGACAACAAACAGATAATGGAGCGGCTCGATTTCACAGACCGCTGTACGCGGATTGGATGCTTTTGCCCTGCCGACTTCATCATTCAGCCCGACGGAAATCTCTCCGTTTTCAATCAGTGCCGGTCCGAAGGAATAAACCTGCAGTGCGCCGGCATCAGCCAGTGACTGCGCACTGACTGTGCCTTCCGTGATGATCTCAAAAGATCCGTCCGGCCATATGACCAGGTCTTCCTGATCATCTCCGGATGCCTTGTCCCGATACAGCACGCCGTCACGGATCACATAACCGCTGTTTCTGGCCCCGTAATAATCACCGTTGACTGCCAGAACCGCACTGTTTTCCAGAGCCATTTCACTGGTCTTTTCCGTCACGTTTTTACCGTAGGTATTGTCCGCCAGAACACTGTACAGACAGGAAAGATCACTGATCTGTACATCCGCAACGTAGATATCGGTATCGTTATACCGGTATGTACTGATGGAGACTGAGATATTTTCATCCTGATAAGATGTGCCGGTGATGACCGGGGCCGAAACAGGTGCGGCAGTTTCATGAGAACTATCGCGCTCTGCCGCAACGGTATATTTCTGTGATACGACAAAGGTATCCAGCAGAACAGCCGCAGTCATGATCAGGATGATCAGACAGTCTCTGATATAAAACATTTTCTTTTTCATTGATTCAGGCTCCTCCTTTCCTGAGAGAATACAAACCGGTTCTGAATTGTCCATGACGCCGCAAACAGGATCAGTTCCGTCATGATTTTGGCCGCAGTCGCAGGGATGCCCGCGGAAGCCAGTACATAAAGCATTGCGGTATTGCATGCAAGGATGCCCAAAGCCAGCAGGATATACCGGATCAGACTGCGCTTCCGGCTGCCGGTATCATGGAATACAGCTGTTCTGTTGACTTCGTAATTGAAGGAAGCCGACAGGAACCGGGCAAGGACATTGGCCAGCGCCAGACTGTATGTACCTTTGAACATGCGGCTGAACAGCGCAAACAGCAGGAAATCCACCAGGAAGGAAGAAAGCGAAGCCAGCGAGAATTTCAGTATGCCGGAATAAATCTTCCAGGAATCACGGAACGGATGAAAGTGCGAGCCTTCATTGTTTCCTTCATATACGGTATGTATTCCGACTTCCCGGATGGGAATCTTTTTCTGTATGCAGTACAGCAGCTGATTCATTTCATATTCATAGCGGCTGCCTCCCGCTTCCAGCAGCTCCGGAATCAATTCACTCCGGAATGCTCTGAGGCCGGTCTGGGTATCGCTGACATGCACGCCTGTCAGGAACCGGAATACGGTTTCCGTTATCTTATTGCCGTAATAGGACCTGAACGGAACATCATCTTCAGAAAAACTGCGTACGCCCAGCACCAGCGCTCTTTCTTCTTTTTCTGCTTCATGGGCAGTACGCATGATATCTTCAGGCAGATGCTGTCCGTCCGCATCCGCAGTTACGGCAATACAGCTTCTGATATTTTCATCGATATACTTCATGCCGGTTTTCAGGGCAGTGCCCTTGCCGGAATTCCGCTCTAGCCGGATGACTTCCGTCTCTGCGGGCAGTCCTTCAAATATCCTGTCGTATTCTGCGGGAGAACCGTCGTTCACAATGACGCAGCGGACATTGCGCTCTTCCAGTTCCCTGACCAGACCGATCAGTTTATTATCCGGACAGTACGCAGGAATTAATGCAGTTATCATACACATATCGTTCACCTCCGCTGCACAGGTATAAAATAAACAGCCTGTCTTAAGATTGTCTGCGCGGGAGGTGAATCCCGTGTGAAATGATCCGGATTGTTTCCTGAAGAAAAAGCAGGGCAGGGATTTGCCCTGTCCTGCAAAAGAAGGTTATCTTCAGTCTGCTTCAATGATGATTTTTATGGTGCAGTCAGACAGCGGATATGCGGAACATGCATGAACATATCCGAACTTTTTATCCGCCCAGCGTCTTCCGTCTCCGTCGGAAGGGACAAAGACCTCGCCGCTGACCAGCTTGCAGCGGCAGTATCCGCAGGCACCGGAACGGCAGCGTGTCTTGTTTTTGATTCCGGCGCGCTCCATGGCGACTGCCAGTGATTCTGCGGAGGATGCCTCGATGACATCTTCATGGATGCCGCGCATGACGTGAAGCCGGAATGTCTGTGCTTCCTTCAGCGGATATCCGTCTGCCTTTGTAATGTCGCGCGGTGCACCGAACACTTCCATCCGGATCCGTTTCGGGGCGATATTCAGCTTTTCCAGCTCACCGCGGACGAACTGATACATCACCTGCGGACCGCAGACAAAGAAGGAGCTGTCTTCCCGCATATACTTCCGGATAAGATCGGAAGTCAGGAAGCCTTTTTCACCCTGCCAGTCTTCTTCACCGGAGATGACATGAACAACTTTTACTCTGCCGCCGGCAAGCTGATCGAGTTCATCCTTCAGGATGATATCGGAAGAGGAGACATTTCCGGCAAGGATCGTCAGATCCGCATCCAGTGTCCCGTGGCGGATTTCCTTTGCCATGGACACAAACGGCGTGATGCCGGATCCCCCGGCCAGTGCCAGGATGTGTCTGCCGTCTCTGAGCGGCTCATAGAAGAACTGCCCGAAGGGAAGGGATACGGTGAATGCATCGCCTTCGTGAACGGAGTCATAGAAATAGTTGCTGACAAAACCGTCTTCTCTGCCTCTGCGTACGGTGACTTCAAAGAACGGATGATCTTTCTGCCGCGCTTCAAACGGGGCGCTGGAAATAGAGAACGGTCTTGTTGTAACGGTATTGCCGATCTTCAGCTCAAACGAGACATACTGTCCTGCCTGGAACGGCGGCAGTTTGCCGCCGGCTGCTTCAAAGCGGAATGTTTTTGCGGTTGTGCTGGCGTCCTTTACCTGCGTGCAGCGTACCTGCATCGGTTCGGGATGTACTTCAAGCGCAACTTCCCGGATCGGATCGCGGTAAATATTGGCAGGATTGCCGTTCTGAATCAGGGTTCTTCTTGCTTTGGTTACACGGGAAGCGCCGGTAACGTCCTTCAGAAATCCATTGACTTTCATTTTCCGGCCTCCTTCATCCATTCAAGAATTGCCTTGGCGGCAATGCGTCCGTTGTTGATATTGCAGGCCATGCCGTCGCCGACCAGCTGGTGGCTGGCGCATCCGACGAGACCCTTGATGTAGAATTCCTTTTCCAGATCCTCCAGACGGGCGACAACCGAGTTGTCCATGGAATGCTGGTAGCCGTAGATGCCTCCGCGGTAGTCGCTGGTATAGTGCGACATGGTGACCGGTGAGACGATCTCGATCTCGGCAATATGCGGAATCAGATCCACGCCGAGATGACCGGATACACGGTCGATCATTTCCTTTGCGACTGTCCGCTTGAATTCAAAGTAGGAATCCGCATCCAGCTCCAGGAATGCATCCGGAAGCGGCAGATAGGTGATCGACAGGGAAGTCATTCCTTCCGGAACCCCTTCCGGGTTGGCGTAGTTCAGACAGATGGTGGTCAGATAATTCCAGCCGCCGATCTGCCTGCCTTCCTTCCAGAAGCGGTCCGTATCAAACGGGACATCGGAAGAGAAGACGGAATAGGTTCTGATATTCAGATCTTCCGGCTTCTGATCAAGCAGGAGGATGACGCTGAAGCAGGTGACGCTCATCGGCATCGCATTGGCATATTTTCTGGCAGCCTCGGGCACTTCCGACTGCGGTTCAATCATCTTTCCGTATACGGTATTCGGATAGGGGGCGCTGGCAACATAGTCGCAGTGAATCTCATCTCCCCGGGATGTGCGGACGCCGTAGACATGATTGTCCCTGACCAGAATCTTTTCGACATTCTGTCCGTATTCAAACTGCACGCCGAGCTCTTCGCATTTCTCCGCCATTGCCACGGACATCTCATGCGAGAAGCCTCTTGCGACGAAGGAACCGCCCATCATATAGTCCGCCATCAGGAAGGCGTAGATGGTAAACGGAAGAGTGCTCATCGGCTGTCCGACATAGATCCAGTAGGCGCTCAGAATCTTTTTGACATTCAGCGGGAGGTCAAAGGATGTATCGAGCACTTCCTTTGCGGAATAACCGGCTGTCTTGACCAGCGGTTCATGCTTCAGAAGCATCATTGCCTTGGACATTGTATGCTCATTCAGGAACAGCACGGATTCATATACGCTTCTGCACAGTTCGAGCAGGCGGTTGATTTCATCTTTTGTGCCGGGATAAACCGCATCAATCTCATCCGCGCATACCCAGGTGCCGTCGCTTCTTCTCCCGGCATGAAGAGTAATATCGATTCCGTCCGGTTTTGAAAGCAGTTCATATGCCTCAGGTACTCTGAGCCAGTCAATCGCCACGTTCATTTCATCCAGATACTTCCGGATATAGAGCGGATCTTCCGCCTTGCCGAGGGACATCATTTCATGGAGCGTGGCCTCAATTTCAACCCCGTTTCTGACAAAGCTGGTGGCCATGCCTCCGGGGAGATTGTGCCGTTCCAGAATCAGCACATCTTTTCCTTCTCTGGCGAGCGACATCGCGCAGCTCATGCCGGCAAGTGCGCCGCCGATGACAATCACGTCGTAATGGTCTTTGTAAAATTTCATCAGTTATTTCCTTTCCTGAAAAAGTTCCCTGTCACGGAAACAGGGAACTTTCAGTTTCATCAGAAGAAACGCTCAACGAGCTCACGGGAGTACTCGGCTGTTTCGTCCATATCACCGAAGCTCATTACCTCACCTGCATAATAGGTATCGTATTTGCCCTGCATTGCTTCGACATCATCATACCATCCTGCCGCATAATCTTCTGTAAATACATGCGGGAAGTAATACCAGGACTGTTCATTGACGACTGCGCTGGCCGGGTTATGCATTGTCTTCAGGTCTTCCAGCACTGTTCTTCTGCATTCGTCATACGGGATTTCATCCGTATTCTTATGCTTGCGGAGTGCATATGTTGTGATAACCTGATCCTTTGTATCTCTCCATCTTCTGTAATAAACCATCAGGTGGCCGAGACGCTCCGGCGTCATGTTGTCGAATACATAGTAGGAGATTTCCGGATGATCTTCCGGCTTTGTCTCAACTGCCAGAACATCATAGCGTTCATACTCGATCCTGCTGAAATAATGCTTTTCATCTTCACGGGCATCCGCATAGTCCGGGAAGTACTGCAGCGGCGCGGTAACGATCAGCTTGTCATATTCTTCAATTTCGCCGTTGACTGTGACATATACTTTTCCGTCTCTGCGCTCGATCTTCGTGATATTGCTGTTCAGTCTGGCCCCGTGCTTCAGCTTGCTGTTGAGGCTTTCCCAGATAAACTGAGTGCCTTCCTTCCATGTCCAGAGATTGATCTTGACGAAGTTCATGCATGTCTGGAAATCGAGGTATTTCAGAACATAGGCTGCCGGAATCTCATCAAAATATCCATAGCCGAATGAGGTGAACGGTCCGATCCAGATATCCTGTGTCAGTTCGACGCCGTTCAGCCGGCAGAATTCTTTGAACGGAAGGGCAAGATCCTTCAGATTCGGATTGACGCCGCTGACCGGTTCTCTTTCCGGTGTGACGGCGAAGCCTTCATATCTTCCCTGCGCAACGCCTCTGTGTCCGTTGACGTCATACCCTTTATACTTTGTTTCCAGAATTTCACCGAGCTTCTTGACCTGCTTTTTCATCGCCATCAGCTGAGGGATTTTGGTGATGTTCTTTTTCGGTTCGAACGGTTCGATGACTTTTCCTTCTTTATTCTTATAATTACGGTTCAGCTTCGGCCCGTCATGTGTAATGCCGCAGAATTCTTCCACGTCATGAACGGCGTAATAGGACGGCACGCCCATGATGGCACCCATTTCATAACGTCTTCCGTTATAGTGCGGGCTGTGGCATTTTCCGCCTACATGATCATTTTTCTCGAGAATCGTGTAGTTTTCGTATCCTTTCTTTTCCAGATACATTCCCGCAGAAAGGCCCGCGGGACCGCCTCCGATAATGCAGATCTTTATGTTTTTATCCATGTCTTGCAGACTCCTTATTGAGTTCATTATACAACGGAAAGCAGGGTACAATAACATTTTTGTGAATTTTTTTACAAATGTGCTATACTTCTTTCAGAAGAGACTATGCGTTATCAGGGTTTTAAACATCTGCTGGAATATCTTGCCGGAACCTTCCCGGATCAGACGGCTTTTTTCTATGGTGAAAAAGAAACGGTCCCGGTCAGTTACCGGGATTTTTACCGGCAGGTACTTGTGCGGAGTGAAGAGCTGAAGAATACAGGAACCTGTATCGGCATCCCGGCAGTCAGTACGCCGGAATGCATTGCGGAAATCTTTGCGGCCAATCTTTCGGGTCTTCAGGTTGTCATGCTGGATCCGCTGCTGAAAAAAGAGGAACTGGCAGAGGCTTCGGAATATACGGAAATGGATCTGCTGTACGGGAAACCGGAAATACCTCTGCCGGAGATAAAAAACAGTCATGCGCGTCCGGGAAACATTCTGTTTTTTACGAGCGGTACGACCGGAAAAAACAAGGCTGTTGTACTCACGGATCACAGTCTGATGCAGAGTGCTTATAACGGCGGGCAGATGCTCGGGCTGGAAAAGGAAGACAGGATGCTGTCGGTGCTGCCGCTGTCTCATGTGTTCGGATTTGTATGTTCGCTGCTTTGGCCGATGACGTTCGGCGTTCCGGTGTGTCTCGGAAGAGGGATGCGTCATTATGGCGATGACTGTGCATGGTACAGACCGACTGTGATCTGCGCGGTACCGTCGCTGCTGCAGTTTCTGATCAGGCATGACTGTCTGAATGAGGAAATGCGGCTGATTCTTGTCGGAGCGGGAGACTGCCCGGATGAATTGATGGAAGAAGTGAAGAAAAGAGGCATACAGCTGTCATTCGGCTACGGACTGACTGAAACCAGCTCCGGCGTCGCCATCAGTACCGGGGCAGACCCGCGTTCCATGAGCATCTGCCCGGATGATACTGTTACCATTGCGGAAGACGGAGAAATACTGGCTGCCTCTGAGACGTGCATGATGCAGGGATACTACAGATATCCGGAGGATACCGCTGCGGTATTGAAAAACGGCGTGCTTTCCACGGGAGATCTCGGTTATCTGGACGAGAACGGAAAGCTGCATCTTGCCGGAAGGAAAAAGGACATTCTCGTGATGTCTGACGGCACGAAGATTTTTCTGCCGGAATACGAGGGAGCACTCAGCAGAATCGCAGGAACGGATCAGCTGGCGGTAATTCTGAAAAACGGGAAACCGTTCCTGATTCTGGAAACGTGCAGTGATATGGATGCCCTGCGCAAATCCATTGATGAGTTCAACCGGGATCAGCCGTTCGGCAGAAAACTGTCCGGTGCGGCGGCCGTGAATCATCCACTGCCGCGTTCGGCATCGGGAAAGATACAGAGATGGAAACTGGAAAAGGAGATGGGATAATGCTTACACGTGAAGAAGTCCTGGCGGGCACAAAGAAGATCATTATGGATAATGTCCCGGAAATGGTACAGGGAGAACTGACGGAAGATACTGTGCTGAATAACGAAACAGCAATCGATTCCATGGGATTCATACTGGTTGTGACCAAACTGGAAGGAAAGTTCAATGTCCATATTCCCGATGAAGAATGGGGGAAAATGCAGACTGTCCGTGATCTGGTAAATACGGTGATGAAGCATCTTCCGAAGGACAATGCATGAACATATACGAAACATCCTGCACGCTGAAAAACAGGGATGTGAATCTGTTTAAAAAACTGAAGACATCCAGACTGTTTGAATTTCTTCAGGAAGCCTCCATTGCGCATACGGAGGAACTGGGCGCGGGCAGAGAAAAAACACTGGACAGAGGACTGCTGTGGGTGGTCGTGCAGCAGGAGGTGAAAATCATACGCTTTCCGGAGTATGACGAAACGGTCCGGATCGTCTCCTGGCCGGGAAATACCATGCATGTTCTGTTCCCGAGATTTTACCGGCTGCTGGACGCAGAAGGCAGTCTTCTCGCGGAGGGGAGCGCACTCTGGGCACTGATGGACGGGAAAACAAGACGGTTCGTTTTTCCGGAAGCGAACGGAGTTTCCGTACCGGGGATTGTAACGTCGGAAGAATATCCGCTGCCTTCACGGATTGCGGAAGAGAATACGGACAGGCAGATGCGGCTGCGTGTGCCGTTCAGCTGGTGCGATCTGAACGGGCATATGAACAACACCCGGTATTTTGATCTGATGGATGATCTGCTGCAGAACAGCAGTGTTTTTTCTGCGCCGGAACTGATCCGGACGGAATACCACAGGGAAGTACGGTATGGAGAAGAACTGACTGTGCTCTGGAAAAAGACGGACAGGACATTCTTTATGAAAGGAATCACCGGTGAAAAAGCGGCCTTCCGGATATATGCGGAATTTGGACAGATCCGATGATCCGGGCATTGAAAACGGACGGAAAAGGTGAAAGGAATAATAGTATGAAAATCGGAATTATAGATGTCGGCGGCGGCATGCGGGGAATTTACGGCGCCGGCGTATTTGATTACTGCATGGCAAATGACATTCATTTTGATGTGGTGGAAGGAGTCTCCGCAGGAAGCGCGAACGGCATAGCGTATCTCGCCGGTCAGAAAAACAGAAACTATGAATTTTACAACAACTATTCATTCCGCAAAGAATACATGAGTGCGGAAAATCTTCTGAGAAAAGGATCCTACCTGGATTTTGATTATATTTACGGGACCCTGACGAATGAGGACGGGGAATATCCGCTTGACTATGATGCCCTGATGGAGAATCCGGCGCATATGGAAATCGTCGCGACGGATGCCTATACCGGCAAACCTGTATATCTGCAGAAAGAAAATATCGAGCGCAACAATTATGTTTTTCTGAAGATGTCATGCTGTGTGCCTGTCATTGACCGGCCTTATCCGTTTAACGGCAGTAAATATTATGACGGGGGAATGAGCGATCCGATTCCGTTTCAGAGAGCGTTTGACCATGGCTGCGACAAAGTCGTCATCATCCTGACCAGACCGAAGGACTATCGGAGAATTCCCGATAAGGATAAACGGATGGCACGCCTGATTCTGAGAAAATACAAAGGTGCGAGGACCGCGCTGATCAACCGCGCGTCATTGTACAACCGGCAGCTGGAACAGGCGATTGCTCTGGAGAAAACGGGAAAGGTGAAAATCATTGCGCCGGACGATATCTCCGGTCTGAAAACACTGACGCTGAATCATCAGATTCTGGACCATCTGTATAAAAAAGGTCTGAAAGATGCCGAAGCGATTCCGCAATTTCTTTCAAACCCGGAGTAAATTTTATTTATTATGCTTTGCCTGCAGTACGGACAAAATCAAGAAATCTGTCACAGTTGAGCTGAACTTCTTCAGCCTGGTTTTGCACTGCTTTCAGACATTTTTTCTCTGTTTCCGCATAGTGATCCATAAAATAACCGGTCAGTTCAACGGTACATTCCGGAGAAAACGGAATCAGGACAGTTTTTCTCCCTCGCTTCTTCTGTGCGAAATGCTTCCTGAGGAGTTTCTCGGCGAAATCCAGGTGTTCTGATCCGAAAAGAGCTACCGGAACCCTGATATAGTTTGGCGGAAATGATTTTGTTTCATCCTCGGAATAGTCACATGGGAAGAAGTACAGATCCATTTCCAGCATATCCGCTGCAGGATTGGCACTGAAGCCGATTCCCTGTCTGTTTACATCGCCCGGAACCGCTTCAAACAGAGTATTTTCAACCGGCTCGATTGCATATTCAAAATCATCCAGCCGTTCCAGAAATTCAAATAGACGGGAATTTGCTTTCAGAATCCTCTTTCCTTCCCTGCTGTTGGGAGAGGGACGCAGAAACCACATCATTGAATCGGAAATCTTACTCTTCATCTGCCTGCTTTTGTATTTTTTCAGCCATGAAGCAGGCATTTCTTCATGGTATTCGAATAATTCTCCCATCTTTTTCCTTTCCTGTTCCGGATTCTGCAGCGCGTTCATCCTGTTATTATCATATCATTATGGGCTGCCGTGTCATGATCAAATGAAAATGTCCCATTAAAAGGGAGAGAATCGCAAATTAATTAATCCGGAATTGTTTGACCAGCATCTTCAGTTATGGTCTGAATGATGCCGATTTTCAACGATACATAAAACGTGATCGCTCCCTGTTCCTCAGGACATATATAATGTCATGCTGGGTTATAATATGAGCAGGAAAGCGGATTGCAGGGAGTGTCACAATGAATATACAGGATATTGAGTATATTGCTGAGATCGCTGAATCGGGCAGTATCGGCAAAGCTGCCGAAAAACTGCATGTATCACAGCCCGCTCTCAGCAAATGCATTCGGAAAATTGAGAAGGAATACGGTATTACGCTGTTTACAAGAGTAAAAGGTGTTTCCGCAAAGCTGACACCGGAAGGCGGGTATTTTCTGGAAATGGCAAAGGAAGTGCTTTTGTCGCATTCACGCTTCCAGGAACAGCTCCGCCGGTATCATGAACTGGAGAAGAGCTCCCTGATCCTCGGAATGACAAACCAGCGTACGATCGATCTGGCTGATTCCATCCTTGAGCGGTTCTACCGGGGAAATCCCGGTCAGATCCTCCAGATCCAGACAAGGAATTCCAAAGGTCTGATGGAAGGCGTCCGTGACAAGTCACTGGACTTTGCCGTCCTGTCGGTCCTGAAAAAACACAGGGAATTTTACTATGCCCCGATCATCGGCGCGCAGTTCGGTGTTTATCTGCGTGAAGGCTCTCCATTGGCAGACAAGGCAGTGTATATGGAAGGAATAGAGTATCCGGTGCTGAGGATCGAAGACCTGACCTCAGAGCGGTTTACCTCAAATATCAAGGGGAGCGCAAGCAGAGCAGCTCTTGAACAACTGCAGAGTAAAAACAATGTTTCCCTGGATATCATAGATGCCTCCAACAACCAGAGCAGGAAGGCCATGGTTTCGACCGGGATCGCCAGTTCATTTATACCTATCTTTGAAGGTAAATTTGCCAAAGGGAAAAGCGGACGCAAAGCCTACATGATCCATCCTGATCAGAACATCAGATACGATATTTGCCTGATATGTCTGGAAGGAAACCAGAATAGCAAGGTGTTCGTGGAACTGCTGAAAGTCCTCAAGGAACTGCTGTAAAAGTGCATCTGCCGGAGCTGAAAATGCTCCGGTTTTTTTACAGGAAGTCATGCCATTTGGTTATGAGTTTGGCGGAAAGGGATATTGGACGGTCTTCCGTTCTTTTTTTAATATGAATCTGCAGGAAATATCCGGAAAGTTCCATGAAAATCCGCGGAAATGGAACCTCCGGAAACCCGTATACAGGGAAGGGAGAATAGATAAGATGACAACTCAGATGACACTCTGCCTTGCAATCCT
>SVBN01000097.1 GCA_015058875.1 Erysipelotrichaceae bacterium | reverse complement strand
TGCGGCATGTGGAGCGGCTGAAGCACCTGCGGCATGTGGAGCGGCTGAAGCACCTGCGGCATGTGGAGCGGCTGAAGCACCTGCGGCATGTGGAGCGGCTGAAGCACCTGAGAAGCCTGAGTAATTCATTACTCAGAAAAGAAATCCCTTCTGGGATTTCAAATTAAACATTTTTGCAGAGAAATCTGCTGATATAGATTCGGAGAACGGAGGGGGATACCCATGAAGCCATATTTTGCATTTCAATGGCATATAACAGATGAATGTGATCAGAGATGCAGGCACTGCTACATTTTTTCGGCAGACAACTGCAAGAAGATTGATTCCATGACTTATGAGCAGATGGAAGAAACATTCTATAACTGCCTGGATTTCTGTGAGGTGTATGGAAGAGCACCGTATTTCTATCTGACCGGAGGAGATCCGATTCTGCATCCGGATTTCTGGAGACTTCTGGAACTGTTTCATGATCATCAGGTTCCTTTTACGATCATGGGAAATCCGTTTCATCTGAATGATCAGGTGTGTCATGAACTGAAATGGTACGGATGTCAGAAGTATCAGCTGTCCCTGGATGGACTGAGAATGACGCATGACTGGTTCCGCAAGCCGGGATCCTATGAATGCACACTGGAGAAAATCGGATGCATCAACCGGGCAGGAATCCGGAGCGTCATAATGACAACCGTGTCCAAAACAAACCGGATGGAAGTGCCGGGAATCATCGATGCCGTTGTGGAAGCGGGAGTGAACATTTTTGCCTTTTCAAGATATGTACCGAGCGGAGGAGAACTGGATACATCCATGGCACCGCTGGAATACCGGGAACTGCTTGAGATCTGTGACCGGAAATTCAAAGAATACAATGCACAGGGCTGCCAGACCTATTTCAGCAAAAAGGATCATCTCTGGACACTGTATGAATATGAAAAGGGAGAATTTGCAGTTCCTTCGTATGCAAAGGAAGGAATGATCTACGGTGGATGCAACTGCGGCAACTGTCATCTCACAATTCTTCCGACCGGAGAGGTATATGCCTGCCGGAGAGTGGCGGAGAGCCTGGTGGGAAATGTATTTGAAGACAGGCTGGCAGATCTCTGGGTGACGAAGATGGAAGATTACAGAGAATACCAGAAGTTTGACAAATGTTCCCGCTGCCGACTCCTTGCATGGTGCAGAGGGTGTCCGGCAGTGGCCAGAGGAACAAACGGCAGCTTCTATGCGGAGGATCCGCAGTGCTGGGCAGAACATGTACCGGGCCTGCTGAGAGAAGCCATGATACCAAAGAAGGAAACGGAAATGCGTGCGGAAAGGAGAGCGGTATGAAAGCAGTACAGATCGACAGAATCACGCCGGCGGAAGAAATCAGACTGACGGAAGTGCCGGTGCCTCAGGCAAAGCCCGGATGGGTGCTTGTGAAAGTGATGGGATTCGGATTGAATCATTCCGAGCAGATTCTCCGCATGTCGGAAATCAATGCACCTTATATCAAAAAACCTGTGATTCCCGGCATCGAATGTGCCGGCGTGGTGGAAGACCCTTCGGATTCCGGACTGCGGAAAGGACAGAAAGTGATCTCCCTGATGGGCGGCATGGGACGCTCGTTTGACGGCAGCTATGCGGAATATGCACTGCTGCCGAAATCTCATGTCTTCCCTGTGGAAACGGAGATGTCATGGGCAGAACTGGCTGCGGTTCCGGAAACATATTTCACTGCCTGGGGATCTCTGTTTGAATGCCTGGAGCTGAAAGCAGAGGATACCCTGCTGGTTCGCGGCGCAACCTGCGCGCTTGGATATGCGGCAGTCCAGATCGCAAAAGCGCTGGGATGCAGAGTTATTGCAACAACCCACAGGGAAAGTAAATTCGGATTGCTGAAGGATGCGGATGAAGCAGTTCTGGATACGGGGAACATTGCGGAAGTGCTGAAAACAAAGGGAATCACGAAAGCCCTGGAACTGGTTGGGCCGAAAACTGTGAAGGACACGATGCTCGGCATGCAGAAGGGCGGCATCGTATGCAATACCGGAATACTGGGAAATGTATATGTTCTGAACGGATTTGATCCGATCAAGGATATTCCCAACGGGGTATATCTGACCGGATTCTTCTCAAACTATCCGACAGCAGAAACAATGAAGCAGATCATGGATTTCCTGAATGAGCATCATCTCAGTCCATGCAGAGGGGCGGAATACCGTCTGGAAGAAATCCGGCAGGCACTGATGGATATGGATGGGCATAAAGTAAACGGAAAGATAGTTATAAAAACAGAATGATCGGAGGAATGCAGAAATGAAACAGTACAGAGACACATTCCCGGAGGGATTCCTCTGGGGCGGAGCGACAGCCGCAAACCAGGTTGAAGGCGGATGGAATGAAGGCGGAAAGGGATTATCAGTCGCAGACTGCTATTCCTTTGATCAAACCCTGCCGAAGGAACGCTGGAGCGATCAGTGGAAGCGTATGACTGTTGCCCAGGTAAAGGAGGCAATGAATCCGGACAGCACAAAATTCTTCCCGAAGCGTCACGGCGCCGATTTCTATCATCACTGGAAGGAAGACATTGAGCTCTTTGCGGAAATGGGATTCAAGGCATACCGCATGTCGGTTGCCTGGAGCCGTATTTTCCCGAGAGGCGATGAAGAAACACCGAATGAAGAAGGACTGAAGTTCTACGATCAGGTTTTTGATGCACTGAAAGAGCATCATATCGAACCGATTGTTACGATTTCCCACTATGAGCTGCCGCTGGTGCTTTCCGTGGAATACGGCGGGTGGGTCAACCGGAAGCTGATTGATTTCTATGTCCGCTATGCAAACGTTCTGTTTGACCGGTACGGAGACAGGGTGAAGTACTGGATGACCTTCAACGAGATCAACAGCAACCTCCGCCATCCGTTCACCAGCATCGGCGTCATTGAAGAAACATGTGAGAATCCCGAACAGGCGGTATTCCAGGCAAGCCATCATCAGTTTGTCGCAAGCGCCATGGTTACCAGGGACTGCCATGCAAAATATCCCGACGCAAATGTCGGCTGTATGATCAGCTATCAGATGGCGACGCCGTACAGCTGTGATCCGGATGATATCCAGATGTGCCAGGAAGAGCAGAGAAAGACATTGTTCTTCTCCGATGTCCAGGCAAACGGAAGATACCCGGATTATGCGGCACGCATGTTCAGAGAACGCGGTGTTGAAATCAAAATGGAAGAAGGCGATGAAGAGATCATTGCGGCCCATCCGGTGGACTATGTTTCCTTCAGCTATTACATGACCATGTGCGCAACCGCGCATCCGGAACGCTATGAAACAACTGGCGGAAATCTGTTCTCCAACGCCGCAAAGAATCCGTATCTTAAGAGCAGCGACTGGGGCTGGCAGATTGACCCGAAGGATCTGAGAGTATGTCTGAATCAGCTGAATGACTTTTATCACAAGCCGATCATCATTGCCGAAAACGGACTCGGCGCACTGGATGTGATTGCGGAAGACGGAAAGATTCATGATGAGTACCGAATCGATTACCTGCGCCAGCATATTGAACAGATGAAGGAAGCCATCCGTGACGGCGTGGATCTGATCGGATATACCATGTGGGGCTGCATTGATCTGGTCAGTGCTTCCACATCCCAGATGTCCAAGCGCTATGGCTTCATCTATGTCGATGCGGATGATATGGGACAGGGCACATACGCCAGAAAGAAGAAGGATTCCTTTGACTGGTACGCCAATGTGATCCGCACCAACGGCGAAGAGTTATAAGAAGGCTGCAGGGGGTCATCTGAACAGGTGATCTCTTTCTTTGACCGATTACAAATAAGTAACCAGGCCACAATAAAGTGCGTACTTCTGCAGTGTGATTTCATCGGCTACGATACAGATGCAGGAGGAAGAAACACTATGACTGCAATCCGGAAAGAACATACCGCATCTTCTGAAACCCGGAAGATGATACTGTGCGCACTGCTCGGCGCAATCGCCGCAGTGCTGATGAGCTTTGAAATCTCCGTACCGTTTATGCCGGCGTTTATCAAAATGGATCTCTCGGAAGTGCCGGTGATTCTGGCAGGGCTTGTCCTCGGGCTGAAGTACGGCATGATTACCGCCGTGCTCAAGGTGGTGCTTAAGTTTCTGTTTGCCGGGACATCCACGATGTTCATCGGTGAAATCGTCAATATTCTGATCAGTTTCCTGTACCTGGTTCCGATGGGTCTGATTCTCAGAAACAGAAAAGACAGAAAAACAGTCATTGCGGCACTTGCCGGGGCAACAGCAATCTGTTCCGTACTTGCAGTGTTTGCCAATTACTTCATTACATTTCCGATGTACACGAAACTCTTCGGAATGAGTGCGGAGGATATCCTGGCAGTATTCATGCAGTTCAATCCGCTGGTGCACAGCACTATGGGAATGCTGGTGCTGTCACTGATCCCGTTCAATCTCATCAAATACGGAATTGATTCCGTTCTGACATATATTGCTTATCAGCGCATGGGAGGAAAATTATGGCACTAATCGACACAATCCGCAGCCGCAGGGCAATTCGGAAATACAGAGAAGAACAGATTACTGAAGAAGAGCTGAACCTGATCCTGGAAGCAGGTACATTTGCGCCGAGTGCCGGCGGCGGTCAGCGGACAATGATTGTCGCTGTGCAGGACAGGGGGCTGGCAAAGAAAATCGGACGGATCAATGCCTCCGTGATGAAGCGCCCGAACGTCGGACATGTATCCGCCGATCAGCCTAGCATCATTGATGATCCGACAATTCTGAACGGGTTCTACGATGCACCGACCGTATGCGTGATCTTCAATAAAGGACAGAATCAGTACAGCATATCAGATTCATTCTGCACGGCAGAGAATATGATTCTGGAAGCGTATGATCTGGGCGTAGCGTCCGCAATCATCGGCAGGGCGGAAATGACATTTGATAACGACTTCGGCAGATCACTGATGAAGGAATGGGAGATCCCGGAAGACTATACTGCCAGAGCGTTTGTGATTCTCGGATATATTGACGGCGAATATCCGGCCGTCAAACCGAGAAAAGAAGGCAGAGTCAGAATTGTACGCTGAGTTATGAAAAAAACCGGTTTGATTCTGCTGAGCCTGATGCTGTGCGGATGTGCGGCACAGGAGAAAACAGAAGAGCCTGTACAGGAAGAGGTGAGTGAAATGACAGAGACATCGGATACACTGGAATTCTTTAAATCATTGGATTATGACAACGGACTGGATGTGGTTGTGCAGACATTCCGCAGGTTCCCGCTCCAGTACGGAACGACACTGGGACTGGACGGCAATCCGCAGATCCGTCCTCTGGAATTCAAGTTTGAGGAAGACGGCGTATTGTATTTTGATACGGTGGAATTCTACACATCCTATAAGGAAATGCAGAAACATCCGTATGTGCAGATCTGCATCTGCGATCAGGAAACGATGACATATGTCAGACTTGCCGGCACAGTTAATTTCACAAGAGATCAGGATATTATTGACCGCTGTTTTGAAAACAGTCCGGTTCTGACTTCCCAGTTCGGTGATCATCGTGAGGTTGTTGTCGGATATTATCTGACAGATGTCTGGGCAGAATTTCAAAGCTTTTCTCCGGAACTTCAGAATTATACATGGAACTTGAAAAACAGATTTGACAGATCATAATGTTTCTGTCCGGATCAGTGGTAAAACGGAAATGACCGGATTTCTGCTGCATAAGGAAGGAAACAGATGCTTTTCAATACAGTGCTTCTGACTTATCAGAAGCCTGCATATTCAGGTTGCCAGTGAAACTGAAAGATGCTATATTTTCTGTGGCAAAAAGCGTTAGCCATTGCAACAAAAAAGAGAGAGGTGTGAGCTCTCTCTTTTTTTACGGGCTGCCCGGTCACCTGTTTTCCCTACGGTCCAGCCACTTGCAGATATAATATGAAATAATGCCTGCTCCGACCGAGAGAAGAAAAGCGTTAAAAACGTCCATCGCAACTTCCTTTCCAGCCGAAAAGAAGACCGGCATGCATCATCGTATCATGTGATCATCTGACAGGCTGTTCCGATTCTGTCCCATTCTCCACAAAATAAAGATGATGAAACGGAAATCGGAATAAATGCTTAATGATGAGATCGAAGATGATTTTGCTTTCTGAAGCAGGAAAGAAACCGGGCTGAACCCGTAATGCTTCCCGGTCACTTGAAACTCTGATAAATACCTGTTCTCAATTGCGCCCTGTAATTCTCAACACAGGTATTTTTGAGAATCAGAATGCGGTTCCGATTCATTGCGATAATCGAAGAACCTGCCTGTCCGGGCCATGCTGCCTGAACGGAATGAACCCTGCCGAATGCAAATAGCGACAATTAAATGCAGGATTGCGGTATCATATCCAGGCAGAAAAATATATAATAGGAAAACACTTCGGGGGTTTGATATGAAACTGTTTCAGCCTGTAGATATGACAAAAGATGATCCGGTAAAATCCATTATGATTTTTACCATACCGATGCTGATAGGAAATGTGGCCCAGCAGCTTTATAACACCGTCGACAGCATCATTGTCGGACGGTTTGTCGGAGACAATGCGCTGGCGGCAGTCGGAAGCGCGGGACCGATTCTGAACCTGATGCTGGTGCTGTTCATGGGTATCGCAACCGGTGCAGGCATCATGGTGGCGCAGTATTACGGAGCCCAACTCAGAAAAGAGCTGTCAAAGACCATCGGCACATGCATTACCCTGACACTGATCGCATCCTTATTTATTATGATCGTCGGACCGCTGATTACCCGTCCGCTGCTGCATCTGCTGAATACGCCGGAATCGATTCTGGACTGGTGCTATAACTATCTGTTCATTATCTTCCTCGGTATCTCCGGAGGCGGTCTGTACAATATACTGAGCGGCGTGCTGAGAGGATTGGGAGATTCTGTATCCGCACTGATCTATCTGCTTGTCGCAACCTTCCTGAATATCATTCTGGACTATGTGTTTGTTGCGAACTTCGGACTCGGCGTTGCCGGCGTTGCACTGGCTACCATTCTTGCCCAGTTTGTGTCTGCGGCATTATGTGTCTGGAAGCTGACACGCATGCAGGAAATCTTTGATCTGAAGAAGGAATATCTTGTGCCGAAGAAGAAATATACATCCAAGCTGATCCGTCTCGGACTGCCTTCCGGTGTGACCCAGGCAATTTTCTCGATGTCGATGATCGTTGTCCAGTCTCTGACCAACAGCTTCGGTGAACTGTTTATCGCCGCCAATGTTATCGTCATGCGAATCGACGGATTCGTGATGCTGCCGGCATTCTCATTCGGCTCGGCCATGACAACCTATGCCGGCCAGAATATCGGCGCCGGTAAGATGGACCGTGTCATTGAGGGCGCAAGAAAAGGAACGCTGGCCGCCATGAGCATCTCGGCCGTGCTGACAGCCCTGATTATTCTGTTCGGAAGAAATCTGATGAGCATCTTTACCGAAACCCAGGAGCTGATCGATCTCAGCTACCGGATGATGCGCATCCTGGCACCGGGATATATTGTAATGGAAGTGACGCAGTGCCTGTCCGGCATCATGCGCGGAGCCGGGGATACGGTAACGCCGATGTGGATTTCAATCCTCTCATCCGTATTGCTGCGCATCCCGCTTGCCTACGGTCTGGTTGCCCTCAGCAAAACCCCGTCGCTTCCGCAGGGAAACTGCGCCATGATGTTCATCTCCATGCTGATCAGCTGGTCCTGCGGCGCATTGATGACATTTGTCATGTACCGCAGAGGAAAGTGGAAATCAAAGGCGATCGTTGCCTGAGATACAACCGGAATATAAAATACAATGCCTGCCGGAACCGGCAGGCATTGCTGTTTTACGGTGATGTCATTGACTGCGGTCAGTCAGTTTCCGGTTCAGCTTGGAATAGATTCTTTCCCGGAACCATGGTTCGCTGGAAGCGCTGACGGCGTCATCCCGCTCAAACCACCGTACTGCTTTGTTCTCGTCCGGTTTCGGACGGATCGGCAGGGAAGGATCCGCTTCGATCAGATAGGTGACATTCAGATGCAGATGGGAAGGCACATATACGCCTTTCTTTTCATGACCGTCCACGGTCAGAATCTCAAGCGAATAGATTTCATCCGATACCAGGCGGCAGTCGGAAAGGCCGGATTCTTCCATGACTTCCTTCAATGCGACACGGGTCAGATCATGTTCTCCGTCCGCATGTCCGCCCAGCCATGACCAGGAATCGTACAGCTTATGGTAAGCCATCAGAACTTTCTTCCTGTCGGGAGATACGATCCAGGCGGAAGCTGTCATATGTCCCGCACGGCATTCCCTGCTCCAGATATCCAGTCCGCTGTCCAGCCACTTCAGCAGTTCTTTCTGATCTTCCGCTTCCTGTTCATTGAAGGGAACATATGTCCTGATCTGATCGTATATTGTCATAGCCGCCTCCATGGTGCTTATTGTACTACTTCAGATAGTTCTCGCCGTATTTTTCTTTTATGGCAGGAATGTCCTGCGGATCAATCCATTCCTCGGAGTATCCGCATTCACAGCAGAGATATCTCTGCACTTTGACTGCCGAGAAGATCGTCATGCCGGTCATGATATTGTTTCCGGCGCCATAGGCTCTGACATCTCCTTCGATCCGGATGATTTTTCTGCCTCTGCATTTCGGGCACTGTTTTGTGTTCTTCATATATTCCTCCATTACGGCGCGCGAGGCGCCGTCACAAATACGTTACGAATAAACAGTCTCCAGTGCCTGCTTTCTGCTATTCTGTAGGTAGAGGTTAGCTTTGTTTAGAGCACGTGGAGGTGAG
>SVBN01000096.1 GCA_015058875.1 Erysipelotrichaceae bacterium | reverse complement strand
TCCCATACAGCTTCCGGTCGACGTTCCCGAAATCTCTCATCCATGAAAAATCATCCATCCAGTCATCAAACAGATTGTCTCTGAAAATACTCGGCATTAACATAGTTGCTTACCTCCTTTACTCTTCTTTCATTGTTCAATGTAATGAACTATGTTTCTGAGCAAGGGAATGGAGTGTTTGGATTCTCTGCTGGGATCTTCTCTTTTCCTTTGCAACTATGTTATAGTCCCATTGCTTAGCACTGTCAATAGGAGAGTGCTAAAAATTTAAATTTTTTTTCGGGCATGAAAAAATGCGGCGTATGCCGCATTTCACCAGTTCATCGGTTTGATGATGTGCTCGAACAGATAATGTCCGACGCCGCCTTCCAGGCATTCGAATTCCGTAACATCGTCCGCAATGGCGAGTGTTCCGGCGCCGCCGCCCTTCAGGCAGACGCCCCATCCGGAAGCTTCCAGCATGGAGTTGTCATTTTCGTTGTCACCGAAGGCAATGATCTGCTTCGGGTCAATATTGTTTCTCTCCGCAAATCTGAGCAGGCCGGAGCCTTTGGAGATCCCCTTCTCCATGATCTCAACGGTTCCCGGGAAGGTGGAAATGATCTGCCAGTGATCCGCAAACTTTTCCGCAAACCGTTCTCGGACCAGTTTTTCAACATCCGGTGTCGTACGGAACAGCAGCTTGAAGCACGGACGCTCGCAGAATCCGTCGATATCTCCGGTTCTGTCGTCAAATTTAAAGCCTCTGCGGATCATGGAGGAAATCAGTTCCCCATGGATATTCATGGCATTGTTGTTTCCGCCGCCTTCCGCATTGATGGAGATTTCATATTTGTCCACCAGCGGCATCATCCATGTCAGAATTTCCTTCATCTGTTCAGTGGTCATCAGATCCATGCACCACATGCCTTCATGGAACCGGTCGGAGATCATTCCGCCGTTCATTCCGATCAGGAAATCAAATTCATAATCCAGATGCCATTCCTTTGCCTGGTTTTTCAGACGGTCATTCAGTTCTCTTCCTGTACCCAGTCCCAGCAGGATTCCGTGATCATGCAGGATCTGAAATGCTTTCACTGTGGCTTCGGGGAGGTCCTGTCCCTTGGCCGTCAGGGTCATATCGATATCAGCCGCAACGGCTTTTACATTTTTAAAGTCAAACATTCAGTTTTCCTCGCTTCCGGCATGTACTATATCAGTCTGAAGGCAGACTGACTATGATTATCTGCCGAAAATCAGTCGAGATTTACTTTTTTGAACGCTTCGATGAAGTCTGCGATGTAATCCGCCGTCGCATGGATCATCTGTTCGCCCCATTCCTTCGTGGCGTATTTCGGGTGATCAGCCCCTACCCAGCCGTTATCGGTCACGTCGGTGGTAAAGCGGCGCATCGGAATATCGACGCCTTTGAAGCGGACGGCGGACATGCCGGAGAACGGCAGTTCTTCGCTGAGGCTCTTGAGGTGCAGGTCCGAGATCGCGTCATAGTCGATCAGATCCGGATCAATTGCCATAACGGCGGCTGTTTCTTCCGCTCCGCCGTGTCCCCCTCTCCAGGGCGACTCCCCTTTCCAGTCGGGAACCAGGTC
Organism: Erysipelotrichaceae bacterium; assembly: GCA_015058875.1. Taxonomy (GTDB): domain Bacteria; phylum Bacillota_I; class Bacilli_A; order Erysipelotrichales; family Erysipelotrichaceae; genus Bulleidia. Next base: position 7,369 of record SVBN01000096.1, on the reverse strand, counting down.
CCAGACCATGATCCACCAGTTCATCTGGGCAAGAATGCATCCCCGCTCCTGTATGTCGACGGACAGTCTGTCGAGAATGGAATTGTTTCCGCCGTGACCGTTGAGCACGATAAAGCGTCTGGCACCGTGTTTTCTCAATCCGTCCAGAATCCGGAACATGACCTGATAGGTCACCTCCGGACCGAGGGATATCGTACCCGGGAATGCCGCAAGATAATCGGTATTGCCGTACGGCATGGTCGGAGCGATCAGAGCATCGGTCTTATCCTCCAGTACATCCAGAATCTTATTGGGAATCAGCGTATCCGTACCCAAAGGCATGTGCGTACCGTGGCATTCCGTACTGCCGATCGGTACGATCACGGTATCATGTTCTTTAAAGTAGGCTTCCGCCTGCGGCCATGTAATTCTCTCCAGTCTCATAATGTTCCTCCTTCACTGCAGATATAAGATGTATTCGTAACCGTCAACGGTTTTGAAACGGTATCCGTTCTTTCCGGGAATCATGACGTCAGCCTGAAATCTTCTGCCGGGACGGAATCCGGTTTTCAGAAACAGTTTTCTTGCATGCATGTTTTCGGCGTGAACATATGCATGCATGGCTGTGCACCATTTCTGCTCAGATACTTCCGATATGATCTGACGGAGCGCTTCCGCACCGTACCCTTTTCCGGTATGTGCAGCGGCGATGACGATGTCAATTTCCGCGGCTCCCGAAGGATAACGGTTCAGATCGATCTTTCCGATGATCTGATCATCCAGCCGGACGGCGCGGCATAAAATCTGCTTATCGTCAATCACTCCGGTATGAATGCCCTGCAGGTAGCGCTGCGTGGCATTTTCTTCCAGCGGTGCGGCGAGCTGTACCAGGCAGTATTTCTGATGGACTTCCGAATACAGCTTTTCCAGTTCATATCTTCCGGGAGACGGCCATTGATCCAGTGTTATCATGTCTTTCTTTTTCCTTATATTAATAATAATGGAGTTCCGCCTGCCGGGGCAATGCTCTGAAGAGTCCTTGATTCACTTTCTTACTGCAAATATAATAATCACATGGCCTGAAGCAGACACGGTTTTTCTGTATATGGTCTGATAAGGAAACTGAATTTCATGACGACAAAGAATCTTACAAGAATTGCAATCCTGGCTGCGGTATATACAGCGGTGTCACTTGCACTCGCACCGTTCTCTTTTGCCAATATCCAGGTCAGAATTTCCGAAGCGCTGACCCTGCTTCCCCTGATCTGGCAGCCCTCCGTCTGGGGACTGACGCTCGGATGCTTCCTGACGAATCTGACCGGGGCAATGCTCGGCGTGAATCCGACCGGAATGATCGATGCGGCTGCCGGAACAGCCGCGACGTTCATGGCTGCGGTCTGCACATATCACTTCAGAAACAGAACCATACACGGATTACCGGTATTGTCCATCCTGATGCCGGTCATCTTCAATGCGGTGATCGTCGGCATTGAACTGGGATTGCTGTTTTTTCCGGGCAATGCAGTGACCGGATCGCTGATCTGCGGTCTGGAAGTCGGCGCCGGAGAACTGATTTCAGTGATTCTGGGCTGGTTCCTGATCAAAGCGCTGAAGAGAACGGAAATATTTGATAAAGAAGAATAGGAGAATCACGATATGAAGAGAATCATGGCAGTTCTTCTGGTTATTATGATCGGAGTATTCGGATACGGCACAATCAGAGAACAGAGATCTGAGGAAACGGCAGCGGTTCCCGTTCCGAGCGAAACACCGCTTCCCACAGCAACGCCGTCACCGACGCCCGAGCCGACGCCGGAAATCGATTTCCACGATACCTCCAGCCTGCTGGTCGTTGCCAATAAGGCGAACCGCCTGCCGGAAGGATATGAGCCCTCCGATCTGGTCCGGCCGAACGTACGCTCCTCCGCCGACTGGCTGCTGAGAGAGCCGGCGGCACGGGCACTGGAAGAAATGTTTGCCGGTGCCGAGAAAGAAGGAATTTATCTGATCCTGGGCAGTGCATACCGTTCTGCGGCATATCAGAGTCAGCTCTGGAACGGATACGCGGCACAGTACGGCGCCGATCGTGCGGACAGAATCAGTTCCAGACCCGGCTATTCCGATCATCAGACCGGACTGGCAGTGGATATTGTCCAGAACCAGGGCAATGACTTTAACGAAGCTTTTGAAAATACCGCCGCAGCCAAATGGCTCCACGCCCATGCACAGGAGTACGGATGGATCATGCGTTATCCCAAGGGCAAGGAAGACATTACCGGATATGCCTATGAGCCATGGCATTTCCGCTATATCGGCAAAGAGTATGCCGAAGCAATCTATGCCGTGGATGAATGGGAATCATTCGAAGAGTACTTTGGTGTGGAAGGCGGCAAAGAATACAAAGAATAGCAGACTGTCGGTCTGTTATTTTTTTGCCGGGCATACATTGCAAAAAGCATTGCAAAATGTATTGCAATTCTGAGAGACAGATAATAGTATGATTATAAGAGGATACAAACACATGAGTATTCGATTTGAATGGGATGAGAATAAAGAAAAAATAAACATTCAGAAACATGGAATTGATTTTGTGACAGCGAGTCATGTGTTTCTTGATGATAACAGACTGGAATATTATGACGAACTGCACAGTACAGCGGATGAAGAGCGTTACATTACAATTGGTTACGCAGGTGGAGTGCTGACAGTGGTATATACAGAAAGAGCAGATGCATTGAGGATCATTTCGGCGAGAATCGCAACCGGAAAGGAGAAAGAAATATATTATGGCAATGAAGGAATACATATTAAATGAAAGCAGTGTTCTTTCGGAAGAACAGTTGACAGCAGTCAGAAAAGCAGAAAAGAAACCTGTTGTTTTTGACGAAGACAGTCCGGAACTGACGGATCAGCAGCTTGCCGGATTCCGCCGTGTTCATGAAATGAAACAGGCAGAGCGGCGAAGACAGAATATAACATTAAGATTAACGCCGCAGACAATTCAGAAAGCAAAATCTCTGGGAAAAGGTTATTCAGGGATATTGAGCAGAATTATTGAAAGCACGATAAATGATCCGGAGATGCTGAAGAGATTTCTGTAATAACTGTACACCATTATATAAATCCGGGAGGCTATTTCCGGAATTTTATCCGCTGCTGCATTCATTTATGCTTCAGATGAATGGGAATCATTCGAAGAGTACTTCGGTGTGGAAGGCGGCAAAGAATACAGAGAATAGTGCCGGAAGAGTCTGTTTTTGGCTCTTTTTCTGCAAATGCAGTCAGGTTGACTGAAAGCATAACGGAAAATTACATATACAGGTTGAAAAATTACATGTTTTTTCTAATAGAAAAAATTAAACCAGGAGAAAGAAATGTCAATTCAGAAAACAATGAATTGTTATAAAAAAACGTAATAATATGCAGTATAATCAATTATGACGAAGGGTACACAAACAGGTGTACGGGCAGTTCTTTAAATGTTTCTTATTTCGTTTAAATCTGATATAATCCTTGGGCTAGGAAGGTAGTTGCTATGTTTGAGAACAAAACTGAGTTCAAAAAGGAATTCAGCCGCCGGCTGATCCAGACTTACGGTACGACGGTAGAAGATACATATCCTTCAGACAGACTGCTTGTGCTCGGCCAGATGGTCAGAGACTATGCGGGTCTGAACTGGAAGGAGACAAAAGTAGCAGAAAGAAAGAGCGAAGCCAAACAGGTATTCTATTTCTCAATGGAATTCCTGCTGGGAAGAATGCTGACAAACAACCTGCAGAATCTGGGTATCTATGACATTGTCGTAGAAGGCCTGAAAGATCTGGGGATTGATTATAAGCAGCTTGCAGGAAGAGAAAGAGATGCAGGTCTCGGAAACGGGGGCCTCGGAAGACTGGCCGCATGCTTCATGGATTCCGCCGCATCACAGAATTATCCGGTCAACGGAAACTGCATCCGTTACCAGTCCGGTTTCTTCCATCAGAAGATCGATTCTCAGGGCAACCAGGTAGAAATGCCCGATATGTGGCTCAGAGCCGGAAACCCGTGGGAAATCCGCAAGATCAAGCATGCCGTTGAAGTACGCTTCTACGGAAATGTCGAAGTATGGGGAGATGAAAAGGGCGACCTGCATTTCCACAGAGTCAATACAGAACACATTCTGGCTGTTCCGTATGATGTGCCGATGATCGGTGCAAATACCGAAATGGTCAACACACTGCGTCTGTGGTCGGCTGAACCGGCAGATGATTCCCCGACATGGATGTCCTATCAGAAGTATCTGTCGGAAGTAAACCAGATCTGCGAAAACCTGTATCCGGATGATTCCACACCGGAAGGCAAATATCTGCGTCTGAAGCAGCAGTATTTCTTTGTTGCGGCAGGCCTGGCTTCCATCGTGGAAGATCATAAGGCAAGATATGGCACGCTGGACAATCTGGCTGACAAGGTATCCATTCAGCTGAATGATACTCACCCGGTACTGGCAATCCCCGAACTGTTGCGTATCCTGATGGATAATAACGGCTATTCCTGGAACCAGGCATGGGAGATCACAAGAAATGTCATGTCCTATACCAACCACACCGTTATGGCCGAGGCACTGGAGACATGGCCGTGTGAATATCTGAGAAACCTGCTTCCGAGAATCTTCATGATCATCGAGGAGCTTGACAGACGCTTCACAGCGTATGTTAACGAGAATTATACGGGTGATCCGAACCTTCTGCCGCGTGTATCCATTATCAACGGCGGCATGGTCCATATGGCAAGAATGGCAGTCATCGGTTCCCATTCCGTCAACGGCGTTGCCAAGATCCATTCCGGACTGCTGACAACCGAACTGTTCAGCGACTACTACATGATGTGGCCGGAGCGCTTCAACAACAAGACAAACGGAATCACTCCGAGAAGATTCATGCTGTATTCCAATCCGGAGCTGCGCCAGTTCCTGAATGAAACCATCGGTAAGTCCTATCAGAAGGATTTCTCCAAGATAATCAAGCTGATGGATTATGTGGATGATCCGAAAGTTCAGGAGAAGTTCCTGGAAGTCAAGAGACAGCGCAAGCAGATCCTGGCGGATCATATCAAAGAGGATATCGGTGTCGAGCTGGATGTCAACTCCATCTTCGACTCCCAGGCAAAGCGTCTGCACTCCTATAAGAGACAGCTGCTGAATGTCATGCATATCATCTACCTGTATCAGAGAATCAAGTCCGATCCGAACTTTAAGATCACACCGCAGACATATATCTTTGCGGCAAAGGCTGCACCTTCCTATGTATTCGCAAAGAAGGTTATCAAGCTGATCAACTGCATCTCCAAGGTCATCAACAACGATCCGGATGTAAAGGGCATGCTGAAGGTGGTATTCCTGCCGAACTACAGCGTATCCATGTCGGAAGTTCTGATGAACGGTTCCGATGTCAGTGAGCAGATCAGTACGGCCGGCAAGGAAGCCAGCGGTACCGGAAACATGAAGTTTATGATGAACGGTGCAATCACGCTCGGCACGCTGGACGGTGCTACCGTGGAAATCGATGATCTGGTAGGCAGAGAGAATGATGTCATCTTCGGCCTGACAGTCGATCAGATCAGGGACGTGCGCAGAAACTACAGGGCATGGGATTACTTCCAGAATGATGAAAGAATCCGCAAGGTCATGAATTCCCTGATTGACGGAACATGGAACGGAAACAAGGATGACTTCCGTGCAATCTATGATGAAATTCTCGTCAAGAATGATGAATATCTGGTTCTGGCAGACTTCGATGCCTATGTAAAGGCACATGAAGAGATTGAAAGACGGTATGCCGACCCGCATCAGTGGGCAAAGAGCTGCCTGATCAATATTGCCAAGAGTGCATACTTCTCCAGCGACCGTACAATCGCCCAGTATGCGAAAGATATCTGGAATATCAAGCCTCTGAAGATCTGAATATGACCATGAAAGCTGTATCCGTAGCGGGTACGGCTTTTCATTTATGGTTTCGTAAAACTTCTTTTAATCATATGAATAGTGAATTACCATACCCATACGGTATGAGCATGGCTCATATCCTATGGGTAATGGCTTCTGAGATCCGTGAAAGTTTCCTCTTTCGAACCTGAGTATTCTCTCAGGCTTTCCGTAATGCTCAGGGACGGACACTCGCCCCCTATCCGTTTCCGGATTACATTTGCTTTGCTTTCAGAGGATGAAGATCACGGAATCCCACTGTCTCTGCATTCTGAAGAAATGCAAAGTCTGTCATCCCCTCAAACGCTTCCGGTATCGCCTTCCGGATGATATTTGCACTTCCGTTGATATCTGCGTTTATGACTGTACCGTCTTTTGTTCTGTACAGTCCCCTGCTGATCCGCTTCCCGCTGAATTCATGCCTGCACTTTTCTCCGTATACCGGTATCTCATCATGATCAATAAAACTTGCTCTGCTGGTATAGGATTCTTCCTGCTCAATGACACTTATGCCTTTGCACTCTGCCTTATACCGGATCATCCCTGCCAGTATGCTGTGAGGGATCTGCACAAATGTCTGGTTTGATTTCTTTGACATTCCCGCATTTGTCTTCCACTGATCATTCTTCCCGATCACAATCGTCCCGATATTCCTTCTCTCACATTCCCGGATCAGATGCGTACTGATCCTGTGCATCTCATCTCGCATGAATGCATCTCTCTTTCTTCCGAGATTCTTCATCCTCTCTGTATGCACATTCACTTCCTTCGGATCATGTCCCTTCATCAGAATGCCTGTATACTCAGCCTTTGCTTTGTTATAGGACTGATTCTTTGCCTTGACTGCACCACCCTTGTACAGCACCGGTCTTAAACCGTCATTGCATACGAAAGCTATGATGTTGTCCACACCGAAATCAATCCCTCCGACATAAGGATGAAGTACTTCTTCTGTCTCTGTCTCCTGTTCACATACCAGGATCATCTCATATTCTCCGTAATACGGTCTGATCTTCACCTCCTTCAGTACAGTTCCTTCCGGTATCATCACTGCCGGTCTTTCCTTTGTCTTCGGCAGCTTCAGGTATTTCCCATATACAGTACAGTCCTGATTCGTCATTGTGATCATTCTCTGTTCTGCCTTTGTATACTTCGGCATCTTCGGTTTCCCGGTAAACAGAGAAGGATCCTTGTTATATGCCGCAAGTGCTTTCAGCCAGTTTTCGAATTCATTGACTGTCTCCCTGGCAATTGCCTGAGCGCTCTGCATCGGAAGTCCGCTGAAATAATCCGGATTCTTATTGACACGGAGAAGTCTGTCCATGAAGGCATAGCTGATGACTTTCCCCGGAACCGGTTTTCCGGACTTCCTGCAGGTAAGCATGACTTCATTGAATACTTCTTCCTGAAGCGGCTGAAGGGAATCACTGC
>SVBN01000095.1 GCA_015058875.1 Erysipelotrichaceae bacterium | reverse complement strand
CATAACGGCAGCGGTAAATCAACGATTGCCAAGCTGATTGCGGGCCTGTTGGAAAAGGAAAGCGGATCGATTGTGATCGACGGGCTGGAGCTGAATGAGGAAAACCTGCATGCAATCCGCGGGAAGATCGGGATTGTATTCCAGAATCCGGACAACCAGTTTATCGGTTCAACCGTGCAGGATGATATTGCCTTCGGACTGGAAAACCACTGCGTTCCCCAGCAGAACATGGATGCGATCATCCATGAATATGCAGAAAGAGTCGGGATGACGGAATACCTGAATACCGAACCGACCCATCTGTCCGGCGGACAGAAACAGAGGGTTGCGATCGCCGGTGTGCTGGCAATGAAGCCGGAGATTCTGATCTTTGATGAAGCAACCTCGATGCTGGATCCGCAGGGCAAGGACGGCATCAAAAAGATGATCAACGAACTGCACCGGGAAAGCGGGCTGACGATTGTATCGATCACGCATGATATCGAAGAAGTGACAAACAGCGATTACGTCATCGCTCTGTCAAAGGGGCATGTCGCAATGACCGGCACGCCGCAGGAAGTGTTCGCGGATGAGAAACAGCTGAAGCAGATTCAGCTGGAGCTTCCGTTCGCAATGGAATTATCAAAGGAACTCCGCAGACGCGGTGTGAATGTCAGTGAGGAACTGACGATGGGAAGGCTGGTGGATGCGTTATGCCGATTGCGTTCGAACATGTAGGACATATCTACTCCGACGGCACGCCGTTCCGTTATGTCGCACTGAATGATGTGAACCTGGAATTTACCGAAGGGAAAATCACGGCGATCATCGGCCGGACCGGCTCGGGAAAAAGCACGCTTGTCCAGCACCTGAATGCACTTCTGCTGCCAAGCTCGGGAACGGTTTATGTCATGGACCGGAAAATCGAAGCCGGGTCACAGCCGAAGGGATTGAAATCGTTGAGAAAAGATGTCGGACTGGTTTTCCAGTTCCCGGAATATCAGCTGTTTGAAGAAACGATTCTGAAGGATGTTGCCTTCGGACCGAAAAACTTCGGTGCGAGTGAAGAAGAAGCCAATCAGAAGGCGATGGAAGCGCTGAAGCTGGTCGGCATTCCGGCGGAATATGCCGAGCGCAGCCCGCTGGAATTATCCGGCGGACAGAAACGCCGCGTGGCGATTGCCGGCATTCTGGCAATGGATCCCGCCGTGCTTGTACTGGATGAGCCGACGGCAGGTCTGGATCCGCAGGGAACCAGGGATATGATGAATCTGTTTAAGAATCTGAATCAGAAGATGAACAAGACGATTCTGATTGTCACGCATGATATGGAACAGGTATATGCGCACTGCGACGAGGTGGTCGTGATGGCGGACGGCACGCCGAAGATCCATGAGGGCGTACAGGAATTCTTTGCAAAGCCGGAACAGTGCTTTGATCTGAATATCCTTCCTCCGGCAGTGATCCGGATGAAGATCCGCCTGAAGGCCGCAGGCTTTGAAGTGCCGGATGAAGTGAACGATATCAGCGGACTGGCAAAATGCATTGCAGGGCAGGTGAAGCGTCATGGGTAATTTTACACTTGGAAGATATATGCCTCTGGATTCACCGGTCCATAAAATGGATCCCAGAGCCAAGATCGGCGCAATGCTGATTATGATGATTTCCGTATTCTTCCCGTCCGGATGGCTGGGATACGGCATTCTGTTTGTGATTGCTTCAGGCATGATCCTGCTGTCGAAACTGTCATTTAAATTCATCTGGAAATCGATGAAGCCGATGATGTTCATGATGCTGTTCCTGCTGATCATCAACTGCATGGTGATCAAAAACGGCGTTGTGCTGTTTACGGTGTTCGGTTTCAGCGTCTACAGCGAAGCAGTGCTGCAGACCGCATATATTGTTGTCAGACTGCTTCTGATGATTATGATCACAACCTGCCTGACGGCAACAACCAAGCCGCTGGACATGACGCTCGGCATTGAGGATCTGCTTTCTCCGTTCCGCAGAATTCATGTGCCGGCGCATGAGATCGCAATGCTCATCAGCATTGCCCTGCGCTTTATTCCCGATCTGATTGAGGAAACACAGAAGATCATGAAGGCGCAGGAAAGCAGAGGCGTGGATCTGAAGGAAGGAAAGATGATGGAGCGGATCATGGCGATTCTTTCCCTGATCGTTCCGCTGTTTGTTTCCGCGTTCCAGAGAGCCGATGATCTGGCAAATGCAATGGAGGCAAGAGGATATGCACCGGGAGAAGCCCGTACCCGCTACAAGGTGCTGAAGATGGCAGGCAGGGACTATATCCTGCTGGCAGGCGCCGTGCTTGTACTTGCGTGCATGATCTTTTTGGCATACTTCCGATGAAACGCTATAAATGCACGGTATCCTACTGCGGTGCGGCTTATTCCGGCTGGCAGACCCAGCTGAACGGCACCAGCATCCAGGAACAGATTGAAAGTGCGCTGAGCACGATCTGCGTCCGGGAAATGCATATTACCGGCGCCGGCAGAACCGATGCGAAGGTGAACGCCTGGGGACAGGTATTTCACTTTGATACGGATCTCGAAATGAAGCCGGCAAGATGGAGATCGGCGCTCAATGGCAAACTGCCTCCGGATATCCGGATCCGAATTGCGGAAGAAGCCGGAAGATATTTTCATGCCCGTTACTGTGTAAGATCGAAATGCTATGAGTACCGGATCAATACCGGAGAGTATAATGTATTCAGCAGGAATTATGCGTATCAGTGTCCGGTGGAACTGGATATCGAAGCGATGAAAGAGGCTTCTGCCGTTTTTACCGGTACGCATGATTTCACTTCCTTCAATTCAACCACCCTCAGGGAAATGCCCAATCAGGTCAGAACCGTGGATTCGATTGATTTCCGGCGGGAAGGGGAAGAACTGGTGATTTCCTATACCGGCAAGGGCTTTCTGCGCTATATGGTGCGCATGATGAGTGCGGCGCTGATTGATGCGGGCAGACATAAAAAATCCGCGGATGAGATCAGGAATATGCTGGAAGAGCGTTCCAAGCGCACCGACCGCAGAAATGCAAAACCGGAAGGACTGACACTAAAGGAGATCAGCTATTACGATATCCTTTCCATGAACGATACCCTGATGATCCGGGAATGGCTGAAAGATGATGTGATTCCCGACTGGTACCGGATTGCGCACCAGACCGGGGAACAGCCGCTTTCCTTTGTCCTGTGCGAAAGGAGAGGACAGCGGGTGATCGGCGTGCTGGAATGCGAGCCGGGAAACAATGCGAAACTGATTCTTGAGGAAGAAGAAAATATGGATGAGGCAGGAGAACTGCTTCAGTCATTGAATGAATATCTTTTACGGCATGAGATTGCTGAGAAAGCGGAGATTCTCATCAGGTAAAAATCTTCGGGGGAAGATATGAAAAAGACGGCATTTTTCTCATTCGACTGGAATTACTCCATTGTGTCCGAATTCTACCGGGGAGCGCAGAGATGCGTCACTGAACATGAAGATGTGCAGCTGACGATTTTCAATGCGTTCGGCCGCTATAACAATTTCAGTCCGGAGGAAGGTGCGTTTGAAATCTTTTCCCTGTGCAGCCGTGAAGAGTATGACGGATTTCTGATTCAGGGAAACCGTGCCTGGCCGCCCGGAATGCGCCAGAAACTGGTGGATGAACTTGCCGGAATGGGAAAGCCTGTGATTTCACTGAATTATGAACTGAATCATGCGGGATATGCCGGCACGGATAACTATGCGGCGGAATACGGTCTTGTTTCGAAAGTACTGCGGGACCAGAAATGCATCCATCCCGCATTTGTTAACGGACTGCAGAGTTCCGCCGAAGCGGGTATGAGAAAACAGGCATTTCTGGATGCGTGCCGGGAAGCCGGATTTGAAAATCCGCTGTGCCTGCAGGCAAGTTGGGAAATGGAAGAAGGAATCAGGGCGGCAGAGAAACTGCTGGAAGACAGAGAGCATCTTCCGGATATCATCTTCTGCTGCAATGATGATCTGGCTGTCGGAGTGCAGGAAACGCTGCAGAAAAACGGCATCCGCATTCCTGAGGACGTGCGCATCACCGGTTTTGACAACCGGGAGATCTCGCTGCGTGCGGTTCCGCGAATTACGACAGTCGACCGTGATTATGAAATGATCGGATATACGGCGATGTCGGCACTGATCCGCAGAATGGACGGAGAAGACATTCCGGATCGCATCTGGAGCCCGGTACAATATATTCTGTCGGATTCCTGCGGATACGGTACGGAGCCGGATTCGGGAGACCGGATGAATGCGGCATATTATTCGATGAATTCCGCACTGAAGCAGTTCTATGAAATGCTGTCGGGTTTCCAGCCGGCAGTGCTTTCCGCCGAAACCCTTTCGGATATTCTGCATGAATGCGAGCAGTATTTCCCGCAGATGGGATGCCGGAATGTGTATCTGGTCATGAATGATGAGTATCTGGATTATGAAGTCACCCGGAGAAACACCGGATACGGTCTCAAAGGCGCGCTTGCGGCGCACTGGGGCGACAGCGTTCCGGCGGAATATGATTACCGGCATATTTACGAGCGCTTTGAAATCAGAGATCTTCTGCCGCCCTGTGCTCCCGAGGGCCGTCAGGTTTATATGGTATTTCCGCTGCGCCAGAATACGACATGCATCGGCTATGTTCTGACGGATGGGGTATCCCCGGTACAGCAGTACGGCTTCCTCAGCATCATACTGACCCTGGTATCCAGCGCGATTGAGAGTGTCAGGAAGAAGGAAATCCTGCAGAAGATCAATTCACGCCTGGATGACCTGTATGTTCATGATCAGCTGACCGGGCTGTTCAACCGCTTCGGTCTGGACCGTTTCGGCAGAATCGCGTATGAGCATCTGCTCAGAGACTTTGAGGAAGCGCAGTTTATCTTCGTGGATGTGGACGGCATGAAGACCATCAATGATGTGTACGGACACGATGCCGGCGATCAGGCGCTGCGTGATACGGCTGATATTATCGTCAGAGCAACATCGGATGAAAATGCGTTCGCCATGCGCTGGGGCGGAGATGAATTCCTGCTGATCTGCCGGCGAAATCTGATTCCGAAACTGGAACAGGAACTGATGATTCTCAGACGCGGTACCAGCCGGGAGTTTGATCTGAGTCTCAGCATGGGTGCTTTCCGTGTCAGAGCGGAAGACAGACTGAGCGTCAATGAGGCAATCGACCGTGCGGACGAGAAGATGTACGAGATGAAAAATGCCCGGAAGGCGGAGCTCAGGACCGGAAGCAGCGGCACAGAAACCGCGTGAATATCTCCGGAACCGGCAGAAAGAAGAAAAGATGAGAAAATATCCGGGAGTTCCCGGATATTTTGGTTGACGAAAGCCGTTTGTGAAAGTAGAATTGATAACGGTTTAAAACCCAATTTGTAGCCCCGGAAAGTTACATGGAGGAGATTAAGCTATGCGTCAGACAACAATGATCAAGCCAAAAGAAGTTGTCCGTCAATGGTATGTCGTTGACGCGACAGATTGCACACTGGGCCGTCTTGCTACCCAGGTTGCAAGCGTATTGAGAGGCAAGAACAAGCCGACATTCACGCCGAATGTTGACTGCGGTGACTACGTAATCGTAATCAACGCTGAAAAAGTGAAGATCACCGGCGACCAGGATGAGAAGAAGTTCTACTTCAGCCATTCCATGTATCCGGGAGGACTTCGCGTAAGATCCACAAAAGTGATGCGTGAAAAGTACACTGTTGAATGGGTTGAAAAGGCGATTCAGGGAATGCTCCCTCACACCAAGCTCGGAAACGTTCAGCGCAAGCATGTATTTGTTTACGAAGGACCTGAGCATCCGCATGCGGCACAGAAGCCGGTTGAACTGAAGATTAAGGACTAAGGAGGAGAAGGATAAATGGCTACTAAGAAGAAGAGTGCAGTCACTTATATCGGAACCGGACGTCGTAAGAAGTCCACTGCCCGCGTCTTTATGACTCCCGGCACTGGTGTCATTACGGTTAACGGAAAAACACTTGAGGAATATCTTCCTCAGGCAACACTGCGCATGATCGTCAACAGCCCGCTGGTTCTCACAGAGACTGCCGGACAGTTCGACATCAAGATTAACGTCAGAGGCGGAGGCTACACAGGACAGGCCGGCGCAATGCGTCATGGTATCTCCCGTGCACTGCTCGAAGCAAGCGATGACTACCGTCCTGTACTGAAGAAGGCCGGATTCCTGACACGTGATTCCCGTGAAAAGGAAAGAAAGAAGTACGGTCTGCACGGCGCAAGACGTGCTCCGCAGTACAGCAAGCGTTAATTGGCTGTTTCTGTTATCAGAAGAAAAACACTCCTGTCCATCCAGTCTGGAGTGTTTTTTTCATGCCTGCGGCAATAAACGGGAATGCGGCAGACAGCGTCATGATTGCCATGCGTTTTATGATCCGCATATAATAGTGTGGAAATACCGGAGGTGTATGATGAGAATACTTGTGACCGGATTTGATCCGTTCGGCGGTGAAACAATCAATCCCGCAATCGAATCCGTAAAGCGTCTGGATGATGTGATCTGCGGAGCGGAGATTATCAAGCTGGAAGTTCCGACGGTTATCAACAAATCGATTCAGAGAATCCGCAGGGCGATCATGGAATATGATCCCGATGTCATTCTTTCCGTCGGTCAGGCCGGCGGAAGATGCGATATCACCGTTGAGAGAGTCGGCATCAATGTCAACGACTGTTCCATTCCCGACAATGAAGGAAATGCTCCGGTGGATACGCCGGTATTTGAAGATGGACCGGACGCATATTTCTCGGCGCTGCCTATCAAGGCAATGGTACGGGAAATCCGTAATGTCGGAATTCCGGCATCGGTATCCAATTCGGCCGGAACCTTCATCTGCAATCATGTGCTGTACGGCGTAAGGTATGTCTGCGAACATGAGTTCCCGGGAAAAAAGAGCGGCTTCATTCATATTCCGTTCATGCCGGAACAGACGGTGAACAAGCGGAACATGCCGAGCATGTCCAGGGATGATATTGTCAAAGGACTGACAGCCGCAATCACAGCGATTGTGCAGAACGAAGAAGATATCGCTTCATCAGAAGGCGCAACCCATTAAAACAGGAGAAAATCCTGTTTTTTTTTCGGGGGAAATGACTTTTTTCTGCGTATATGTATAAGTAGGAGGACAGCTCATGGAACGCTCATACCTGCAGGAAAAAGAACTCGCAATTGCGGAGGCGCACGGACTGAACAGAAAGCAGATCCGCATTATTTCAAAAAAGAATCTTGATTATGTTCAGATGGGGATTCTCAGAACGGCACTGGAACAGGGCATACCGGAAGAACAGGTAAAGAAAGCCGCAAAGGCAAAATACACGCCGGAACAGATGCTGGAAATACTCGGAAAAAAACCGGAAGAAAAGAAGAAGAGAAAGGAACTGCCTGAGTGGACCGGATGGATCCTGCCGGGATTATCGGTGCCGCTGACTTCAGCGATTCTGCTGGGACTGGGATTTTCAATGAAGCCGGATGAGCTGATATTGAAAAGCGATCATATCACACTGCATACGGGAGATGTCTTTCAGCCTGCACAGTATATACTTACCTATCCGGAGCATTCGGATGTAATCCTGCCGGAAAGCTTTACGGCGGAACAGCCGGGCGGAAGGCTTGCCGTATACAGAAGCACGGAAGGAATGCAGAAAGTGCTGAGAATCCAGGTGGAGGACCATCGTGCACCGCAGATCAGAATCGATGAAAGCAGAGCGGATCCCGGTGACTGCATGCAGGCGCTGATTTCGGCATATGATGCGGAAGACGGCGATCTGGGCAGAGATACGGAGTGCACGGTAAGCGGTTCATCGATTGTTTATTCGGTGTCTGACCATTCCGGAAACACGGCTTCCGTAACTGCGGACATCATGGAAGAATCTTAATAACTGACATAATGCAAATAATGATAAAATACTTCCTGTATAACATTGAGAGGTACACAGAGATGAAAAAACTGATGATAGCATTATCTGCAGTTCTGCTGTTTGCCGGCTGCTCGAAGAAAGAGAATGAACCTGTTTCAACGCCGGAATCGACCCCGACTCCGCCGCCGGTTGTAGTGGTCACACCGCCGGCAGATCAACGTACGCCGGAACCCGAACCGACAGCTGTTCCGGTACAGAATACGCCGGCACCTGCCACGGCTGCGCCTGCGGAAACGGCCGCTCCGACAGCCACCCCGGAAGCCACTCCGACCCCCTCAGCGACCTCCAGCGCCGATCCGGTATATACCTCCGGAACCTACGGCTGGGTGGAAGTGCTGGTCGACGGTCTGAATGTCAGATCCAAGGCTGGAACGGACGGCAATGTAATCGGACAGACACAGAACGGATCCAAGCTGTATACATATGCCGCACCGGTCACCAGCGGAGGATATACATGGTACAAGATCAACCGGGAAAAGGATGAATGGATTGCGGATCAGAGCGGCAAATGGCTGACATATCATTCCTATCCGGAAGCTGCCGCATCCAATACGGTGGAGGGCACACCTGCCAAAACAGACGGTACGGTCGGCTATATCAAAATCAATGTCGACTATCTGAATATCCGCTCCAAGGCAGGGACCGACGGAAGCATTGTCGGAACGGCGAAGAACGGCGGCACCTATTATGTCTATGCGGAGCCGGTATCAGCTGAAGGCTATACCTGGTACAAGATCAGTGCGACGGATGAAACCTGGGTCGCCGATTCGGGAGCCTGGGTCACCTATACAAAATTCAACTGATACGGAAGGGGATGTAACAGTTGAGTAGTTTGAATACTGCTCAGCGGGATTACATCCTCTTTTTCTATGCCTAAAGCATGTGAACGATCTGTTCTTACATGATCTGTATCAGCTGAACAGCCGGTTTATTAGAATACATGCGCACTAAAAACAACTATCGGTATTTTGAATCTGTTTTGGGCTATTAACTGAGCAGCCCCAGCGGGTTCTCTTTCATTCTTCGTATCCTGCTGAGATGGTATTTCTTCAGATTGTATCCCAGACATACCAGAAGAAATTCCATTTTCACAT
>SVBN01000094.1 GCA_015058875.1 Erysipelotrichaceae bacterium | reverse complement strand
CATATATTCCTCCATTACGGCGCGCGAGGCGCCGTCACAAATACGTTACGAATAAACAGTCTCCAGTGCCTGCTTTCTGCTATTCTGTAGGTAGAGGTTAGCTTTGTTTAGAGCACGTGGAGGTGAGTGGGTATTTTGATCCCGCATATATATAGGTTGCCGCCGTCTTTTCAAGCACAAACTAGCAGTCTTTCAAGTCTGTACACTTATCATTGACAATCAATTGTTGATTCGCTCAGATGGCATTCAGAGCTTTCCTCTGCAGAAAGGAGAACATGTCATGTCTATCGATAAGATTGAGCGTTTTGTCTGCTGCGGCATGGATGTACACAAGGATATTCTTGTGGCTACGATCGGTATTACCGACCGTTCCACTCTGATCACTCAGTACGTCCAGGAAACTTTCAACTCTTTTAACAGCGATCTCTATCGTCTTTGCGACTGGCTTGCGTCTCATCACTGTTCTGAAGTCTGTATGGAATCCACCGGTAAATATTGGATTCCGGTCTACAATGTTCTTGAAGAGAAAGGCTTTACTGTCTGCCTTGCTCATCCCAAGTACACCAAAGCCATCAAAGGTAAGAAGACTGACAAGAAAGATTCAAAATGGATCTGTGACCTCTACAAGCATGACCTTGTCAGAGGTTCTTTTATTCCTCCAAAGGAGATCCGTGAACTGCGTGATATCGCAAGGTACTATTACAAACTCATCGGAATGAATTCCTCTGAATCCAAGCGTTATCAGAACTGTCTTACTGTCTCAAATCTGGGCATCGGCTCCATCTTCACTGATGTCAACGGGAAGTCTGCTACAAGAGTCATGGAAGCTGTCCTTGCCGCAGATGACCCCAATGACATTTCAGATGAGGATCTGCTGAAACTTGTCCATAAGTCCTGCAAGAAGAAAGATCAGCTGCTTGATGCTGTACGTGGCTGCCGGATTGAATCCGATCAGCGTTTTAAGATGCGTGAGATCCAGAAACATAAAGAGGAACTGGATCAACATCTCACCGCCTGTTTTGCTGAGATGATCAAGCGCGCCACGCCTTTCTTTCACCAGTTCCTGCATATCGTAGAGATAGTGGGAATCTCACTTCTCTCCGCCATCCTCATAATATCAGAAATTGGTGTGGATATGACTGTCTGGGAAGATGCCAGACACCTATGTTCTTGGGCAGGTCTTACCCCAGGCAATAACGAATCTGCCAACAAGAAGAAGTCAACACGTATTACCAAGGCAGGTCAGTATCTTAAGCCTTTGCTTGTTCAATGTGCACTCTGTGCCACCAAAAATCCGAACGGATACTTTGGAATCAAGTATCGCAGGATCAAGAAGCGCAGGGGTCACAAGAAGGCAATCATTGCGATAGCTCGTATGATGCTTATCTGTATCTATCACATGATTCTTACCGGAGAATCTTTCAAACCTTCAGACTATGATGAACTGATGAATCCCAAGCCCCGTAAACCTCGCGAACTGACAATAGAATCTGCTGTAGACTTCCTGAAATCTTCAGGTACTGACATTGATGCGATCATCGCTTCTCTGAGAGAAGGTCCACCTGATCAGATCACTGTTCAAAGTTGATTTTTCGCTTTTACTCCACCACTTGTTTTTAATGCGGGCTTTTTTTCAAAGTACTTACGTCTGTTTATTCACACTTCTCCTCTTTCAGGTATCTGTCTGAAGAAAAACAGATACAGCATGCTGTATCTGCGACTGACTGCGATCCGCTCATACAGCATATTTTCTGCATGAGTCTTGCCTGAAAGAAATGTACCGGGCATATGGATATGCCGTGCTGTCGGTACAGATCAGCGGATTCTTCCGCCGGTTACTCCCTCTGCTTGTGAATAATATATCATAATCTGTCTCTGCTGTATATATGTTCCGCAGGGAATGCGGATGCACAAAATACAGACCATTGCAAGTCATGTTATAATGATTGACAGTTCTGCAGAAAGGAGCGGCACGGAGTGTGTCCCGGTGAGTTATGGCAAGAGGAAAATTCATTACATTTGAAGGGCCGGACGGCAGCGGAAAGACCACGGTCAGCACGCAGGTGGTTGAACGGCTGAAAAAGGACGGTTTTCCGGTCATTCTGACCAGGGAGCCCGGAGGCATTGCGATTGCCGAGCAGATCCGGAACGTGATTCTGGATCCTGCCAATACGGCAATGGATGACCGTACGGAAGCACTGCTGTATGCCGCGAGCAGGCGCCAGCATCTCGTGGAGAAGATTCTGCCCGCACTGGAAGAGGGAACCAATGTGATCTCCGACCGCTTTGTGGACAGCTCTCTGGCTTATCAGGGATGCGGCAGGCATATCGGCATTGAACCAGTGATGGAAATCAACCGGTTTGCGATCGAAGGCAATATGCCCGACTATACGATATTCCTGGATATCGATGCGGAAACAGGTCTGGAAAGAATCCATAAGGGAAGAACTTATCTTGACCGTCTGGATCAGGAAAAGCTGAGCTTTCATATGGATGTCTGGAACGGATACCGTCAGATTATTGATATGTACAGAGACCGCATGATCATCATCGATGCATCCAGAGAACCCGAACAGGTCATTGAAGATGCCTATCAGGCAGTGAAGGAAATTCTGGAAGGAAACCGCTGAATTCATGAAGGACAGAATCAGGGCAAGACAGCTTCTGGAACAGTATGAGCGGCTTCCGTTTCAGGCGCTGGAAAGAGCCATGAACGGAAGAGGGCTGAGTCATGCCTATCTGTTTCACGGTCCGCAGGGAACACTGAAGACAGAACTTGCGGAACTGCTGGCACAGACGCTGCTGAGCGGCCATACCGGAGGACTGATCAGGGAAGAAGAGGCTGATGAGAAAACCAGACAGCTGATTGAGAGAATTGCGGATAACAACTGCGCAGATCTGATCAGACTGAACGGTTATGAGAAAAAAGCAATCGACAAGGCCAGTGTCGATGCGCTGCAGGAAGCGTTCTCCCGAAAGCCGATGGAATGCGGCTGTCAGGTATATATTATGGAACATTGCGAGAATTCCAGTATTGCCGCAATGAATTCCATTCTGAAATTCCTGGAGGAGCCGGGAGAAAGCGTCTATGCGATTCTGACTGCGGACAATCTCGGAAAAGTCCTGCCGACAATCCGTTCCAGATGCGTGCTTCTGCCGTTTCAGGCACTTCCCTCAGAAGTGTACCGGAAGCTTGCGGAAGAGGACGGTGCGGACCCGGAAGACGCATATTTTATGGCAGAAACCGCACATCTGCTGGAAGGTCAGGCCGACTATGCGGTATCCGCTGTCTGGCAGACCGCCAGGGAGATGTTCCGTCAGTTCCTGAATGTCGGAAAAGACCGGCGTCTTCTGCTGGTGGACTATGACCTGCAATACCGCTCCGGTGCCAAAAATGCAAAAGGTATCGGCGCCAATGACAAAAATGAAGACCTGGATGTCATGATACTGTTTTTCAGCCTGATCATTCTCTTCTGCGAATCTGCACTGACAGGCCGCAGGGACGGGCCGGACTGGTATCTGGAAGCGATTGACAGGGAGCGTCAGAAGAAACGCTCATTCGCAGATATGATGCGGATCGCAATCCGGGAACGTGATCTGTGCAACCGGAACAATGATCTGGGTCTGATTCTTGCACAGGCAGTCTTCGGACTGGAGGAAACATATGAGTGAAACATTAGAAAACAATACAAATACGGCAGAAGAAGTGACTGCGGAAACCGTGACGGAAGAAGAGGTTCATTATCCGTATGTTGTGGCTGTGAAATTCCGCAATGCTTCAAAGGCATATTCCTTCGGAACAGAGAATCCGGAATATAAAGCGGGAGACTGGGTTGTTGTTGAAACCGCCCAGGGACTGGAACTCGGTGAAGTTCAGGCTGCTCCTTTAAGTACGGAAAAGTTCCCGATCCGTACTCCGCTGAAGCCGGTTCTTCGTCCGGCATCCGAGCAGGACAGACGGAATTATGAGGAAAACTTTGTCCGTGCGGAAGAAGCGTTCCGTATCTGCAATGAGGAGATTGCCGATCTGAATCTCGGCATGAATCTGCTCAGCGCCGACTATACGCTGGACAGGTCCAAGGTCCTGTTTATCTACCTGGCCGAACAGAGAGTCGACTTCCGTGAACTGCTGAAGCGTCTGGGCTCCAGACTGCACTGCCGGATTGAGCTGCGGCAGATCGGTGAGCGTGACAAGGCGAAGATGGTCGGCGGCATCGGCATGTGCGGCATGGAGTGCTGCTGTTCCAGATTCAAGAGCAGATTCGATGTCATTTCCATCAATATGGCCAAGAACCAGCTGCTGGCGCTGAATGTGGAAAAGCTGTCCGGCATGTGCGGCAAGCTGATGTGCTGTCTGAAATATGAAGACGACAACTACAAGGAACTGACCGCGGGACTGCCCAAGATGGGCGCCCATGTGGAATATGAGGGCGAGCTGTACCGTGTGACTTCCATGAATGTCATGACGAATGAAGCCAAGATTGAAAATGCCGAGCAGGTACAGATCCTGACGATTGACGACCTGCGTGAAAAGACGGAAGTGCGCAAGGGCGTATCCACGCCGAAGCGTGCCGCCGGCAGAAGAACCCAGAAGGTGACCGTCAGCCAGAAAGCCGCGGAAAACCAGCGTGAAGCGGAAAAGGCCGCAGAGAATGCACCGGCACCGCTGGCACCGGAAGTCCGCCAGTACCAGGAAACAAAGAATGAACGGAACAGCGGAAACCGTCAGAACCAAGGCAATCAGAAACAGCAGAGAAACAAGGGACAGCAGAACGGCAAAGACCGTCAGGAACAGCGCAGGGACGGAAACCAGAAGAACCAGAACCGGAATGCATCCAGCCGGAATAACAATAACAGCATTAACCGCCGCAATCAGAAGCCGAAGTCCATGGATGCCAGCAAGAATCCGAATATGACAGTCCGCAGCTTCAAGTCTTCCAAAACAAAGGAAAAGGAAGCCGGCAGTCAGGGTGAAGGCAAGTGATCCGGCAGAAGAGCTTTGAAAACGAGAAGCCAACGCTGTTTCTCGTTCCTACGCCGATCGGAAATCTTTCCGAGATGACGCCGCGCGCCATAGAAGTGCTGAACAGTGTGGATGTCATTGCGTGTGAGGATACACGTACATCCGGTCAGCTGCTGAAGCATTTTGATATCCGCAAGCGTCTGATTGCATATCAGAACTTCAATGAGGAAGCTTCCGCGGCAGGCATTATCAATCTGCTGAGCCAGGGCCAGAATGTTGCACTGATCAGCGACGCCGGTTATCCGCTGATCAACGACCCCGGTCAGAAAGTCGTGATGGAGGCTGCCGCAAAGGGCTTCAATGTCGTTCCCTTATCCGGACCCAACGCCATGCTCAACGGACTGGTTGCCAGCGGTCTGATTGCCCAGCCGTTTATCTTCGTCGGCTTTCTGCCCCAGGGCAACGGGGAGCGGAACCGGAAGCTTGCGGAATATAAGAACTATCCGATGACGCTGGTGTTCTATGAAGCGCCGCACCGGATTGAAAAGATGATGAAGAGCGTGCTTGAGATCTTCGGAGACCGGAGATGCTGCATCGCCCGTGAACTGACCAAAGTGCACGAGGAATTCCTGCGGGGGACCGTATCCGAACTGATACCGGAACTGGAAGGCCTGAAAGGTGAAATGGTTGTCATCGTGGAAGGAAACCGGGATGACTATTCCAAGGATGTGGATTCCGATCTGATCATCCGGATGGTCAGGGAATCCGTGGAACTCGGCATGACGACAAGCGACGCCGTACGTGATGCCGCAAAGAAAACCGGTATTTCCAGAAACGTGATTTACCGGATCGTACATCAGTGCGATAACTGAGAATGAGGATGTTTTATGCTTTTACTGTTTGATCCCGCACGCACATCTATGGCTGTCTATGCCTGTGCCGCCATTCTGCCTGCACTCTTTCTGATGAGATATATTTACCGGAAAGATAGGTTTGAAAAAGAACCTGCATATCTGCTGTGGAGGCTGATCCTGGGCGGACTGCTTGCGGCAGGCCTCTCGATTATTCTTGAACGCGTCGGTCTGGATGTGGTGCTTCCGACCCTGCCGATTCCAAATGAAACGGCATACTACATTGCCACGGCGCTGATTGTCGGACTGATCGAGGAAGGTACGAAGATGCTGTTCCTGCGGAGGTATACCTGGAACAATCCGAATTTCAATTTCCGTTTTGACGGCGTTGTATACGCGGTGTTCGTATCGCTCGGATTTGCGGCAATTGAAAATGTGCTGTATGTCTATCAGTTCGGACTGTCCGTCGCATTCGCAAGAGCCATGCTGGCGATTCCCGCACATATGGGCTTCGCGGTATTCATGGGTGCGTATTACGGCCGTGCGAAAATCTGCGAAGTGCGCGGTGATTTCAGCGGAAAGGTCAGAAACATGGTTCTGTCCTATGTGGTTGCGGTAGCGCTGCATACATTCTATGATGCCGCCGCAATGATCAACAGTGAAACGTCAATGACGGTATTCATGGTATTTGTCGCAATGATGTACTTTATCGTCTATACCAAGATACACAGAGAATCAGTGAGCGATCACGAAATCTACTGAGATCGGGAAATTCCCGATTTTTCTTTTGCGTGTGCTGAAAATACGGAACGGAGGGATTCAGCTTTCGGACTGCAGGGATCTGATCAGTTCGATATAATCACGCGCATACTTGGGAATATAGCTGCCTTTTCTGTATGCGGCGACGAATTCGGACATGATTCTTCCCGTCGAAAAACTGTAGCAGCTGATCGGCGTGTCTCCGGAACGGTGCCGGAGATGTGTTTCATGAACAAATGAAATACCGTATCCTCTGGCCACAAGTTCAATGATCGCCGGAAGATTGCTGGTATACAGAACATTGCTGAAGTGAATTCCGAGATCCTGGAGGACAGAGTCAGCAATCTGTCTGGTTCTCTGATCGGAATGCATCATGATAATCAGCTCATTTTCCAGCAGAGCCGGATTCAGCCGGGGATATTTTCCCGAAGGATTCGGTTCGGCAAATCTGCCGATCGGATGATCTCTGCCTGTGCAGATAAGGAGTTCTTCCTCTCCCAGGCTTTCATATTCCATGAGCGGATTCAGTTCGGAAGGGGCGCTGTAAAACGCAATATCTGCCTGTCCGTTCAGAATCCGCCTGTCATTTTCATCGGAACTGCCTTCAAAGACATTTACCTTCACATTCGGATATTTTTCCTTGAAGGCAGGGAGGGAACCCGGAAGCACATAGGTACAGCGCATTCGGGCAAAGGCAACATTTAAAACTCCGACATCCCTTTTGATAATATCGGCCAGTTCTATGTCCAGATCATTTTTCAGTCGCTGTATCTGCAGGGCGTGATCGACATAGCGCTCGCCTGCATATGTCAGAACATATTTATGCCCGAGTCTGCGGAACAGCCTGATTCCAAGGTCGCTTTCCAGACCGATCAGGAATTTGCTGAGGGTCGGCTGGGAAACGTAAAGCGCTTCTGCAGCCCGGGATATGTTCTGATATTTTGCGATTGCAAGGACGTAATTCAGCTCTCTGAAATCCATATTATTTCCTTTCTTTTTTTGTTATGAATCACATGAAAATAATTTATATAAAGTATAGCACCGATGCATAATAACCGGAATTCCCGGCTGATAAATGCCGAAATTATCCAAATCCAATAACTATGCACTGAATGCATGAAAATAATGAAAAACATGAATTTTACACATCCTTTTTCCGGGATTATCTTTTAAGTGCACAGGCGGTAAGCGGTTACATTTCACAAAGCCGAGGATCTGCCGATAAGAAAAGGAGAAGGAAAGCAGATGAGTGAAGCAGTCAGAAAACTTCCGGTAACAATCATGAGAGGCGGTACCAGCAAAGGAGTCTATATCCTCGAATCAGATCTTCCCGCAGACAGGAATGAGTGGGATCCGCTGCTTCTCAGACTGATGGGAAGCCCGGATCAGAAACAGATAGACGGACTGGGCGGATCAAAATCCGTTACCAGCAAAGCAGCAATCATCCGGAAATCGGAACGGCCGGATGCGGATGTCGATTACACATTTGCCCAGGTTTCCGTTGACAAGCCGATTGTCAGCTATAAAGGCAACTGCGGAAATATTTCTTCGGGAGTCGGTCCGTTCGCAATTGAAAAGGGACTGGTTGAAGCGAAGGAAGGGGAAACGCCGGTCAGAATCTATAACACGAATACGGACAAAATCATCATTGCGGATGTTAAGACACATAACGGCGAAGTGCAGTATGGCGGTGACTTCAGAATTGCCGGGGTGCCGGGTACATCCGCTCCCGTCAGACTGAAATTTGTCAATCCGGCCGGAACTATCGGCAGAGGACTGCTGCCGACGGGAAATGCATCGGACATTCTGGAAGTTCCCGGATTCGGACCGGTGGAAGTATCGATCGTGGATGCCGCAAATCCGCTGGTGTTCGTCAGAGCATCCGCACTCGGACTGAGCGGGAAAGAACTGCCGGAGGAACTGGATGCGGATCAGAAAAAACTGGATCTGCTGGAAACAGTCAGAGGTCTTGCGGCAGTCAGACTCGGGCTGATTGAGGACTATACCCGGTCGGCCTGGGAAACCCCCGGCATTCCGAAGATGACGTTCGTTGCCGAAGCCGCAGGTTATACCGCTTCTGACGGCAGACATTACGAAGCAGAAGATATTGATCTGCTTTCAAGAATGATGTCCATGCAGAAGACACACCCAAGCTACGCAATGACCGGGGCAATGTGCACGGCTGCGGCGGCAGTCGTTCCGGGCAGTGTTGTGAATCAGGTGCTCTCACCTGATACGGATACGCAGTTTATCCGGATCGGCCATCCCGGAGGAGTTCTGGAATGCGGTGTTGATTACCGTGATAACGGTGAAGTTCCTGAAATTGATGATACATTCGGTTTCCGTACTGCAAATCTGCTGATGGACGGAACCGCCATGATCCGCTGAGAAAGCAATAAGGAGGAAAATATGGTGCGCCAGTTCGGTGCATTCAATATAGTCGGGTGAAACTCCCGACCCGGTAATCCGTAGCGGGGAGCCGGTATCCAGCCTTGGAGCCGAAGCC
>SVBN01000093.1 GCA_015058875.1 Erysipelotrichaceae bacterium | reverse complement strand
ATGTGAAAATGGAATTTCTTCTGGTATGTCTGGGATACAATCTGAAGAAATACCATCTGAACAGGATACGAAGAATGAAAGAGAACCCGCTGGGGCTGCTCAGTTAATAGCCCAAAACAGATTCAAAATACCGATAGTTGTTTTCATTGCGCATATATTGTAAGAAACCGGCTGTTCAGCTGATACAGATCATGTAAGAACAGATCGTTCACATGCTTTAGGCATAGAAAAAGAGGATGTAATCCCGCTGAGCAGTATTCAAACTACTCAACTGTTACATCCTCGTATTTTTATGTTACTGTACTGTTTCGGCTTCCAGTGCGGCGAGCTGTTCTTCCAGCAGTTCAATGACCTTGTTGTTGGAACGGATCAGATCGATGACGTCTCTCATTTCATCCATGGAGGTTCCGTTCTCGACATAATTGAAATATGCTTCACCGACTCTTGCATATGCCTTGGCAACGGCTCTCTGGTTCTTGCCGATCTGCGCCTTGATTTCCATCTTCTTCTTTTCGCGGTTGAATGTTTCCGGCAGATCCCTGGATCCGGATTCGATCAGTTTTGACGCTTTGTCCGTAACATCGGAGAGGCTTTTCGCCATTTCATTTGCAAGTTCTTCCAGCTGCTTTCTGAGTTCATCCATAATTCATTTTCCCTTTCCGGATCTGTCGATCAGATCCCTGATAATTTTTGTAATCTCTTCAAGATCGGCTTCCGACTGACCGGCAAGGTCAGCGATTCCGCCGATAATCATATCCGCATAGTACTTCGGATTTCTGATATGAAGCCTGTTCTGCCTGTTCCCTTCTTCAAGAAGTTCATTCAGTGCAGATGATGCAATCTTTTTTGCCTCATCCAGGCTTCTGGTCGCCAGTATGGAAAGATCGATGTTTTCTCTTTCTCCATGCAGATTGGCCCAGAGTTCCCGGAATGACACAACGGAGCTCTCGATAAACTGATCCAGGCGCTCATCATAATCATCATTGTTCAGCGCTTTCTGGATCGTCCGTTTGAAATCGCTGTTATATTTCTCGCTGATTGCATCAATCACATCATCTTTTGATTTGAAATAGTAATAAAACAGGCCTTTTGCGACATCCATTTCCTTGACGATTGCGCTGACGGTCGTATCGACGATCCCGTTTTTCTTGAAGAGTTTTTCCGCCGCATCAATAAACTCTTTTTTGCGCTGTTCAATATCCTTATTGTCCTGCATCATTCCTCCTTTGAGATCAATATATACGCTGACTGACCGCCAGTCAAGAGGATTGCTCCACCGGTTGTGATATACTGTTGTCATGAGACTGATCTGCCCTGTATGCGGGAAACCGCTTGTCCGGAACGGAAACTCCGCAGTCTGTGAAAACAGGCATTCTTTTGATTATGCCCGAAGCGGATATCTGAACCTTCTGCTGAAAAGCTCGCAGACAACCGGGGATGACCGGGATATGGCTGCCGCAAGAACCCGTTTTCTTGAGACCGGCGCCTACAGCTTCCTGCGCGATGAAATCAGCCGTCTGCTTCCGGGAAAAGGCGTTGTGAGCGATCTCGGCTGCGGTGAAGGCTATTACACTTCAGCCTTTCAGGCGGATGAGAAATACGGATTCGATCTTTCCAAGTCCGCGCTGACGCATGCCGCAAAGACCGATCCTTCCACCATGTATGTGCTGGCGTCCATCTTTCATCTTCCCCTGCCCGATCACTGCACCGACGCAGCCCTCACCTGCTTTGCGCCGGCGGCTTCTTCGGAAATTCTGAGGATTCTGAAGCCGGGCGGATTCTTCCTGCATGTAACTCCGGGACCCCGTCACCTCTATGAGATGAAGGAAGTGCTGTATGATACGCCCTATCTCAACCCGGATAAAAAGATTCCGTATCTGCTGAAACATGCGGACGCCGTGACGGCTGTCCGGAAATTCCATGCGGACAGGAATATGCTGAGGGATCTCTTCATGATGACCCCGTACGCCTACCGCACCGGGGAAGCGGGCATCGCACGACTGTCAAAAGTCAGTGAAATGGATATCACCGCAGAATTTGTCATTCATATCTATACGCCCCAGCAGGAGCTGCCGGGAAGGCAGGTTTACTGAGCAATGCATCGGGACACGCGCAGTGTCCTTTTTTAACGGATCCGGTTAAGCGCATGATGTATCTGCGGATTGTCGCCGCTGTAGACCATATACAGCTTTCTGCCGCCTTCATCCACCATGGTGACTGCCGTCCGCTCGCGAACCCTGCCTGTCATCAGCCAGAACGCGTCTACTTCAAAGTATTCAAGATATGCTTTCAGAACATAATAATCCGGGATGCATTTCAGCGTTTCATAGGAGGATACCGCCGATCCGCTGACGCCCAGTTTTTTCCCGAGCTTTGCCTGCGTCATGTTGTTTTCCAGCCTCAGAAGCTTCAGGCGTTTTCCGAGATCATTCAGTCCGTCAGATTCAATGTTCATATTCATAACCTCCCGATATCAGATAAAATGACTATATAATATTTTTAAATTGATTTGCTCCTGTTTTTTACAAATTATTCTCTTTGTCTGCATCCATAATTGTTTTTCTCTTGCACTCTCATCGGCTGAGTGCTAAATTATATTAGCAGTTAATTATTAAGAGTGCTAACAGGAGGCATGCATTATGGCAAAGAAACAGTTTAAGGCAGAATCCAAACGGCTTCTGGAACTGATGATTAATTCCATTTACACAAATAAGGAAATCTTTCTGAGAGAACTGGTTTCCAATGCTTCGGACGCATTGGACAAAAGGTATTACCTCTCTCTGACGCAGCCGGAACACCGGGTTGAAAAAGAAGATCTGAAGATCCGGATTGAGCGTCATCCGGAGGAAAGAACATTGGTCATCGAGGATACCGGTATCGGCATGACCGATAAGGAAATGGAGACAAACCTCGGTACAATCGCCCGCAGCGGCTCCGCCGAGTTCCGTGAGAAGCTGGAAAAAGGCGAGGATAATATCGACATCATCGGCCAGTTCGGCGTCGGCTTCTACAGCGCATTCATGGTAGCGCAGAAGATTACCGTGGAATCCAGAAGCGCCGAATCGGATACCGCATTCCGCTGGACCAGCACCGGTCAGGACGGATATACCATTGAACCCTCAGAGAAGGAAACCGCCGGTACAAGAATCACCCTCTGGCTGAAGGAAGATACCGAGGATGAGAAATATTCCGAATATCTGGAAGAACAAAAGATCCGTGATCTGGTAAAGAAGTATTCCGACTATGTCCGCTATCCGATCGTTATGGAAGTTTCCAAATCCATTCCGGATCCGAGCGACAAGGACAACGACATCATCACTGTCGAAGATGAAACGCTGAACTCCATGATCCCGCTCTGGAAGAAGAACAAGAATGAGATTTCTTCCGAAGACTACAATGAGTTCTACAAGTCCAAGTTCAACGACTGGCAGGATCCCCAGAAGGTCATCCACTATTCCGTGGAAGGAAACCTCTCCTACACCGCCCTGCTGTTCATTCCGGCAAAGACTCCCTATGACTTCTATCAGGCAGATTACAAGTCCGGACTGCAGCTGTATTCCAAGGGCGTATTCATTCTCGACAAAGCCAAGGATCTGATTCCCGAAGCATTCCGCTTCGTCACCGGTCTGATCGACAGCGACGATCTGAATCTGAACATCTCCCGTGAAATCCTCCAGCAGGACCGTCAGGTAAAAGCGCTGGCTTCCTCCGTGGAAAAGAGAATCCAGAGAGCGCTGGAAGACATGCTGAAGAATGAGCGTGAGGAATATGAGAAATTCTTTGAAAACTTCGGACTGAACATCAAATATGATATTTACCGTTCCTTCGGTGCGAACGCCGAAAAATACCGTGACCTGCTTCTGTACCGTTCCAGCAAAGACAATGAATTTGTCTCGCTGAAGGAATATAAGGAACGCATGCCGGAAGATCAGAAATACATCTGGTTTGCCAGCGGCTCCGCCATCGATGAAATCGAAAAGATGCCGGCGCTGGAGAAGGTCCGCGACAAGGGATATGAAATTCTTTACTTTACGGATGCGGTCGATGAATTTGTCGTTTCCATGATGACGGAATATGACGGCGTTCAGTTCCGTTCCGTATCCAAGGGAGACCTGGATCTCGATACCGAAGAGGAAAAGAAGGAACGTGAAGAAAAAGCCGAGCAGAATAAGGATATGCTCAGCCTGATGAAGGAAGCGCTGGATGACAAGGTCCGTGAAGTCCGCATCTCTTCCCGTCTGAAGGACGATCCGGTCGTTCTGGTATCCGATGAGGGCATGTCCATCGAGATGGAAAAGGTGCTCTCGCAGAATCCGGAAAACCGCGGCATGATGAAGGCGGTCAAGATTCTGGAAATCAACCCGAATCACCCGGTATTCTCCACCCTGCAGAAAGTATTCGAACAGGATCAGGATAAGCTGAAGGAATACGCCGGCGTCCTGTATGATCAGGCATGCCTGATTGAAGGTCTGCCGATTGATGACCCGGTGGAATACGCCCGCAGAATTGCGGATCTGATGATTCAGGCCACAAAATAATCAGTACAGAAAAACACGGTGCACATGACATCGTGTTTTTTTTCATATCTTTCAGACTGCTCAGAACGGCCGCTGTCCCTTCGCCAGCGCCGAAAGCCAGCCGCAGTATTCTTTCAGATGTTCGCTGGGATATCCGACATGCCCGTAGCCGCTGACCAGGTGATACTGCGCATGGGGATATGCTTTTTTCAGTCTCCGCCGGCAGAAGCGCCATGCGGATTCTTCCTTTGAGTAAAAGAAATACAGTTTTTTCTGGAATTCCGCATCCAGAGCGGGAAAGTCAAACGTCACGCAGGCGTCCGCTTCCCTCTCCAGTGTTTCATCACTCATATACGCCGCATTGCGGCAGATCGGTCCCAGCATATTGCTGTAGCGTTCCGGCTTTCCTCCGGAGAATTTCACGATGGTCGGATCCTGCAGCGCTTCCTCCGGCGTTCTGCCCCGCAGATTGCCGACGATGCTTTTGAACTTGTTCCCCAGGAGTCTGGAAACAACTTTCGGAAATCTCAGAAACGGTCCGCCGTCAAAGAAGGCTGCGCCGACGGGAATGCCTTTCTGATGAAGCTGTGAGAGCAGTTCCATTCCCATCTCGCCGCCCATGGACTGGCCGTATACCAGAGCGACGGACGAAATGCCGTGCTTCTGCAGATAGCGGATGATTCCCGACATCTCACCTTTCCGGGAGGTAAAGGACATTTCGCTTCCTTCATACTGGCCGTTGTAATCCGCCGCCAGAATATGAAATTCATCTTTCAGTTCCGTAATAATATCAGCCATGGTGTCCGCGTTGCAGAAGGACCCCGGCAGCATGATCATAACCGGTGCATGCTCATTTCCGTAAGCGTGAATTCTCATATCGTTCAGCCCCCTTTTCTGCAGTCATGTTATGCAGGTCTTTCTTGTTAGATTAATCTAACCTGTATTTATTATAGCTCAATTGTTCGTGCATCAATTCCCCTCAAAAAGAAAAAGCTTCCCGAAGGAAGCCGCTGTCATGCTGTATGTGCATCCAGCCAGTTCAGGATATCGGAATAAACCGCCGCCTTTCCTGTCTCATTCAGGATTTCGTGGCGCATGCCTTCATAGACCTTGCAGTCGATATCTGTATATCCGGCTTTGCGCAGTGTCTCTTCCGAGCTCTTCAGACCTTCTTCCCCGCCTGTGCACGGATCGTCCTTGCCGGCAAAGAACATGATCGGAAGCTCCGGCTTTACTTTCTTATACTGCGATGCGTCTCCCATCCGGATCAGTCCTCGTACCTCGTCGATATATCCCTGAATCGTGAACGGGAATCCGTTCAGCGGATCGGACAGATAATTCCGTACGTTCTCCTCGTTGTAGCTCAGCCAGTCGACCGGCGTCTTCGGGTTCGCGATGCCGTTGTTGAAATTGCCTGTGATCAGCTTGTCCAGGGTCTTGCTGTAGCCGCGGGCGCCCTTCACGGCTTTGATTGCCAGGGCAACCGGCAGTCCCGCTTTTGCGGCAGGTGTGTAATTGGGTGCTCCGCTCAGAATCAGACCGTCCAGTTCATCGCTCTGCTGGAGCCAGGTTCTCGCAACGATGGTTCCCATGGAGTGACCGAACATGAAGAACGGTACGCCGGGGAATTCCTTTTTGGTGAGCTTTGCGATTTCCTCAGCCGCATGGATCAGCTGATCCCATCCGTTTTCTTCGCCGAAATAGCCGAGCGTTTCATTATCCGCCGTTTCGCCGTGTCCGGGAAGATCGAAGGTAACGACGCCGTATCCGTTCTGACGCAGATATTCCGCAAATTCTTCATAGCGTTTCCGGTGTTCCTGCATTCCGTGAATAATCTCAACTGCACCTTTCAGCGGTACTGTCGGGCGGTAAATTGTAATAGCTAATGTCTGACTCATAAATGATATGATCTCTCTTTCTTCTGAAAATATTGTAACATTATATAGTCAAAATTGAGGTGCGTGATGAAAGCTTGCGGAATAACAGCGGAATACAATCCGTTTCATAAAGGGCATCAGTATCATATAGAAGAAACAAGAAAGAAGACCGGATGCGATGCGGTCATTGCGGTCATGTCCGGCAACTTCACCCAGCGCGGGGAACCGGCGGTGATTGATAAATGGACAAGAGCGGAAGCCGCTGTCAGAGGCGGCGCGGATATCGTGCTTGAGCTTCCATACATCTATGCCGTACAGTCCGCATCCAGATTTGCGGAAGGCGCTGTCGGCATTCTGAAAAAGGCCGGTGTATCCTGCATCTCGTTCGGCAGCGAATGCGGCAATCTGGAGAACCTGAAGGAAATTGCGGAGGCTCCGATCAATCCGGATCATATCCGCCAGTCCATGGCCTCGGGCATGAGCTATCCGCAGGCATACAGCCTGCTGGCCGGGGAAATGATGCCGAATGACATCCTGGCAGTCTGCTATCTGAAGCAGATGCAGGATACCGGAATCGAACCGGTTATCATTCAGCGCACCGGCGGTTACCTGGACGAGGAAATGGGAGAAATGCCCAGTGCCCTGGCGATCCGGAAGGCACTGAAACAGCATCAGGATATTGCCGGCTCCACCATCATGCAGGAAGCTCTGGAAAACAGCTTCCATCCATGGATGGAGCTGTATTACCCCTATCTGCGGACCTTCCTGATCATGAGCGCCAGAGAACATCTTTCCTCCCTGTTCATGTTCAGCGAAGGCATCGAAAACCATCTGGCGGAAAAAGCAATGGAAAATGACACCTGGGACAGTTTCCTGCACGCCTGCATCACTCACCGCTACACCGCTTCCAGGATCAGGAGAACCTGTCTGCATGCAATGAACCAGATCACAAAGGAAGAAGTGCGCAGGCTGCCGGATCATCATGCGGTGCGGGTGCTGGCCTTCAATGAAACGGGAAGGCAGTATCTGCGGGAGATGAGAGAATCGGAAACCAGATTCGCCTGCCGGTTTGCGGATATGCCGAAACCGTGGCGCGTGATGGAATACCGGACGACACTGCTCTTTGCATCGGTGTTCCCGGAAGAAACAAGAAAGCACCTGCTTCATCAGGAGATTACAGGTGCCATGTATATCAGATAAGGCAGATTAAAAGCGGCATCGGCCGCTTTTGACTTTTATTCGGGTTCTACGTTTGTATAAACTTTGTTGACGTCGTCGCAGTCGTTGAGCATGTTCAGCAGCTTCTGGAATGCTTCCTTGTCTTCATCGCTGTCCAGTGTGACATACTCGTTCGGCAGCATCGTAACTTCGCAGACTTCGAATTCAACGCCCGGTACAACCTTTTCGATCGCATCCTGCGCCTTGCCGAAATCCTGGAATGTTGTCTTGACAGTCATTACGCCGTCTTCCACGGACATATCCTGTACGTCGACTTCACCTTCCATCATTGCGTCCAGCATTGCTTCCTCGTCTTCAAACGGGAATACAAACAGGCCGACATTTTCATAGTTGAAGGAAACAGCGCCGCTGTTGCCGAGCTTTGTTCCCTTGCACTTGTTGAAGCATGTCTTGACTTCCGTAAATGCTCTGTTTGTGTTGTCTGTCAGACAGTCGATAATAATCGTGCTTGCGCCGGGTCCGAAGCCTTCATAACGGGCTTCCGTATAGTTTTCATCCGTTCCGCCCTTTGCCTTTTCAATTGCACGCTTGATGACGTCTGCAGGAACCTGATTGGACTTTGCTTCAGCGATCTTTCTCTTCAGAGACAGATTCATTTCAGGATCAGGAACGCCGGACTTTGCGGCAATATATAATTCTTTACCGAAACGAGAATACAGCTTGGATTTGATCGCAGCTGTCTTAGCCATAGATGCGGCACGTACTTCATGTGCTCTTCCCATAATTCATACCACCTTCCAAATTTACCCGAATATTATAGCAAAGCATGCCGTTTATGAGAACTGTTTTTATCTCAAACCGCGTGCATGTATATCCGAAATATCAGTTTT
This sequence comes from Erysipelotrichaceae bacterium, assembly GCA_015058875.1. GTDB lineage: Bacteria > Bacillota_I > Bacilli_A > Erysipelotrichales > Erysipelotrichaceae > Bulleidia. Next base: position 625 of record SVBN01000093.1, on the reverse strand, counting down.
CTGCTGTTTCAGACAATTCCGGAGCTGTGCATATCCCTGCCAAAAACAAATTGCAATCATTCCGGATTGTGTTAGGAAAACTAAGCGGGAATCCTCGGCAATTCAATTGCCGCAGATGAAAGCGCACCATAAGTCTGCTTCTCATAGTCTTTTCGTATTTATTTATAATGTCAAAAATGATATACTATGTGTATGAAAGATAATCTCGTTCATTACAGGACTTCTGTTTGTAATATCAATTACCATGTGGTATGGTCTGTGAAGTACCGCAGAAAGATCCTTTCCGAAGATGTGGAACTCTATCTCAAAGATCTTGTCCAGCAGATCGCTGCAGATAAAGGCTTTACTGTTCATCTGTTTGAATGCGGTGAAGGCGACCATGTCCACTGCTTTGTGTCCGGTCCTCCGAAACTGTCCATTACAGATATAGTGAAATATCTGAAAGGTATTACGGGAAGGAAACTGTTCGAACAGTTTCCTGAGATCAGAGAGAAACTCTGGAAAGGACAGCTGTGGAATCATTCCTATTATGTGGAAACGATCGGCTCTGTATCTGAAGAAAACATAAGAAGGTATATTGAAAACCAGACAAAAGCATACTGAGAGGAAAGGAGGAAGAATATAT
>SVBN01000092.1 GCA_015058875.1 Erysipelotrichaceae bacterium | reverse complement strand
CGTATGCAAGATAATTATGAGGCAGAATGCATTGCATAAAGAGTTCGGAAGCCGTATGCGTTAGAGGCGCACGTACGGTTTGACAGGGGGCGGCAGATGTTGAATCTGTCGCCTACCTTATTATGGCGTGTCGGGCATGACACATCTCCAGCTGTTGAAAGGCCAGTCAGGGGTATTTACTGCCAAATGTAGTGAACACCATGCTGCAAGCAGTAATGCCGGGATGAAGGAAGGGGTTAGCAAAACTTCCGAGCCTATGGACAGGAATCTGATAAGGGTAAATGGTGGATGAGGTTGCGTGACAAACCGAAGTCCGAAAGGTAAACGTAAAACCAAGACAGTAAATCAGGGGGTTGTGGAAGAAAGAAGGAGATGTGCCTTACCCCGGGAGATCCTGCGGACTGTTAAGCCCAGATGCTTTAAAACAGATATGGGAAAACCGGCCGAAAAAGGTTTGCCGCAGTGAAATCAGCTGAGGTCGTAGTAGGTATTAAGCCTTGAATACCAAAGGACCTGATGCTTGTATAGTGCGAATCACTATGCGCAAGATTCAGATAATCCGAAAAAGAGGATAGCCTGCAGGCAGAGAAACGTAATCTCTGACGGTGAAAGGAATTGGGATGGTTCTGAATGCTTCACCGGAAAGAAAAAGCCGGCACAGGCAAATACGGCATTATCAGACTGTGCACATAACGCCCGGCGTGAATCATTTACAGATGAATAAAGTTTTCCCCGGGCTGTATTTTCCAAAGTAAAGTATGGGATTTACGGCTGGAAAGCACCCGGAAAACTGCTGTTCCTTCTCATACGGAAAGTACATTTCCCGTTTAAACGGAGTCCGGTACGGATCAGATATAAGGATGCATGCTTCTGCCAGAAAATAAACGAATATATGACAATGCAAAATGCCTTTTCTGTTATGATTTGCATGGATGGATCATGATGTGCGAATCTGTCCGGTAAAACAATTGAATAGCGTTCTTTGAGCAAAAGTTCCTAAACACTTCAGCAATGCATGGAACTGCGCCGAGGCATCTGCCTCCGGGGCTGCGTGAGAAATCTCTCAGCCTTCCTTATTTGAAAAAAAGAGCATGAAAGATGACGCTGCATGATCTTTTTTTCGTGGTGCGTCATTTTATGTTGGTTATGGAAAAGAAATACGGATGTGCGCTTCTTGCCGGCGGCCGGGGCCGGCGGATGGGCGGAATAAACAAGGCAGAATTAAAAAAAGACCGGCAGACATTTGCGGAAACAATTGAAGCAGAGCTGAACCGTACCGGCATGCGCTGCTATCTTTCAACGGCCGCATATGATCAGAAGATCCCGGAAAACTGGGCCATGGTCTCCGACAGCATCACGGGAGAAGACGGAACATTCCTCGGTCCTGCCGCAGGCATCTGTTCCTGTCTCATGAAGGCGGACCAGGACGGTCTGGAGGGACTGTTTTTCGTGCCGTGCGATGCGCCGTTTTTCCGTGTATCCGTCATTGAAGCATTGAGCATGTATATCAAAGAAGATACGGATGCCGTATGTTTCCGTACTCCGGACGGACGTATTCAGACCGTATTCGGATGGTATTCCGTTCACTGCATTCCGCTCATGAAGGAATCACTGAAGCGCGGCAGAAACAAGATCATGGCAATGCTGGAAGAAATGAATACAAAGATCATTTCGTCCGAAGAGGCAGATCTGGATGAGAAGCTGTTTGCGAATATCAACAGACCGGAGGATTACCTCAGTGTTAATTCCGAACGGATTCATATCCTGATTGAAGGAAAGAAGCGGGCCGGAAAGAGCACGCTGATCGACCGGGTTCTGAAGGAAACGAAGCGGAAAATCTGCGGATACCGGACGGCGGTTCTGAAAACGGATGAAGAAGGATACCGGTATGTGTATATGTATCCGGCTTCTGAAAGAGCGGAAATAACAGATGAGAATCTGACCGGCATTACACGAAGAAAAGTGATCTCCGTCAATGCGCATGTATTTGAAACGCTCGGCGTAAGGCTGCTGTCGGAGATTCCGGAAGACGGGCTGATTGTCATGGATGAGATCGGTTATATGGAAGCCGGCTGTGAAAACTTCCGTACAAAAGTAAAAGAACTGTTTGACGGAGATATACCGGTCCTTGCGGCAATCAAGGACCCGTTCAGAGAGGATCCCTATCTGGATATGATCCGGAATCATCCGAAAGCCCGGCTGTTCCGGCTGAATGAAGATAACCGCGAGGAAATATATCAGGAAGTTCTTGCCTTTATGAAGCGCAGATGGGAGGACAGCTGATGAAGGAGTACAGGCTGAAGGATCTGATTTATCTGGCACTGTGCTGCGATATCGGATTGCTGTCAAAGAGACTTATCTCACCGTTTGCCAATATGATCACCGATTTTCTGAAAATACCGGGAGGAATCGGAACAGCCTTTTCCCTGATGTTTCTGGTTGTCGGGAAGGATATGATCCCGCTCAGAGGATGCGCGGCACTCATGGGATTTGTTCAGAGCATGATCATGCTGGCGCTGGGGCTTACCGGCAGTATGGGACTGCTGGCACCGATCGGATATATTGTGCCGGGCATTGTCATTGATCTGGTGTATTTCATCGGGAAAAAGACAGGCATGGAGCGCTCCGGCAGGATGGTGCTGGCAAATATGCTGGCGAGTGCTTCCGCCGGACTGACAGCCAATCTGATCGTCTTCCGTCTGAAGGGAATACCGCTTGCTTTATATGTGACAGTGGCATTGCTGAGCGGAGCAGTTTGCGGGTGTCTCGCCTGTATGCTCAGCACCCGTCTTAAACCGATAAAGAAAAATATCAGAGGATAAAAAAAGAGGTGGAACATGAAAAAGAAATGGATCATCGGTCTGATCGCATTGCTGGGATGCGCTGCAGCAATGCTTGGACTGCTCAACCGGAACAGCAGTCCTGCAGGAGAAGGACTTCTGCTGCAGGCAGGCGGAAAAACGTATACCGTCTCCTATGAAAAGGCTGATCAGATATCATTTGAAGGTGATCTGGTCAACGGCAAGGGGGAAGTGACGCACCACGCATATCAGGGCATAGAACTGAGCAGCCTGCTTTCCGCAAACGGGATTGCAGTATCCGATACTTCCAAAATCACAGCTGTCTCGGAAGACAATTACTCCGCGGAACTGACCGGCACGGAAGTGCTGGAGCCGGGGAAAGTCTATATCGCCGTAACAGCGGACGGAGATCAGATCGAAGGGATCGAAGGCGGACAGGGAGCCCAGCTCATTGTCTTCGGTGATTCCAACAGCAGGCGTGCGGTACGGTATCTGAAGACGATTGCTGTTGAGTGAATAATGAAACCGGGTATTCTGCGCAGGATACCCGGTAATTATATCCGTATTACAGTTCGGCTTCGTATTCGGAAACATTCAGAACGGTATCTCCGTCAATCTGGGCGGCACACGGCCGGGAGAATCTGACATGGATCTTCCTGCCGGTATGGAGTACGGTCAGATCCTTTTTCTCCACATGCTTTCCTTCAAAGATGGAAGGGAAGTTGATCAGGGCTTTCAGCTTGGATCCGGTTTTATAGATTGCCAGCGTAAGCTGATCGGAATTCCTGTCCTGTGACGGTGCGATCATCATGCCTCCGCCGTAGTATCTGCCTTTCATCGTGGCTGCCAGCCAGACATTCTCATAGGTGTACTGTTTCCCGTCCACGGTGATCTCAGCTCTGCACGGACGGAAATGAAACAGCAGGCCTTTGACGGCAATTGCGGTATAGTTGATCTTTTTGTTCGGTGTCTTTGCCTTTATTTTGTCGGCAGTTTCACAGCAGTAGCCGTCGATGCCGAAGCCCATGTTGTTGATGAATTTCTTTTCCATGCCGCTGACTCTGACGACGGGAAGATTCTTCAGATACGGGTTGAGCAGAATTTCTTCGTCTGCGGATCTTCCGATATCGCGCAGAAAGTCATTTCCGGTTCCGTTTGCGAGCAGATAGATATTGTTTGTGATTTTCCCGGTATCCACATGATTGACGAGATAATTGATTGTTCCGTCTCCGCCGACAAGAACCACCTCATCCTCTTCCTTCAGACCGGCAAAGAATTCTTCATAGCTGATTTTTGACGCGTCAACGGCACCTTCTTTCAGATCCTTCATAATACCGTTGTTGGAATGCGGATTATACAGATAGTATTTCATGGTTTAAATCCTCCTCAGATCAGTCCGAGCACAATCAGGAATTCCCCGAGGGAGTATGTCAGCATCACAAGGAAATGCGTCTTCAGACGGGAATTCTTATTGAATCGGACAAAGAAAAGCGAACAGTCGGAAATGAAGAAGAGCAGTGCACCGACTGCCGTGATCAAGCCGGCCCGTCCGCTGATTGTCAGGGAACGGAACCAGGCAAAACAGTTCATGGCACCGTTGATCATCAGATAAAGGAACATCGGATAAAACAGTGCTTTGGGCAGATGCGGACGCAGATGATAAAAGATGATAACGGAAGCCGCGGTGAAGGCCGCAGCCAGCAGAGTCATCAGCCAGACCGGCAGATGAACAAAATCAGCATCCTTTGCATAGGAGAGAATAAAGAAGAAATGAGAAACCATGAAGGATATCCCGCCTGCGGTAAACCATTTCACTCCTTTCGGCATTAACAGGACATCCCCGAGCCACGAGAAGAGCAGTGCTGCCACGACTGTCCACGAAAAATGATCCGTGCTGAGACAGTAGAATGCCAGCAGACTGAGCAGAATGAACGGTTTCGTCATATTGCGCAGCTTTCTGTCCTGCTTTAAAGAAGCATACAGATGTACGCCGGTGACGAGAAAGAAAATGATAATTGTTAACGTTTCCATCAATTTCATTGTAGCATGTTCTTTTTCCGATTCATCATGGATTCATCATCTGCGTGATTAAGCTGATTTGTATTTTTCCCCGCGCGGAGTAAAATAAAAGCCTGTGTGAAAAAGGGGACGCAATATGTCAGACAGATTCGATGCGGATTATATAAAAGATGCTGATTCAATGCACTTCATCATGCCGTATATGTATCCGGACAGATGCGACAATCAGGCATTCTTCACTTTCAGAATTGATCTTACCAGGCTGAATGAATATCTGAAAAAGAAGTGTCAGAGTGATCCGGAATACAAATACAACCTGTTTCAGTGCATCGTGACGGCAGCGTTAAAGACAATTACGCTGCGAAGCAGATTATCGGATTTCATTCACGACCGGAAGATGTACCACCGCAGGGAAGTCAGTGCGGCATTCACGGTCAAGCAGGAATTTACGGATGAGGGCGGAGAGGTTCTTGCGTTCATTCACGCAAAGCCGGAATGGACGGTTGACGACGTGCACAACGAAATCAAACGTCAGCTGAAGAAACTGAAGCAGAAGGGATATGCGGATGAGTCTACCTCGGTAATGGACCGGTTCAACCGGCTGCCGAAATGGATTTCAGGACCCATTGTCAGCTTTATCTGTCATCTGGAGAAGAAGGGAAGAATCCCGAAGGCTCTGGTGGAAACGGATCCGTATCATTCCTCGGTCGTTCTGGCGAATCTCGGATCCATCGGACTGAGCAGCGGCTATCATCATCTGACCAACTGGGGCACAACTTCCCTGTTTATCGTGATCGGTACTGCCGGGAAACTTCCGTTCTTTGAGAATGAAGAAGTGACATTCCGGGACGGGGTTGAAATCGGGATCACCGTGGATGAGAGAATTGCGGACGGATTCTACTTTGCCAAATCGATGAAGATGCTGAAACTGATGCTGGAGGAGCCGGAACTTCTGGAGAGGCCGATGAACGAAAAAATGAGTGATGAACTCTGGGCAAAACTGAAATAATACGCTGGAAGCGGAAACTGTCATACAATAAAGGCAGAAAGAGAATACGGGACTATGCTGGAAGTCAGGGAATGGACAGTTGAAGAACATGTGGATCATGAGAAGATTTCGGCATATCTGAAGAGAACGCTGAACCTGTCTTATGAACAGATCCGGACGGTGCGGAAGTATCATCTCTGCGGCATCAATCAGATCATGATCGACGAGAATTCCACGGTCAGCACCGGGGACTTTATTTCCTGTACGATTCCGGATGAGCGGCCGGCAAAGGATGAACCGTATGATTATCCGCTGGATATTCTTTATGAAGATGACAGCGTGCTCGTGATCAACAAGCCCAATGATATGGCAGTGACACCGGGACCGGAAAACTGGCATCGGAATATCTACTGCGCATTGCTCGAATATTTCGGAACGGATGCGTATTTCCGCCTGCTGCACCGGATCGATAAATCCACGACCGGATGTCTGGCCGTTACCAAAACAAAAAAAGCCACGAGAATTCTCGGCAGACAGCTGAATGAGAGACTGTGCCACCGGGAATATCTGGCGCTTGTAAAAGGTGTAATCAGTGAGCCGGGAAGAATCGAACTTCCGCTGGAACGGGATCCGCAGAACTTCCGCAGGATGGGCGTCCGGGAAGACGGAAAATATGCGCTGACGCTGTATGAACCGCTGGAACAGTTTAAAAACGCATCGGAAGTGAAGATTGAACTGAAAACCGGCAGAACGCATCAGATCCGCGTTCATATGGCCGCAGTTTCCCATCCGCTGATCGGGGATCAGCTGTACGGGGAAGCGTTTGAACCGTATGACACAAAAGGAGCCGTGCTTCATGCGCACATGCTCCACTTCATCCATCCGCTGACCGGTGAGCCGATGACCGTCACGGCACCGGTTCCCGGGTATTATCAGACAGTTAAGGAGATACTGATGGCAGAGTGAGAAGCTCTGCTATTTTACGATGAGCAGGAATACGGCAAGAATGACGACAGGTACCGTAACGGTATCCCATTCACTGTCGGACAGCAGCTCCGCCAGCGTGCCGGCAAGAGCACCCGCAAAAGCCGTCGCCAGCGAAACTCCGGCAGGGAACAGGTAGCGGAAATGAATCAGAATAAATCCGGTGAGGAAAGATACGCACAGCATGGCAAGGGATCCTTCCCATGACTTCTTCCCGTCCGTCAGTTTCCATTTCACCTTGTGTTTTCCGAACGGAATGCCGACCAGTGCCGCAAATGCATCGCCGACGCCCCACATCAGTACTGCCGCAGCTGCCGCATGCGGTCTTCCGAATATTCCCCAGGCTGCAGCGGTCAGTACGGCAAACATGAAGAATACTTTCAGCAGACTTTTTTTGATTTCGCCTTCCGATTTCTGTACGAACAGCTGCCCGTACCAGGATTCGTGTTCCAGAAGGGAGAGCACGGGATAGATCAGGACTGCGATAATCAGGGAAGTCAGGGAAGCGGACTGCCAGCTTTCCGCCGAGGCAATCATGACCGCAAAACAGGTGAAGGCAATCGTATGCAGCATCTTCCGGAATACAAAAGACGGTACTTTCGTGAAGAAACGGACCGGCAGGATGACCAGTACGCACGGAATGATATAGAGGACCAGTACCCCAAAGCAGTGTGCGGTTTCCGCAAACAGCGGTATGGAAAACAGCTGCTCATGGAAGTTCAGAATGATCATCGCACCGCCGAGCACCGTCAGTACAGCGCCGGTCACCAGACCGACGGTACGGTTATTGACCCGGTTGGCAAAACGGGCAGAGTAAAGAGAGGCTGCGGTTGCCGTGATCATGCATAACAGCATCACATCCCACTTTTCCAGGATGATTGCCGGATGAATCAGAATATGACTCACGGACGCGATCAGTGCCGTGAAGGTCATGATAAATGTGCTGGTGCCGACTGCCGTCTTCAGTTCCATCCCCAGAAATGCCGTAAATACCACCAGCATCATCATGCCGCCGCCGGTTCCGACAAATCCGGTGCCGAAACCGATCGTCAGTCCGAAGAACAGAGAAATCAGCACGCCCTTCCAGTCAAGTTTTTCTCCTCTGGAGGCGGTATTCTCACGGCTGGTATCCGGTTTTGCCAGAAAGCGGATGCCGATGCAGAAGGTCAGGAATAAGGTAAAGCTGCCCAGCACGACATTGCCGGCCAGAAATGCCGCATAGCTGCCGACGGTGCACATGGAAAGAATGCATGCCAGCATGATCCAGCCGCGCTTCAGATCGATATTTTTATTCTTTGCATAAGTATATGCTGTAACCGCGGAGCCGAGAATATCGGATGCCAGGGCAATCGCGGTGGCCTGATAGGCCCCGGTTTCTCCGGAAAACGAAGGGCACAGAACAATCAGGATCGGAACCATGACGGTAGCGGCTGACAGACCGGCAAGGCCCGTACCGATTCCGGCGCCGAGTGATGCAATGAAATACCAGATCCATTCCATACGCTTTTTACCTATCCCTTCTTTTGTGTAACAATTATAATCGACAGATGTCGGACTTACGACCGACAGATGCAGGGGAAGTGTCGGACTTAAGAAGAGCTATGGAAAAGAAGAGAACAAGACAGATCAATGACACAAAGCAGCGGATCCGGAAGGCACTGCTGGAAATGCTGAGGGCAGAGGAAATCAACCGGATTTCCATCCGCGGACTGTGTCAGAAGGCGGGCATCAACCGGACAACATTCTACAATCATTACGGCAGTCAGTATGATGTGCTGAAGGATATGCAGGACAGCTATCTGGCAGATATCACGGCCGCACTCTCGCATGTGCATCCGTCCGATCAGGCGGCGGTTCATCGTCAGGTGGAGCTGGTTCTGAAGTACATGGAGGATCATCTGGAACTTTCACGCCTGCTGCTGGACAGCAGTCCCTCATCCGGCTTTGCGGAGAGGCTGTTGGCCATTCCCGGAATCAATGTGCTTCTGGAACATTCGCTTCCTTCCGGCATGGACAGAAATCTGAGGGAAGCGGTTGTTTCCTTTGCGGTCAGCGGCAGCTGGAAGATGCTGTCGGAATGGATTCACCGGGATGAGCGGATCCCGGCGGAACAGGAGGCACAGCTGATCCTGATGCTGGCAGGCAGAGTGTGCCATTGAATATAATGAAGCAGAAGAACAGGGAGAAAACATATGGTGCGCCAGTTCGGTGCATTCAATATAGTCGGGTGAAACTCCCGACCCGGTAATCCGTAGCGGGGAGCCGGTATCCAGCCTTGGAGCCGAAGCCGTGAGGTTAGGCTTA
>SVBN01000091.1 GCA_015058875.1 Erysipelotrichaceae bacterium | reverse complement strand
CTGAATTCGTAATCATTACGGATGTTTTCTGTCCTGCAGTTTTTCATTATGGTCTGTTAAAAAGGAGGCACTCTTCTGAGTACCTCCTCAACTCAAGACCTGGTTTCACTTACTTTGCGTAAGATCCCACTCTTTCCTGCGTCCGATTCAGTTTTTCTTCCAGATGTTCCCTTTTTTCACCAATACTGTTTCATAGGAACCGGATCCCCTGTATATGGCGATTTTTTCCGTTTTCCCATTCAGCTGAACGGTATAATCATTCTTCGCCCCGATGGATCCGTTGATTCCTCCGAACGCCCCGTACCAGTCAAGATACAGTGTGTCCGCTTCCTGACGGGAAGAGAGGCTGCGGGTATAGCCCGCGGAACTCATGACGCCGGCTCTGATCTCCATCTGTGTCCCGTCTCCGGATACCCTCCAGTCTGAGATATATACATCCCCTCTTTTCATAAAGCCGGGAATGATCAGATACATCAGAATCAGGCATCCGATCACAGCGGACAATACCGTTATTAACCTTTTCATGACTTAATCTCCTGTAACATGCCTGTTTTTCCATTTCATCAGACGGTAGGAATGATCTTCCGCAAATCCGGCGGAACAGTAGAGCGGATAACCGTCTTCCGTGGATTTCAGTTCCAGCGTGCACAGTTCCATCTTCTCCGCATCCGCAGTCAGCCTCTGCATGATCTGGCGGGCATAGCCACGCTTCCGGTATGCTGGCTTCGTATATACATTCAGCAGCGTTCCGGTTTTTCCGTTCGGAAATGACGGACTCATCGGTTTCTCCTGCACCAGCAGGAATGCACAGGAAACAATTTCATCCGCTTCACGGATCACATAACAGAAAAGATCCCTGTTCAGATGATGAAGGAAGTATTCCGGCAGCGCTGTCCGGATGGGATCGTTATGATCCTTCTCCTCATATCCGGAATCTTCCCTGAGATATGCCATCCGCATCTGTACCAGTGCTTCAATATCCGGAATTCCCGCACGTTCAGTCCTGTTCATGATTTCCTCCTTATTCCTGCATCAATGAACGGATATACGCTTCCGGCACATCCATCCGCTGCGCTGTCTGTTCCGCTGACAATCCGCTGTGCATAAAGCGCATGACAACTGCACGCATCTGTTCACCCACCTCAATGATATGTCCCTCCGGGTCATAAAAACGGATCACGTGCTGTCCCCATGCATGTTCATGCAGATCATGCACATATGTGATATCAGATGATTCCAGATGTCTGCAGTAAGCATCCATGTTTTCCTCTTCAAAATACAGCTCCGCCGCATTGCCGGCCGTGATGTCTTCCGCAAGGATAAAGTCCTTCCAGGTATCCATGGTCTGCAGAAAGACCCCGCCTTCCAGCATCACATTTGCCCCGAAGTCCGCCTGCCTTCATGCCGGGCACATTCCGGTAAAAGCGGATGCTTCTCTGCATATCGTGCACCGCAGTCAGCGTCCCCTTATATTTCATCATTCATATCCTTCCGTACCGGGTCCGAAGATCCTTCCGTCAGAAAACATTTCATAAAGCCGGTCTTCCTGTTCTTCACTGTGCACTGTGACAGATACGGAATCATCCGTCCATGCTGCGGAGAAATCGGATTCCTTCGCCCATCCGCCGTCATTGAATACCTGCATATCCAGACTGCCGATCCGGTCTTTTCCTGCAAGCAGTACAACCCTGCAGTCTGCCGGTCCGAACGGAAATCCCGGTTCCCCGATCTCATATACAATCAGCTGTCTGCTGCGGTCCGGTGAGACAAACCTGGCGATTTCTGTCTCTCTGTATTTTGTTCTGTATATCATCAGAACTGCCGCGGCATCATGACGATGAACACTGCTGTGACGGCAGTCAGAATGATCTTCCCTGTTTTCTTCATAGACTCTGTTTTCCTGTATACTGTCCGGCTGACATCAATGACAGTATTTCTCTTCCATTGTAATCAACAGCTGCAGCATATACACCACCCGATTGTTTAAGATTTTATCTCAGGACTGAATGCATTTTTAAGACTTCGCAGCTCATTGAGAAAAAACCGGAAATACAATACAATCTTCGTATGAAACCATCGCTGTTTTTAAGACTCGCAATATTTATACCGGTCTCAGCCGCACTGACAATGACAGTTTACCGTCTTGCCGGATCTTCCGAAGACGAACGCAGACCTGCCCCGGCTGTCACGGCTGTTCCTTCGCCGTCTCCGTCTATTCTCCCAACGCCATCTGTGCTGCCTTCCCCATCACCGTCCGCTTCACCTTCTCCCTCGCCGACTCCTTCCCCGACGCCCACGCCCACGCCTTCAGCCACACCGACGCCGTCGCCAACGCCAGCCCCGACACCTCTGCCGGAGGTTCTGCTGGAGCTTGAGCAGACAAGCGTTACGACAGTCGGAGGAAAAGAAGTATCCGTAAAAATCACAACCCAGGCAGGCGCTTCCGTAACAGCGCAGTGCACTGAAGGAATTTCAACCTGGTATGATCCCGGGATTCTGTATATTTACCCGTCAAAAGCAGGTACCGTTACAGTTTCTGCCTCGGCACCGGATTATCAGCCGGTTTCCGGTACAATTACGGTTCTGTGGAGTGATCCGACTCCCGCCCCGACTCCCACGCCGTCAAATACGCCCGAGCCTGTGCAGACGCCGGTTCCGGAACCGGCACAGACACCTGAGCCTGCCCCGCAGGGAGGATCTTCGGGAACTGGATATACTTCGGATGACGACAGTACGCTGTACGTCCCGACAGTCTCAAGAAATGATGACATGTCATTCTGGTTCCGCTCATGTATGGTTGATATGAAGGATCAGTTCTTTGACACCGCCGAAAGCTACGGCGTCGATCCTTACCTTGCGCTTGCCATTTCCGATCAGGAAACAGGCTATGGTACTTCCACAGCTGCCTGCGAGCAGAACAATTACGGCGGCCTGATCGGGTCGCAGGGCGTCATTACTTTTGATACGCCGCAGGACGGACTGAACGCCCTCATGAATACACTCAGGAATTATAAAAATGCCGGCAAGCGTACTATTTATGATATTGCCCAATGGTACTGCGGCGGCAACGAGCACTGGATTCAGAGAATCACTACGATTTACAACTCATTCCATCAATAACATGCAGAAAGCTACCGCATCACACTGTCTGACAGTACATGCGGTATTTTTTTGCGTCGGATCATATCACAGACAGGTATTCCGAAACGTACCGCAGGGAAATCAGTGTGTATGCCGGCGGCGTTTCTCATATCCGGTTTTCAGGCCGGACAGCATTTGTGCTTTAAACAGCTCTTCATAAAATCAGTCTTCCATCCGATATGAAAGACTGATTGCTGTATAGTTTTCTGCATCCTCATCCGATCAATCAGAGGACTGCCGTGTTCTTCCCGCTATGATTCCTTTTTCAGCGGAATCCAGATAAAGCATTCATAATCATCCGGGTTTTCCGTCAGCGGACCGTATACTTCCATGCTGTAATTTCCACCCGGGGAATATCCCTTCAGCGACGGCAGCCATTCCGACCAGATCTGTGTATTGACGCTCTGCAGACTGTCGGGAAGCGCCCCATGACACCTGAACTCTGCCCATAATCCTCCCGGTATCACGGCTGTTTCAAATCCTTCCGGCAGTTCCGTCCAGGGAGTATAAAGATCCGCGATCCAGTAATCAAACTCCTTTCCGTCCATATCCTGGCAGTAACCGAACACTCCCATCAGACCTTTTTTATCCGTCTGCCACGCATCCCAGAATAAAGGTATTTCCTGATAGCTTGTGTCGGAATGAAACCTGCGCCTGATACCGGCAATTGTAAACGGTTCTTTTTCAACGATTCTGTAATCCAGCATTTTACCACCCTCCAGTGTTACTCTGACATGCAGCGAGGCAAGAGACCGGAGCACGGCACCGGCTTCACGGGCTTTTGACGGTGTGATGCCGTGGAACTTCTGAAATGCTTTTGCGAAGCTGTCCGGAGAATCGTACCCGTATTTCAGTGCGGCATCGATTACCCGGATCTTTGTTCCGGAGAGTTCCTGGGCAGCCATTGTCATCCTTCTTGCCCGGATATACTCCCCGACGCTCATCCCGCAGAGCGCACTGAAAATCCTCTGGAAATAAAACGGGGACAGTCCCGCAATGCGGGCAGCTTCTCCCGTATCCGGATTTCCGGTCAGATTCTCTTCCATGTAATCAATGGACTGCTGAAAATCCTCTATCCAGCTGTGCATAGCAATCACCTCTCACTGCATTTACAGTATATGGAACCGGGCGCATGCAGTCCCGACTTTCCCTGCTTTCTGATGTCGGATCAGAGAGGTGCCTGATTGCCTGTTTTCCCGGATGCATCGAAAGCAAACAGATCGCTTCCGGAAAACCGGTAATCCTGATCGCAGACATACCCGCGCAGCCACAGCTGCCCTTCCACATTTCTCAGATACAGCCCTTTCGGAAATGCATCATCTGTCTCCGGATTTTCAGACAGTACTGTCACCGAGCCGTCCGGAGCGCTGTGTGTTCCGCTGAGAACGGCATTTATGCTTTCCGGCTGATCCGTCCATGCAATGCGGAGAAACAATCCCGTGCTCATCGGACAGAGCTGATAACCGGATGCTGTGACATAGTTTCTGATCTCATTCAGTGTTCCTCCGTCTTCCAGCCCGATCTCTTTCAGTGAAGCCACGGCAATCACCTTACTCATCTGCCCGCACGTTGAAAATGCCGGATGTGCAAAGAACATTTCGGCATAATGATTGATCTGAATCCCGTATTCTTCCAGTTTCCCTGCAAGTTCTGCTTTCGGAAACGGTTTGTTTTCCAGTCTGATGTATTTTATAAATCTGTCCCTCCCTGTAAAACTTATAACAGCAAATCTCTTTCAGTTATTTGCTGTGTTCTGCGCTGAACTCCGCCGCATCATCTTTCTTCAGGTCACGGAACCAGTGAAGCTTTCCTGCCGCAAAGATGAGATACAGAATTTTGAAACCAAGATTGAAAAGTACCTGTCCGGCTGTCTGTTCGGCGGTAATCAGACCGAAGCCGAAGCCGACCATGAAGATTTCAATGGCACTGTTGAGAATATGCAGAGCAGAAGATGCCTCGATCCCTTTGGTGCGGACCGTGACAAGACCGTAGATCAGGGCCGATACGGCAATCTCTGCGACTCCGATGAGATTGTAGGGATGCACAAGCGAGAAGATAACGATCTGTCCGAGAAGACCGGCTGCGGCAGCCCTGAACCAGCTTCCCACCGTCTGCATCAGAAATGCCCGCTACGTCAGCTCTTCCGCGATACCCTGCAGCGGAATAAAGAGTGCCATAAGAAGGAATCCGCCGGTTGTAAATTTAATGCCGGTATTTGTCCGCAGCGCAAAGAAGATAATGCTCGGAATACCGAAAATCACAAAGCCGGCTGCCAATGTTTTGAAGAAAAACTTCCATCTCCATCCGCCCACAGAAGAGAAAAAGAAGATACCGGCCGGTCTTTTACAATCAGCGCTGCCAGCAGAAGACACGGGATCGAGGCCGCAGCCTGAGCACCGTCAGAAAATGCACCGGCGGCTGAGAAGAAATCCATATCATCATATCCGGTTGATGTCACAGCGGCCCCGAATACGGTTTTTGTGATCAGCTCGATTGCTACCACAGAGATGATCGTGAATAATGCCATGATGAGTGCGACCAGGATCGGCTTGTACCAGCGGTAAGTACTGAACTGTCTCGGATGTGTAATTAAATCATTTCGCGTAAAACTTTTCATAATCAGTTCCCCTTTATGAAAAAGCTTCTCTGGAATGGCGGCTTCAAACAATATTGCAGATACTGTTATTATAGGACAGCTTTATCAGACAGCGCGCAAAGAATGACGGATATCAGTGAAAGGCAGATAACCTGTCAAAGGATTTCCGATCGGAGAAAGAACGGTAACTTCAGTAAAAGATTTTCCCTTTTGATTTCATCCGGAGAATATCCGCATATCAGTTCACGGGTTCTGCTTCTGAAGGAGCACGATATTTTCACAATGTTTTGTGAACGGAAACATATCAAATGGAATGACTCTTCTGATTCTGTATCCCTTTTTCTTCAGTATTTCCGTATCTCTTTTCTGGGTAACGGGATTGCATGACACATATACAATCCGGCTGGAATTCACGGAATTCAGAAACTCTTTGGACATACCGGCTCTGGGCGGATCCATGATGATCACATCATAAGTTTCCCTGCATTCTTTCAGATATGTCTTCTCATCCGCACAGACAAAATGAGCATTTCTGATCTGATTAGCCTTTGCATTGAAGACAGCATCCTTTACGGCTGTATTCACCACTTCAAATCCGGTTACTTTTCCTGCCTGCTTTGCGGCCAGCAGTGAAATCGTTCCGATCCCGCAGCATGCGTCCAGCACGATATCGCTTTCTTTGATCTCTGCCAGTTCCAGTGCGGTACGGTAGAGTTTCTCCGTCTGCACCGGATTTACCTGATAGAAGCTTCTGGAAGAAATGCGGAATGATACGCCGCTGATTTCATCGGTGATGGTTCCGCTGCCGTACAGCACCTTTTCCCAGTCTCCGAGAATCATGCTTGTTTTCCGGTCGTTCCTGTTCAGTATGACGGTTGAGATTTCCGGATGCATTTTCCGTATCTCCGAAACAAAGCGCTTTGATCCGGGGAATTCCCGGCTGCCGATGACAATCACCAGCATCACTTCCCCCGTCGCATGAGAGATCCGGATATATGCATGCCGCAGCACGCCGGTTCTGCGGTCTTCGTTGTAGACTTCCAGCTTCATCTTCCCGGCAAGCGTGCACATATCTTTCAGAATCGCATTCGCAGTCGGGTGCTGGATCAGACAGTCCCGGGGATAGATCAGATGATGACTTTCCTCTTCATAGATCCCTGCGCGGATATTGCCTTTTCTGTCTTTGCCGAAGGTCGCATATACCTTATGGCGGTATTGATACGGTTTCTCCATACCCCGCACATCTTCCGTCTTTGTCTTCGGAAACAGTTCCTGTATGAACTGCTTTTTCTTTGCCAGCTGCTCTTCATACGGCATGCCCATGTAATCGCAGGCGCCGCATTTTTCTGCATACGGACAGACATTCATAATGAAATCTCCTTCAGGGAATGCACAACATGATCACACTTGTGCTTCAGAACTTCATAGGACTGATGCCCCGAAGCGACAAGGATGCACTTCGGGATGCCCAGTGCCTCTGCGGTATCAAGATCATGTACAGAATCACCGATATAAAGACAGTCTTCGGGACGGATATCCGATGCATTCATCCATTTCGCTGCCATGGCAGTCTTTCCTCCGGCAAGCAGATTGTCAATTCCGAGAATCTCAGTGAAATAATAAGAGATTCCAAGCATCTCACACTGCTTCAGCAGTTTGTTCTGCTCTGTCGCGGAAAGAATGACATTTCTGAAGCCATGTTCCACGGATTGACCGATCAGTTCTTCAAACCCTTCGCACAGACCTGCCCTGGGAAATGCCTGATCATAGAGATCATTGAATATGACAGAAAGTTCCTCATATGATTCTTCCTCAAATGTATAACCGAGCTTTCTGTAATAGTCTTCTACCGGAAAACAGAACATGTCACGGTATTCTTCCAGTGTATAACCGTATTTCATGTTCCTTTCCTTCAGCATTCTGTTTTCAATTCCCAGACACAGATCCGTATCATCGATGATCGTTCCGTTAAAGTCCCATATCACTGTTTTAGTCATGCAGGTATTATAGCAGGATTCCGATGCACGGAAAGATAAAGCTCCCGGCTTTTTCAGCCGGGAGCCCTACTCACTTTGATTCAATCGTTCTGATATTTCAGTATCGGCTGTTAAGCGTTCACTGCTTCTTTCTGTTCGTCTTCTTCGTCCTCATCCTTCTTTTTGTTTCTGGTCAGGAATGCGGCGATGATATTGACTACCAGCATGATCACCATGAGGAGTGTCCATCTGTCTGTCAGTCTCATCGGGTTGCGCATGTTCTCTGTCAGAAGGAATGTGATGATGGATGCGATTGCCGGAATCAGTCCGAGAAGCTTGGACTTGCGTCTCTTGTTCTTCTCTTCTTCCTCTTCCTCATTTTCTTCTTCAGAAGACTTCTTTGTGACCGGTGCACCGTTTTCGTCGGTTTCTTCTTCCTCTTCTTCCTTCTTCTTACGGAGGAATGTCAGAAGCATTCCGAGTCCGACGAGCGTTGTTCCGATGGTGCTCAGCAGGTTGATCAGTGCCCAATATTCGATGACTGCCTGCGGTGCAGGTTCATCTTCAATATCTTCAGGCTCTGCCTGCGGTGCAGGTTCATCCGGAATCACTTCGGGTGCCGGTTCAACTTCCGGTTCAGGTTCCACTGCGGGTACCGGAGGTACAGGTACAGGTACCGGTACAACTGCGGGTACGGGTGCAGGAACCGGTTCAGGAATCGGTTCGGGGATCGGATCAGGTCCGGGTCCCGGGCCAGGTCCAGGATCAGGTCCCGGATCGGGTGTCGGAGGTGTAGGCGCTGCTGTGATTGTCAGAGTACCGGGAACGAATGTTACTGTGTAATTCCCCTGCTCTGTTTCGCCTGCCGGAGTGATTGCATATGTTCCGGTTGCTTCACCTGCCGCTCTTGTGATTGTGTAAGCAATCAGGGATGCAGGCTCATTGTTTACCAGTCCTGTCACTGTTGCTGTGAATGCCGGATCAGCAGATCCTGCAGCTTTTGTCAGGCTGCTGGCTGTTACGGTTACAGGAGCGGGTGTAATTCTGTAAGTCTTTGTAAATGTGCCGGTGTAATTTCCTTTACCTTCAATAGCAACTGTGACAGTTCCGGCATTTGTTACATCTTCACTGTAGCTGATCGTGTAGTCTGTTCCTTCTGTCAGTTCTTTTCCTGTTGCCTTATCGGTAATCGTTACAGGCTGTCTCTGTTCAAGACCGTTGTAGACTGTGTCTTCAGGACCTGTCACTGTGAATCTGTAATCTTCTTCCGGATCCGGATTTTCAGGATCGGGAATAATGATTTCAGCTGCTTTGACTTCCAGTGTTCCGAGGTTTTCTGTGATCTCGTAGTTGCTTTCCTTTGCTGTTCCCCATTCGAGGCTGTATGTGTTGGTGCTGCTTCCGACTTCTGTCTGACTTCCGGTTGCTGTGACTTCCGCTGTCTCGTTGTTTACGAGTCCTGCGATCTTCGCTTCATCCTTTGTCAGAGCCTTGCCGTCATAAGCCTTTGATGCACTTCCTGTTGTGATGGTCAGCGGTGCTTTCGTGATCTGGTAGGTCGGGGTGACTGTTCCGCTGTAGCTTCCGATTCCGGTAATTGTTACTGTGACTTCTCCGACATTCGTTACATCTTCACTGTAGCTGATTGTGTAGTCTGTTCCTTCTGTC
>SVBN01000090.1 GCA_015058875.1 Erysipelotrichaceae bacterium | reverse complement strand
TCTGTTGCTTTTTTCTTTAGATTTTCCTTTTCCGGATGTCCTCTAAACCATATTGGGTTTATTCTCATCCCGACTTATCTTACTGTACGGTTTTACTCTTTTCCCGTCCAATTTTAGAGGACCAGAATTCCTTATTCATGTGATGACGGATGATGACGCGGATGATATCTGCCGCAAGGTCCACATCGTCATTGCATACCGTATAGCGGTAATCACCGGCATGTTCCAGTTCCTTGCTTGCCTTGGCAAGTCTCGCCTGAACTATCTCCTCCGGCTCCGTGGCCCTGCCGCGGATGCGCTTTTCCAGCTCCTGCATATTGGGCGGTACGATAAAGATAGTCAGTGCATCGGGGCACTTCTCGCATACCTGACGGCATCCGTCCACTTCGATCTCCAGCAGAACATTCTTTCCTTCATCTCTCAGACGGTTGACTGCCGCAAGCGGCGTTCCGTAGCAGTTTCCGACGAACTCCGTCCATTCCAGCAGCTCACCGTTGGCAACGGCTTCCTGAAAGCGTTCCTTTGTTACGTAATAGTAGTTGACGCCTTCCTGTTCCCCTTCGCGCATGGCACGGGTTGTCATGGAAACGGAGAAAGCAAGGTTCATTTCCGGATCATTCATAAACTGTTTCAGAACGGTACCCTTTCCGACTCCGGACGGACCGCTTACTACGATCAGAAGACCTCTCTTCATATCTCTTTTACCTCCGGTCATTACCCAATAGGTTACACGTACATTCGCAGGTATGTCAATGTTAGTGTATAATACTTTTCCAGGAAGAAAACAACTATGGCATTGGACGGAATACTCTTATACAAAGCGGTTCCGGAGCTGCGGAAAACACTCCCTGCCCGGATCCAGAAAATCTACCAGATCTCCGCAACCGAGATCCTTTTTCAGCTGCATGGCCCCCTGGGAAAAACCCAGATGCTGATATCGTGCCACTCCCAGTACAACCGGATCCTGCTGTCGCAGCGCCGTTATCCGACGCCGAACGAGCCGGGCAACTTTATCATGGTTCTGCGCAAATACATTGAAGGCGCCACCATTGTGTCCCTCGAACAGGCCGGCCTGGACCGCTGGTGCACATTTACAATCCGCCGTCACAACGAGATCGGCGACCGGGAGGAACTGTATCTCATTGCAGAGCTGATGGGCAAATATGCCAATGTGATACTGGTCAGTTCCGACAATAAGATCATCGATGCAATGAAGCGGATCCCGCCGTTTGAAAACAGCCGCCGGACCATCCATCCGGGAGCGCAGTTTGTACCGACGCCTCCCCAAGACAAGAAGAATCCGTTTGAGGATTTCAGCATCGATCCCGACCGTTCCCTGACCGCCCAGTTTGCCGGCTTCTCCCCCTTCCTTGCCTCGGAAGCGGAATACCGCATGTCCTGCGGCCAGTCGTTCCGTTCCGTCATGGAAGAAATCCGTGATTCGGATCAGCTTTATATCGCCAATAAAAATAACGAAGCGGTATTCCACTGCATTCCGCTGACCTCCGTCGGTGAGAATGTGAGCTATCCGCTGTTTGAAGGATTTGATATTCTCTATTACCACAAGGAAGAAAAAGAACGCATCCGGGAAATCTCAGGCGACGTCTTCAAGGTTGTGCGCCGGGAGCTGAAACATCAGAAACAGAAGCTGCCGCGTCTTCTGAAAGAAGCGGATGAGGCGCAGGACTGCGACCGCTGGCGGCAGTACGGCGATCTGCTGTATTCCTACTCCATCCGCGATACCAAGGGACAGACATCCGTCATCCTGCAGGATTTTGAAACCGGCGAAGATGTGCGTATCCCGCTCGATCCGAAGCTCGACGGCTTCGCCAATGCACAGAAGTGCTATACGAAATATACCAAGCTGCGCAAAGGTCAGAAATATCTGGCGGAACAGATTGAAATCTGCCGGAATGAAATCAGCTACTTTGAAGGTCTGCTGGAACAGCTGGAACAGGCTGATTTTGTCTCCGCGACCGAAATCCGCGACGAGCTGGTCAGAGGCGGATACATGAAGGAAAAGAAACAGAAAGCCAGACGGAAAAAGAAGGATTCAGATCTGCCTGCCGTCATGACCGTCACCCTGAAAAACGGGGTTGCGATCTCATGGGGAAGAAACAACCTGCAGAACGATGCCCTTACATGGCATATGGCAAGAAAGCAGGAAACATGGCTCCATGCCAAAGACTACCACGGCTCGCATGTCGTCATTCACAGCAGTGATCCGGATGAGGAAACGCTGCGCACCGCCGCAAATATCGCCGCTTACTTCTCTGCCGGAAGAGACTCCTCCAGCGTTCCCGTCAACTGGTGCAGAGTCAGCCAGCTGAAAAAAATTCCCGGTGCAAAACCGGGAATGGTACAGCTGACAAACTATAAGACAATCTATATCGATCCTGACAGCAGTCTGCTGAGCGAAGCGGGCGTTCAGCTGTCCTGATCCTGATCCTTACCGGTTTCTGCATAATGCAGAAGCCGTTTTACTTCATACATTCTGAGCTTGCGGTATTCTCCCTGGCGCAGCTTTCCGCATTCCAGGAAGCCGTAGCGGATTCTTTCCAGACGCGTTACCTCGGAGCCGAAGTGTTCGATCATGCGTTTGATCTGGCGGTTTCTGCCCTCCCGGATCGTGATCCGCATCTGTGTCTTTTTCTTAGTGCTCGATGAAAGAATGTGCACTTTCGCCGGCTGGGTCATGCCGTCTTCCAGCATGATGCCGCGCTTCATCTCTTCCGCCATTTCATCGGTAATCACACCCGTGCATGCGCAAAGATAAGTCTTCGGCAGATGATAGGACGGATGCATCATCTTGTTGGCAAAGTCACCGTCGTTGGTCAGAATCAGAACGCCGGTCGTATCATAATCCAGGCGTCCGACGGGAAAGACACGTTCCGGCACATCATCCAGAATCGAGACAACCGTGGTTCTGCCCTTTTCATCGCTGAGCGTACAGACCGTATGCTTCGGCTTGTTCAGCAGATAATAAACTTTTTCTTCACGTTTCAGCGGTACGCCGTCCACCTCGATCAGCGCATTGACATCCGCTTTCGTACCGGGTACTGTGACGACCTTTCCGTCGACCTTCACCCTGCCTTCCGCAATCATTTCTTCCGCCTTGCGCCTGGAGGCAATGCCGGCTGCCGCAATCAGTTTCTGCAGTCTTTCTTCCATATCTTTTCCTAATGACGGTTCCGGGTGTTTCCCCAGTATGCCGATCCGGCTTTGGTAAAGTTGTTCAGAATCATTACCGGCACCATGGCAAACCGTTCATCTTCCTTTCTGAGTATTTCGCATGCGCTGAGACGCTTTCTGCCGTCAACGCATTCATATCCGTCTTCCGTCTCATTGACCCTTACGCTGATCGCCATGCCGCGGGTGCGGATGCTTTCAAGCAGGGTAACGGACGGCTCCTCATATTCATACCGTATCTCATCCAGAGGTACTTTTTTATTGATCATTTTCTTCCTCTTCTTCCATCAGTTCCGTCAGATTCAGAACCTCCGTCTCAAACAGATGCATTGCCTGGGTGGTATCCGACGGTGAAGGCGGCTCATTCGCCAGACGCTCTTCTCTTTCCGCCTGCTGTATGACAAGCTTCCGGCTGCGCGAGCGCTTCGACCAGATCAGATACGCAATCATCACGGCGATGAAGACGCCGCATGCGGCGGTAATATTCGCCCGGATGTATTCGGCATCATAGGAACTGTTGTCCGCCCGCAGTGTCTCCTGCGGATCTTCCGCCGAATAGACGTTGCCCGTCCTTCTGGACAGCACCGCATAGCTGCCGCTTCCCTTTGTCATAAATGTGATGCAGTGATCGCTCTGTCTTGTATAGCAGAGCTTCACATCACCGGTATCATGATCGGCGTATACAACTGTAAACACATCCGTATCATCGCTGCCGTCCGGCTTGCGAATTGTCATAAGCAGCGGATAATCCGTTTCTATGCCCCGGTAGTTTTTCAGAATACGGTATCGGAACCCTTCCCGCAGCGTTTCATTGAGCGCGGATGCACATGCATCAAATGTCTGATGCAGATTTTCATCCGGAACATCATAGGCCCGCACACGGTAGGTATCCTCAAAGTATTCCTGCTTCGTCAGGGAATTCCCCAGAGGCATCGCAAGCGAAAGTCCGCTGACAGACAGATCATATGCATTCTCATCGATGATGTATCTGATCCTGTCCCCGATGACTTTTCTCAGCACGCCGTCAAAGGAGCGCAGTTCCGTCTGGGTCAGATGCGGCAGGATATTCTCTTCAATCTTCTGCTTCAGCTCAAGCACCTTTGCCTGCTGTTTTTCACTCAGGGTATCCAGATTGGGATACGCCCGGTTCATCCGCACAATTTCGGTGTAGATCTCCGCACGCAGCTGGTCTTTCTGCTCGCTGACATGAATCGGCCAGGACGCCGTCTTTCCGCCGTACGTGACGGTGACGGTCTGATCTCCTTCCTGAGAAAGGTCAAACCCGGAAACCATGGAAGATGTGATTTCAATCATCTCAGAACTGCGGTCCGTATAAGAGACCTTCAGATGAATCCCGCTGAGATCCAGACGGTCATTCATTTCATATTCGTTCTGCGGCTTTCCTTCGATGCTGAGGGAGGCAATGTCTTTGTATACGGCATGCCAGCGGTCCTCATCCGTTTCTTCCCAGCGCACAAACACGCTGCCGTCTTTCTCGCATCCGGCCGGGAATACCGCTGTTCCTTCCGGCACGGCGTATGCAAGCGTGCTTTCCCCGTCCGCAAACTTTCCTCCGACGCCTTCAAACGCAAGCGTGCGGAAGCTCTGTTCGCGGTCGCTTCCGTCAAACAGCAGCTCAAAGTCTTCCGACCTGACGCAGCCGAAGTCAAAGAGATAATCATAGCTGTATTCCAGGGCGGTCCTGCCCTCATCATCCAGCGTCGCATCGCTGAGAATCCGGTACCAGGTTCCCTCATCATTTTCAATTGTTTCTATCACTGCGGCCGCAAAATCCGGATTCTGCTTTGTCCTGTACAGAACCGGTGACAGCGAAGATGCTTCACTGTAAACCGGAACGGAAACATCTGAACTTTTCACGGCGATCGTAACGGTATCTCCGTCCGGTGATCCAAACCGTTCGTCCATCTGGCGGTATTGGGCCGCGGCTGTCTCTCCCCAGTACGGATCGGCGGAATAATCCACATTCATGCCGGCCGACTTGTTTCCGAAGAAGGCGCCGTGATACTGCGTCTTCAGCGGTGAAAAATAACTGCCGGAAAGATAATACTTTGCATGGGAATATACGGAACGTTCCACCGAATCGAAGCGCGAAGCGTCCGCTTCCCTCTGCGTATCATACGCCGCATGGGAGAACAGATTGTTTCTTGTATAGGAAGTCAGCGATCTGCCGAAGCCGCTTTCCGTGATGGATTCGGAAAGCATCATCAGTGCGTTGGCGCCGTACTGATACTGATACTGCCAGAAATACGGCATCATTCCGTAAAGCTGCGAGCGGTTCAGCGTATCATCGATGCCGTTTGCCTCATCGCTCTGATACCCGCTCATCGCTCCCATAATGCCGGAGTCCTTCAGCCACTGCTCCGCCTGTTCCAGGGAAACATGCGTCAGAGAGCGGTGGGATACAAACTGATAGTAGTCATAGTACGGACTGTGGGGATTCAGGGAATGGGAATACGCCGCTTCCCGCATATCATCGCTGAGCACTCTCAGACGTTCATATGGATAAAAATAATGTCCGTCATAACTCAGATAGGTCTGCCCTTCCTTCAGGAAGGAAGGCGCTTTGCCGTGGTAAATGATCCGGTCATACAGATCATCTTCCATCTGCGTTTTGATTTCATGATACAGATTTCCGTCCACTACGCGGTAAGCGCTCAATGTCCGCTCTATCTCATGATCCGGAACGATCGTCACCGATTCCGTGCTCATCCATCCGCGCACGCCGGAAATCATGAACAGAACATTTTCACCGGTTTCATCCGTGGAAAGATACAGTCCGTCCGCCCCGTCGCATCCGTTCAGGCTGTTTTCCGTCCGGTCAACGGCATTGATAAAATTCAGCACCTGACAGCCGGTCTGATCAAACAGCACAGCTCCGTATTCCGCTTCCAGAACTTTCCCGTTCCGGACAATCGTCAGATTTCCGTATTCTTCCTTCATTGTCTCAAACGACTGCCTGGCCTGTTCATAGCTGTCAAAAGTTTCGACAGTCCTGCCGGTATCAGCGTCGCGCAAAACAAAAGTTTCTTCCTCCTCTTCCGCTGAAAGAGGCGTCAGAAACATCAAAAGCGCAGCAGCTGTGCAGAGTATCTGTTTTCCGTTACGAAAAGTCATGCACTTATTTTAGCATGAACATGCATCGATGGATACCTTCTCAGAACAGCCCCATCAGCAGGCAGATCCAGTGTGCGGCAATTCCCGCCGCAATCCCTCCGGCTGTATGCGACAGGATTGCTTTGGAAATCAGAGGCCTGCATTCCAGCGAATCCATCATGGAGGCATGGGTGCTCAGATAACCGCTCCAGCACATGCACATGGCGGTAAATACGGCGATATCCTGAGCGGAAACAAGCGATTGTCTGACCAGGGAAGAAGTCAGCGAAAGCGCAGCTCCGGCAGCGCCGAGCGCCGTGACCGGTACGCCGATGGCTTCCGGAGAGGAAAAACCGAACAGCGGCCGGATGATAAAATCCAGTTTTGAGGCAATGATCGGAAGCAGGCGGATGCCTTCATATGCCCCGCCGGTATAGGTGCCGTCCGCGGAAGGTCCGTCAATCAGCATCATGACAAGCGTACATATCACAAGCACGCCGGGAATGATCGACATTCCCATTTTCACGCCGCCCTTGCCGCCTTCCAGCACAGCCGTAATCACCCGGCTGCCGATGCCGCCGGTACGGACCGGACGCATGCCGGCAGGAATTGCGGATACTTCTTTCCGGAACGTATCTTCCGCCTCTGCACCGTAGTACTTTCTGGTACAGCGCAGCATCAGGCGCGTGCTGACAATACTGCCGATCACCGCTCCGGCAAGACCGGCCGCCACCGCCCTGCCGAGCGAGACTCCCATCTGGGCGGAGAGCGAATACATATATGTGCATACAATCATACCCATGCCGAATGCCGTACCGAGATTGGTCAGTGCGGGGAACTGGTATTTCCGGAAATAATGGCGGAAGTGGCTGTCTTCGGCCAGCGAAAGAATCGCCGGATTATCCGACAGGAATGTCGTTACGACGCCGAGCGCCGCCGCGCCGGGCATCCCGAACAGCGGCTTCATCAGCGGCTGCAGAAGCCGGTTGGCAAGCGAGACAAATCCGAACTCGGACAGCAGTGCGGATACCGCCCCCATCAGCACGCATACCGCGGTAATATAAAGAACCGTGTCAATCAATAACCGGTAGGCTGTATTCATCATTGTATTCAGAGCGTTTGCCGTTCCCATCTTTACGGCAAACAAAGCAAAAAAGCCGATAAACACAAACGGAAATACAATGGTTTCCGTGCATATTTCCGGCACAAATCTGCCTTCTTCCGAAGGTTTTGTCTCTTCAGCGTCCATCATTTCATCCCCCGTCATGAATGCACTGCCCGTCCATCTTACCTTTGCCTGCTTCAAAAGAAAAGAGCAATCCCGAAACAAATTCATTTTTTCTGATTTTCCGGGATCTCTGACTTCCGGTCAGTGCATCTGTGATATCATTTTTTAAAAGAAACAGCATCTCTGTTTCGGGAGGAAACTTATGGGCATACTTTCAAAGCTGATGGAACTCGGAGAATCCGTCAATGATGCGGCGGATCAGATCAGCAGTTCCACGATTGAGGATTACGGAGATCCCGCTTATTACCTGTTCACGGCACTGGACCTCAGGGATATGCATCAGAAGATCAATATCACGGATGAGCAGGACAACGTAAAGTACTATACAAAATCAAGCATTATCCAGATCAAAGGCAAAACCGAGATCATGGATCCGCAGGGAAATATCATCGCCTTTCTGGAAAAGAAGCCGATCAGCCTGCATGAGATTCACTACATCACAATGGCGGACGGAAGAAAGTTCACCCTCTCCAACGAGCTCTTCCATATTGTTGAGGACATTACGAATATCGAAGGTCTGGGCTGGCAGATCCGCGGCAACGTGCTCGGACTGAACTTCAATCTTGTCGACGAATTCGAACATCCGGTCGCATCCATCGGAAAGAAGATGATTTCCATCCATGACCGCTACAGCATCGGCATCTATCAGCCGGAATATGAAGACGTCGTTGTTGCGATCGTCATCCAGCTCGAAAAGATGATCAAAGCCAGGGAAGAAAACAAGAGCAGTTCCTTCGGCAGCGACAGCAACTGAACTGCCTTTCATACCATTCTGCATTTCACCTGCAAAGGAGAAACCATATGACAAATACAGACAGGCCGGCATGGATCAATATACTGCTGTAGCTTGCATCAGCCGGATCCATGACCGGCATCATGATTTTCAGCAGCAGACATTTCGAAGAAACCGAAACCCAGTTTCTGATTGAGTTTGCACTGATCACCGCGGTTATGCTTCTGTTTCTGTATCTGATCTCCTGAACAAAACATTCCGGTTTCTGAACAGCAGAACCGGATATACGGTAAAGGCATTGTTTCCGACTCTGCTCTTTTCCATTTTTTTCGCACTGATGGGACTAATGGTTCTGTTTACGGAACATCCGCCCGTCACAGCGGGATGGCCCGCTGATACGGCCGTCTTTGCCGCAAACATGTTCCTGATCGGCGTTTATGGAGAAGGCTGTTTCCGGGCCTGCGCCTGCGACGCCCTTCTGCCGGCACTGAAGAAAACCAGGCATCCGTTTTTCCGGACCGCTCTGATCTCGGGACTGCTGTTCGGATATGTCCACGTCGTTTCGGCGGATTTCTCCGATCTCCAGCAGACGCTGCAGTTCTTTCTGAAGATGACGAATCTTGCATTGTCCGGTGCGGCATTCATGATTCTGTACTGGAAAACCAGAAACCTGCTCGGACTGGCCATTGTCTACGGACTCAATGATTTCCTTCCGGATGTTCTGAATCATATCTTTCAGTATCAGAATATGGATACCTCCGCAGGCTATACCAGCAGGTACGCCGGCACTACAGTGATCTATCTTCCGGCGAAGAGGACACCATCCATAGGAGCCGATGGGTATCACCGCATGGGCGGTGATGAATTCGCACCTGATAGAATGACACCGAAGGTGTTCCTGCCTTGTATCTTCAGTCCGATATTTTGATTTTGAACGGAGTTTTCAAAATATTATACACCATGTACTTAAGTGTATAACTATGTTATAATAAATGCGTAATCAATGCATTATTTTTGAAAATACACCCATATGTACAGATCAGTCCGTTTTCATATCTGCAGGAACCGTTATCCTGCTTTATCTGATT
>SVBN01000089.1 GCA_015058875.1 Erysipelotrichaceae bacterium | reverse complement strand
GATCTAGCTCGGATTCCAGATACTTTCTGACGCTGCCGTTCCGGCTGGAACAGAAGATTGAGGAAGATCCGATGATCGAATCGGCGGAAGTGAAGATGACGGAAGGCAACGCCATCCGCATCACAGTAAAGGAAAAACGGCCGCTGGGATACCGCTATGAGGAGGATATTCCGTACCTGCTGTTTGACGATGACACAAAGGCGGAACTGACATCGGATTATATGTCCGTAATTACCAGGGTTCCCTATATCACCGGATTCACGGAAGAGAATCAGACGCATCTGCTGACAAATGCGCTGAAGGAGATCAGCCAGACCGTTATTGAAGAGATTGCCGAAGTGCATCAGTATGCTCTGAAATATGACGACGAAGCGATCGAGTTCATGATGCGCGACGGCACAATCGTATTCTCCGGCTATTTCTATACAAAGCCGCTGAATGAATACCACCAGATGTACAGCCGTATGGACAATCATGATTACTGCATGTATACGGTTGAAAGCGGCAGGGCGGATGAGCGGATGATGGTATCTGCAAGGGAATGCCCGTGGGATGAAGTGCCGATTGAACATGAATACTGGATGGATGAGGAAGGCGATTATATCCTGAATAAATATGGCGACCGGATCGTGAAGCATTATTATCAGGACGCAAACGGCTTCTACTTCCTCGATGAAGAGGGAAACTATATCCTGATTCCGATCAACGATAAGGCAGAGGACGAAAGGGATCCGGACTTTGAAGAAAATTACTACAAGGGCTATTATGCGACCGGCGTTCTGGTGACCCCGGAACCGGAAGTTCCCGAAGACGGTTCCGAAGAAGGAACAGAGAACGGCGAACAGACGGACGGGACCGGTGATCAGGCCGGTGAACAGACGGATGAAGCCAGTGAAGAGAATTCGGAAAACACGGAAAACGGAGAAGAGGCAGGCTCGCAGGAAGGCTGAGAAAGGTTTCTTTTGGAACATGCTTCTGATATAATATTGGATCGATAAGGAGTTTAGCCATGACAGTCGAAAAGA
This sequence comes from Erysipelotrichaceae bacterium, assembly GCA_015058875.1. Lineage (GTDB taxonomy): Bacteria > Bacillota_I > Bacilli_A > Erysipelotrichales > Erysipelotrichaceae > Bulleidia. The sequence continues at coordinate 8,809 of SVBN01000089.1, read as the reverse complement.
AAACAGATTACGGCAATATTACTGTCGCTGCCGATACTGTCGCAACACTTGCGGGCAGTGTCATTACCGAATGCTACGGAGTCGTAGGAATGGCGTCCAGACAGGTTCTCAGGGACGGCTGGGCAGAACTGCTGAAAAGAGAGAGCTATACAAAGGGTGTCGTTGTCCGCCGGGAAGACGGCGGTCTTGCGATTGACCTGTATATCATAGTCAGCTTCGGTGTCAAGATTTCCGAAGTCATCAGAGAAGCGCAGAAAAAAGTCAAATATGAACTGGAAAAGAGCCTTGCGGAGGAAATCACTTCCGTCAATGTCTTTGTCCAGGGTGTGCGCGTCAGCGAATAACAGGGGGGATTACAGATGGATAAGTTAAATGGTGCATCGTTTCTTGAGATGCTTGATTCCGGCTGCAATAACCTGAACAACCGCCAGCAGGAAATCAACGCGCTGAATGTGTTCCCGGTACCCGACGGAGATACCGGTACAAATATGTCGCTGACATTTACAAACGGAATGTCCGAGGCGGTCAAATCCGGTTCGAAATCACTGCCGGTCATTGCCAAGATATTCTCCCGCGGTCTTCTGATGGGAGCGCGCGGAAACTCCGGCGTCATTCTTTCCCAGATCTTCCGCGGATTCTCGCAGTCGGTGCAGGGGAAGGATGAGCTCAGCGCCGCAGATCTTTCCGAAGCGATGCTGAACGGACAGAAGATGGCATACAAAGCCGTCATGCGTCCGGTGGAAGGAACAATCCTGACGGTCGTCAGGGAATCGACCGATGAAGCGCAGAAATATCTGGAAGAGCATGAAGGCATTTCGATTGAGGAATATGTCGATGTGCTCTGCGAAGCCGCCAAGGTTTCCCTGGCTCATACCCCGGAACTGCTTCCGGTTCTGAAGGAAGCGCGGGTTGTCGACTCCGGCGGAAGCGGACTGCTGGCTGTATTTGAAGGTCTGCGTGCATATCTGCAGGGAACGCCCGTCAGACCGCTGAGCGAGCAGGAAAAGAAAGATCAGGCGCAGCCTCTGAGAAACAGCGGTTACTGCGTTGAATTCATTCTGCAGCTGTCGGAAAAAGGCATGCAGAGATATGATGACGACAAGGTCAGAAATACACTGGACAAGCTGGGAAGCGAAGTGACGCTGATTCAGGACGGTTCCACCGTCAAGGTGCGGATCATGACAAATCTCCCCGGCGATGTTCTGAACCAGGGACAGCGCTACGGCGAATTCCGGAATATCCAGATTGACAATGTCGCGCTCGGCGTAAGACCTTCCATCCTTGATGCGAAGGAAGAGGCTTCCGCTGAGGAAAAGGAATTCGGCATCATCACCGTTGCGGCAGGCGACGGACTGAAGGAACTGTTTAAGGAATACCGTGCCGATATCGTCGTATCGGGCGGCCAGACAATGAACCCTTCCACGGAAGATTTTGTCAGCGCTATTCAGAAAGTGAATGCCCGCCACATCTTCATCCTGCCGAATAACTCGAATATCATCATGGCGGCCCGCCAGGCTGCGGAAGTCAGCGAAGGACGCGATGTGATCGTTCTTGAAACGAAATCGATTCCGCAGGGACTGAGCGCCTGCATCGCCTTCAATCCGGATGCGGATGCGGAAAAGAATACCGAAGCCATGACGGAAGCGGTATCCGCCGTAAAGACCGGCCAGGTGACCTATGCGATCAAGGACACGGTCGTGGACGGCAGGGAAATCCATGAGGGCGACTTCATGGGCCTTGTGGAAAAGGATATTGTCCTGACCGATCAGGATATGGTCACGGCCGCATGCCGTCTGCTGGATGAAATCATTGATGAAGATACTGAAATCATCACGCTGATCCAGGGCGAAGACGCCAGCGACGAACAGACTGCGCAGATTGAAGCCTATATTGAAGAACACTTCGAGGTTGATATCGATGCGAAGAAGGGCGGACAGCCGGTATATTCCTATATCATCGGAGCTGAATGATGACCCTGAACCGGGATAAATGCATCCCGGTTTTTTGTTATAATGGACAGGTATGAATCTGAATGATAAAACGCTGAAACTGACTAAACTGCAGGCGGAAAAAATGGCCGCGCTTTCCCTGCGCAGTGCAGAGGATGTGCTCAGTTATTATCCCTCCCGCTACGATACCCTGAATGCCTCGGACTATCAGACCTGGACCGTGAAGGGCAGAGTTGCCTTTGAAGGGGAAGTCGTATCCGCCGTGCGTTCCTTCCGGTTCGGAAAAAACCGGAATGTATGCAGTTTTGATGTTTCCGCTTTCGGACGCATCCTGCATGTTTCGATTTTCAACCGTCCCTGGGCAAAGCAGATACCGCTGAATCAGATCATTACCATTCAGGGTATCTACAACGGCAAAGACAAAGTCACGGCGATCTCGTATCAGGAAAAGCCGATGTCCGAAATCAGCGCCGTCACGCCGGTCTATTCCGTCCGCAGCGGCATCACGCAGCGTGATGTGCGCACGGTTATCGCCAAAGTGCTCAATGCTCTGTCGGGAAAGATCGAAGACCTGATTCCGCAGAATCTGATCACCGGCTACCGCCTGCTGCACCGGGAGGAAGCGCTCCGGAAAGTGCATATGCCGGAAAGCGAAGCGGATGTGCATGCGGCGTACCGCACGCTGAAATATGAAGAATTCCTGATCTTCTTTTTGATGCTGCAGATGGCGAAGCAGGAGAATACGGTTTCGGGGAAACAGCCGAAGAAATTCGATCAGAAAAAGCTGGAACAGCTGATCGCTTCGCTTCCCTACCGGATGACGCCGGACCAGCTGCACAGCCTGCAGGATATCCTGCTGGACATGACCTCCGCAAAGGCGATGTACCGTCTTCTGCAGGGGGATGTCGGCTGCGGCAAGACGCTGGTTGCGGCGCTTGCGATGTATGCCTGCGTGCTGAGCGGATATCAGGCTTCGCTGCTGGCACCGACTGAGATCCTTGCCGTTCAGCATGAAGAAAGCCTGAAAAAACTGCTGGAGCCTTCCGGCGTGCGGATTGCATCGCTTTACGCCGGCATGGCGAAGAAGGAACAGGAAGCCGTACTGGAACAGCTGAAAAACGGTCAGATCGATATCCTGGCAGGAACCCATTCCCTGTTTCAGGAACGGGTGGAGTTCGCAAAGCTCGGACTTGTTGTGGCGGATGAGCAGCACCGCTTCGGTGTGGAGCAGCGGAGGCAGTTCCGGGCAAAGGGCAGGGAAGCCGATTTCCTGCTGATGAGTGCGACCCCGATTCCCCGCACGCTCGCCTCGACACTGTACGGGGACATGGATATCAGCACGATCGAAACGATGCCGCCGGGCAGAAAGACCGTCATCACAAAGGCGGTGCATGAGAACAGCTTCCGCAGTGTGCTCAGCGATGTGATGCAGCTGCTGGAAGAAGGCAGACAGCTTTATGTGATCTGCGCCGCGGTGGATAAAAATGAAGAATATGACGCCCGCAATGTCCATGAAACAGCGCAGAATCTGAAGAAGCTGTTCGGTGAGAAATATCCGGTCGGCGTACTGCACGGGCGCATGAGCAGCGAGGAAAAGCATGCGGTCATGAAGGCGTTTGAATCCGGTGAGACAAAAGTGCTGGTTTCGACGACCGTCATTGAAGTCGGCGTGAATGTCGTCAATGCGACCGGCATGATCATATATGATGCGGACCGTTTCGGCATGTCGCAGATCCATCAGCTGCGCGGACGCGTGCAGCGCGGCAGCGGGCAGGGATACTGCTGGCTGCTGAGCGGATCACAGGATGAAAAGGCGCTGGAGCGCATGAAAATCCTGGAAACAACGCCGGGCGGATTTGAAATCTCCTGGCAGGATTTACGGCTCCGCGGACCCGGTGATATACTTGGAACGAGGCAGAGCGGCGTTCCCGATTTTATTCTCGGCAATCCCGTGGAGGATACCCGGATCATCGCCCAGGCCAGAAAAGATGCGGAACTCATCTTTGCATCGGATGATCCGCAGTATGAGAAACTGAGAACGTATGTTGCTCACAGAAGGGAAGAAGGTGAACTCCCTGATCAGGGGTAAATATGAAAGATATTATTCTGTGGCTGAAAAAAAGAGGAATCAAAGTCAGAAATACGGATCTGATTCACCAGGCATTCATGCATTCCTCCTATGCCAATGAACATAAAGCATTCAATGATAACGAAAGACTGGAATTCATGGGGGATGCGGTGCTTCAGCTCTGGAGCAGCGAGCACATTTTCCCGCTGGATCCGCCGCTGTCGGAAGGAAGAATGACCAGGCTCAGAGCCCAGCTGGTATGCGAAAAAGCGCTTGCGGGTTACGGAAGACAGCTGAAGCTGAATGAGTACCTGCTTCTGGGAAGCGGTGAAGAAAAGACCGGAGGCAGAAACAAGGATGCGATTATCGCCGATATGTTTGAAGCATTCCTCGGCGCGCTGTATCTGGATCAGGGCATGAAGGCCGTCGACAATATCCTTGATGAGGTTGTTACGCCGCAGCTTCAGCATCCGGATGATGTGAGAACCATTCAGGATTACAAGACAAGATTCCAGGAATATGTGCAGACCGACAACCGCCGCACCGTGCGCTATGAGCTCGTTTCGGAGAGCGGTCCCTCCAATTCTCCGACCTTCGTCATGAATGTCATCGTCGACGATCTGGTCATGGGTACCGGAAGCGGCTCCAGCAAAAAGCAGGCCGAACAGAATGCGGCCAAGAATGCATTTGAGAAACTGGTGAGATAAATGAAGAAAGAATCGTTCGGCTTCCGCCGGGACGGCCGGGAAGCATTTCTGTATACAATTGAAAATGAGAAGATTGCACTGTCCGTGACGGACCATGGCGCCGCAGTGGTATCGGTATTCCTGAAGGATGCCGGGCACTCCGTCGTACAGGGCGGGGTCTCAGTGGAGGCCTATGAAAACGAGCTGCGCTATATGGGCGGCAGTATTGGCAGAACCGCCAACCGGATCGCAGAGGGAAGATTTGAGCTGAACGGGAAAGCATATCAGCTTCCCGTGAACAACGGCCCCAACTGCAACCACGGCGGAAATGTCTGCTTCTGCGACCGGCTGTGGGAAACGGAAATGCAGGAAGACAGCATTCTCATGACGCTTGTGTCGGAAGACGGGGATCAGGGATTTCCGGGCACGCTTCAGGTCAGGGCGGAATTCCGGCTGCTGAAGGACGGCTTCAGCATCAGCTATGAAGGTCTCAGCGATCAGGATACCCTGTTTGCGATGACAAATCACGCGTACTTCAATCTGAACGGACCGCGCTCGGAAAGCGTTATGGACCATATCGTTCAGACCGATGCGGCATATTTTTATCCGGTCGATGCGGACGGGCTCACGCATGAGCCATGCCGCAGCGTGGAGAACACGCCGTTTGATTTTCTGACGCCGCACAGCATCGGGGAACGGTTTGATCTGCAGGAAGAAAACCTGAAGGCGGGAAACGGATACGATCACTGCTTTCCGGTAAAAGGCAGCGGAATGCGCCGCATGGTGACATGCTGCACGGACCGCATCCGCATGGATATTTATGCCGATACCCCGGCGTTCCATATGTATACAGCCAACTATCTGGACGGTTCGACAAAGCTCGGGATCGACGGCGGGACATTCCCGGCCCGCAGTTCGGTCTGCTTTGAAATGGAATATGTGCCTGACGCCGTCCATATGAAAGATGCGGAAAAACCGGTGCTGAAAGCCGGTGAAATACACAGGAATACTTATGAATACCGTTTTGCGGTGAAAGGACAGGAATTATGAACGTACAACAGATGCAGGACTGGCTGAAGGACAGTGAAGGTGCAGAAAAGCTGACAAAGCTGTATGGCGAAAAAGCATTGAAGCACCAGCAGGAAAGATGGAACACACTTCTGGCACGCTTTGAGGGAGACCGTGAGAATGTTTCCCTGTTCAGCGCCCCGGGCAGAACCGAGATCGGCGGGAATCATACCGATCATCAGCAGGGCAGAGTTCTGGCGGCCGCAATCAACCTGGACACCGCTGCCGTCGCCGCAAAGAATGACGACATGGTCATCCGCTATACCAGCAGCGGATTTACCGTAAAGCCGGTGGACCTGAGGGATCTTTCCGTCAGGGAAGATGAAGTCAATACGACGGAATCGCTGATCCGCGGCATCGCCGCAGGATTTGTGCAGCGCGGCTATCAGATCGGCGGCTTTGATATCACTGCCGAAAGCGATGTGCTTCCGGGTTCCGGAATGTCGAGCAGCGCCGCATTTGAAGTGCTGATCGGAACCGCTCTGTCCCACCTGTACAATGAGGGAAAGGTTTCCCCGGTGGAGATTGCGATCGTCGGCCAGTATGCCGAGAATGCTTATTTCGGCAAGGGCAGCGGACTGATGGATCAGACCGCAAGTTCCTGCGGCGGATGTGTTGCGATCGATTTCGGCAATCCTGCCGATCCGGTGATCGAAACCCTGAAATGGGATCTGCACGAGGACGGACTGGCGCTTGTGCTGACCGACTGCAAGCAGTCCCACGCCGATCTTTCCGGCGATTATACCGAAATTCCGAATGAAATGAACGCCGCCGCAAAAGTATGCGGATATGAACACCTGAACATGGTGGATATGGAAACACTGCTGAACAATGCCGTCAGAATCCGTGAGGCGTGCGGCGACCGGGCTTTCCTCAGGGCGTATCATTTCGTGAATGAAACCGAACGTGCCCGTCTGGAAGCGGAAGCGCTGAAACAGCATGACACGCGCCGTCTGCTTTCCCTGATCAGGGAATCCGGCAATTCCAGCTGGAAATACCTGCAGAATATCTCGGTGCCCCGCGATATCACACATCAGTCGCTCGCAGTCGGACTGGCACTTACCGATATGGTTCTGAAGGAGCGCGGCGCAAGCCGTGTTCACGGCGGCGGATTTGCCGGAACCATCCAGGCGTTTGTGCCGGAAGATCTGCTTGCGGAATACATCACAACAATGGAATCCGTATTCGGAAAGGGTTGCAGCTATGTGCTGCAGATCCGTGAAGAAGGCGGTATCTGCGTCCGATAGGAGGTCACTATGATAACAGAAAACAATCTGATTCTGATCGGCAAGGCAGGAGATAAGGAAATCTGCCTGAATCCTTCGCAGCTCAACCGGCATGGCTTTATTGCCGGCGCCAGCGGTACCGGAAAAACGGTCACGCTGAAAGTCATTGCGGAATCGTTGAGTGAACTCGGCGTTCCGACGGTCATCGCGGATGTCAAGGGCGATCTCAGCGGCATGATCGTTCCTGGCGATGAGGACGGCATCCGTGAAAGATGGCAGTCGATGGGAATCAAGGAATATGATGTGAAAAAGTATCCGGTGCATTTCTTCGATGTCTATCAGAAGACCGGACATCCGATCCGTTCCGTCATGCAGGAAATGGGACCGATGCTGCTGAGCAGAATCATGGATCTGACCGATGCCCAGCAGGGCGTGCTGAATATTATCTTCCGGATCGCAAAGGATATGGAGCTTGAAATCCTCGATCTGAAGGACCTGCAGGCAATGGCAATCTATGTCGGTGAGCATGCAAAGGAATACACCGCGAAATACGGCAATGTCGCAAAGCAGAGCGTCGGGGCAATCCAGAGAAAGCTGCTGGAGCTGGAAACCGAGGGCGGCGATCTGTTCTTCGGCCAGCCGGCGCTGGAAATCGAAGACTGGATGGTTACCGAAAAGGGCATGGGCGTCATGAATATGATCGAGTGCGAGGAGCTCTTCCAGCACCCGCTGCTGTATTCGACATTCCTGCTGTGGATGCTGAATGAACTGTATGAAAAGCTGCCGGAAGTCGGCGATCTCGATAAGCCGAAAATCGTGTTCTTCTTCGATGAAGCGCATCTGCTGTTTGATTCCGCACCGAAGCAGCTGCTGCAGAAGATCGAGCAGACCGTGCGTCTGATCCGTTCCAAGGGTGTCAGCGTATTCTTCATCACCCAGAATCCGACGGATATCCCGAACTCCGTTCTTTCCCAGCTTTCCCACCGGATCCAGCACTCCCTGCGTGCCTATACGCCTTCGGAAATCAAGAATGTCAAAGTTGCAGCAGATGCCTTCCGGGCAAATCCGGACTTCGATACATTCGAGGCAATCACAGCGCTGAAGACAGGCCAGGCGCTTGTATCCGCACTGGATGAGGACGGTGCTCCGACGATTGTGCAGAAGACCAAGATCCTGCCGCCGCATTCTTCGATGAAGATCGCCGACAGCTATAAGGTTCAGTATGCGATCGAATCCGATTCGATTTACGGCAAATACGAAAGGACAATCGACAATCAGTCCGCCTATGAGGATCTGCCGGATATCTACGCAGCCGAAGATGAAATGAAGGCAAAGGCGGAAGAGGCAAAGCAGCAGGAGAAGGAAGAAGCCGCAAGAAAGAAGGCGGAAGAACGCGAAGCTGCCAGAGAGGCCGCCAAGAAAAAGACATGGCAGGAACAGATGGCGAGAAAAGCATCCAACAAGCTCCAGAACGAGCTGGTCAATATGGGCGTGCGCTCCGCCAAGAAACTGCTGAAGAACCTGCTCAAATAACACTGATTCATCTATACCGTAACAAAAAGCGTATTCACATGGATGCGCTTTTTTAATGTGAAATCCGGTTTCATATTTCTTCACGTTTTCTTCAGAAACAGCTCAGACAGTTTCCATTTCCCGGCAATAAATTAATAACTGTCAGAAGACAGGAGGAAACAAGTGTGAATAAACAGACGTAAGTACTTTGAAAAAAAGCCCGCATTAAAAACAAGTGGTGGAGTAAAAGCGAAAAATCAACTTTGAACAGTGATCTGATCAGGTGGACCTTCTCTCAGA
>SVBN01000088.1 GCA_015058875.1 Erysipelotrichaceae bacterium | reverse complement strand
GGAAAACGGGCAGAAGACGGGATTTTTTCTGGATCAGAAATATAACCGCAGGGCAATACGCACGATTGCAAAGGGCAGGGATGTGCTGGATCTCTGCACGCATGCCGGGACATTTGCACTGAATGCCGCAGCGGCAGGAGCACACCATGTAACGGCGGTGGATATTTCCGCTTCCGCCCTGGAAAGCGCGGCGGAAAATGCACGGGAAAACGGGTTAAGCAATTTTGTCACATTCAGAGAAGCGGATGTATTTGAATATCTGGAACAGGCGATTGCCGGCCATGAAAAATACGGATTGGTGATTCTGGATCCGCCGGCGTTTACCAAAAGCAGAAAAACCTTTTCCGGTGCCAGAAGCGGCTATCTGAGAATCAATACCCTGGCAATGCGTCTGCTTGCCAGAGGCTCTTATCTTGCGACGGCTTCCTGTTCGCATTTCATGCCGAAGGAGGAATTCCTGAAGATGCTGGAGGAAGCTGCACAGAATGCCGGGGTACAGATAAGAATCATTGAACAGCGCGGTGCCGCATTTGATCATCCGGTGCTCTGCGGAGTCCCGGAAACAGAGTACCTGAAGTTCTTCCTGCTTCAGGTATTGTGATATTGAGTGTTCATGAAAATTACACAAAATTTTCATCTTTTTCATCATGCTGTCTGACCGGGAAGTCTCGAATTCCGGTCATTTTTTGTGCTATAATTAGGGTACTTGTTAAGGAACATTCGGAAAGGAGGGATGATGTACCAGATTAATGATATCGTGGTGTACAGACGCGATGTATGCAGGGTCGTGGATACGGAAGAAAGTGCTGCGACCGGAGAAATGTGTTATGTTCTTGAACCTTATAACGCGGTCAGCGGAGGCCGCAGAATGCTGGTGCCTGTTGCCAACAGGGGAGGCCATCTGAGAAGCCTTTCCACCAGTGAAGAGATCTACGATCTGATAGACAGAGTTCCTTCATTGGAGATGCTTGAGAACAAGCCTGCGAACATGAAAAGCCAGTATGTCGCATTGCTGAAAACCGACAGTCTGGAAGATCTGATCCGCATTATCAAAACCTCTTATTATCGCAATAAAGAGCGGAGTGACAATCGTAAAAAGCTCGCAACGATCGACGGTGAATATCAGCAGAAGGCAGAGAAATATCTCTTCAGTGAATTCGCTGTAGCACTTGGCAAGAGCTACGAGGAATGCAAGGAAGAATTTGTTCATCTGGTCCGCAATGTCGAAAGCGCAAGCTGAATTGATACAGCACTGATTGGAAAAGTGCTGTTTTTTATTTCAGATAAGGGAATACCTGGTCAAAGGCTGCCTGAATATGGAGATCCGCCATATTGTCATACGGTGTGGCGTCCCGGTTGATCAGCACCAGATGATCCCCGCGGAAGTAACGGATCAGTCCGGCTGCCGGATATACGACAAGCGATGTGCCGAGCACGATCAGAGTATCGGCGGAGGCAATTGCCGCAACCGCGCCGTTCAGCACTTCGCCATCGAGCCCTTCTTCATACAGTACAACATCCGGTTTGACCGTTCCGCCGCATTCGCACCTGGGAATGCCGTCGGCGTTCATGACATATTCCATGTCATGGAACTTTCCGCATTTCATGCAGTAATTGCGAAGCACGGATCCGTGCAGTTCATATACTTTCCGGCTTCCTGCCGCGCTGTGCAGCCCGTCGATATTCTGGGTGACGACACCGATGCATTTCCCGCGCTGTTCCAGCTCAGCCATGTATGTATGCACGCGGTTGGGTTTTGCGTCCGGAAACAGCATCCGGTTCCGGTAGAAACGGTAGAATTCCTTCGGGTTATCATCAAAGAATGACCGGCTGATAATGGTTTCCGGCGGATAGTCATATTCCTGATGATAAAGACCGTCCTGGGAACGGAAATCGGGAATGCCGCTGTCCGTCGATACGCCGGCACCGGTAAAGAAGACAATGTGTTCGGAGCTGTCGATGATTTCCTGAAGCTGGGGTACTTTACTGTTCATGTTCTCCTCCCTGATATGTATTCTGAATGCTTTCGGATATTTCCAGCAGCCGGTCAATCAGCGGCTGCGGTTTTAACACGGTAATTCTGCCGGGAAACTGCAGAATCCATGAGATCAGCGTCGGCGTGACGCTGCTGCGGATGCTGGCAGTAAACGTCTGATCTGTAACCTCGGAAATGATCAGATCTTTTCCGAACTGGTCAAATACGACACTGCTCAGGGAAAGGTCGAATACCGCGGTTACCGTTTCCGGATTTCCCCGGTACATGCGGAAGCCGGACTGCATCCAGGCGTTCAGATCAAACGGGATCTTTTCCGCAGGGTCACCGGATATTATCACATTTTCCATCTTGTCCAGCCGGTAGTTGGCAAAGGACTGATGGGAAAGGGAGTACATCACGGTATAATATCTGCTCTCACTTGTCACAACTGCATAGGGGATCAGCTCATATTTCCGGTTGTTTTTCCTATACTGTTTTTTATGAGTGACGGAATAGTCGAAGTAGCGGAACGATACCGGACAGCCGCGGTGAATCGCTTCCAGCAGCACCGACAGGTTCTGCATGATTTCCGGATTTTCAGCATGCGGAACGGTATCCGGCGTCAGATAGACCTTTTCCTGCTGGTTCTCAGAAAGATGGGAAAGAATGACATCACACAGCCTGTCCGCATCTTCTGCACTCAGGGAGCGGGATTCCCGCACGGCATTGGCAAGGATGACCGCTTCGGGAATGCTGAGATCGTGATCGAGATAGTACCCCTGGGCGGGGCTGCGGGTGAAGACAACCGGAATGCCGCAGCGCTGCAGTGCATCGATGGAACGGTAAACGGATCTCCGGTTTGCCTCAATGCCATCCTCCTCCAGAATTGCGATGATCTGGGGCATGGATAAAATGCAGGAGGCGTCGGTATGCTTCTGCAGAATCTGATATATGCGGATTGTTCGTTCGCCGGAATCTTTCATATTTCGTGTTTATTGTACCATATTTGGTACACCGGTGTTTATGCCCGGGACTTATTATCTGGTTGTAAAGAGAGGTGCACAGATGAACCAGAGAGAAAAATTCATGATCAGCGAGGGACTGATGATGCTCGCGTTCGCATATGCTGTTTCGGATTATGATCTTGCCGCATGCGCATTTGCCGTTATGGCGCTGATCAGCGCCGTGATATTCCATTCCATCGGCTCGTTCCGCAGAGGAATGATTGTGATTCCGGCGTGCGCACTGGCACAGATTCTCCTGATCCGCTCCGTGAAACTGGATGCATTGATTCCGGAAGCCGGATTTCTTGCCCTGTGCAATACGGCATTTGCCTGGCTCTGGATGAAGAGCTCATATAAGGCGGTGGACGATATGATCCGTTATCTGAGCGCGGCGTTTATTCTGAGTCTTGTCCTGATCCTGGGACTGCCGCAGCATGTGATCAATGCATTTGCCGGTGCTGAAAGTGCATCGCTGATGCAGGAAGTGCTGTTTGTCTGCCTGATCTTCCTGCCGTGCATCGCCGGCTATGTCTTCCGCTGCCTGAAAGATTACGGTCTTCCCGTATTGAGATGGGAGAAGGCAAAAGTAATGGAACGTGAGGTCCGTTTGCGTTAGAATAATGCTCATGGAGCTTGAATGATGACAGAATGGCTGATTGCAAAACTGATTCCCGATTATGAGAATACTTCAGATCTTAAGGTAAGACTGGCGTACGGCAATCTTTCGGGAGGAATCGGACTTGCATGCAACGCCGTTCTGTTTTTGCTAAAGGCATTTGCCGGAATCGCGACCGGATCGGCGGCGATCATGTCCGACAGCGTCAATAATCTTTCCGACGGCCTGAACTGTCTGGTCACGCTGATCGGGTACCGTGTCGCATCAAAGCCGGCAGACCGGGAACATCCGTTCGGTCACGGCAGACTGGAATATATGATCAGCTTTGTGACCGCGGAGGCAATTTTCCTGTTTGCACTGGAGCTGCTGAAAACCGGGGCGGAGCGGATTCTCAAGCCGGAACCGGTGACCTTTTCCGCTGCGGCCGTACTGATTCTGGCTTTGTCCATGATCGTGAAATACGGCATGTACCGCATCAATACAAAGCTCGGAAAAAAGATCGGCAGCACGGTTATGATCACGGCTGCCCGTGATTCCGTCGGTGATGTCCTGACGACCGGAGGAACCCTTGCGTCACTGATTCTGTCCCGGTATTCTTCTTCGATTCCGTTTGACGGCATTGCGGCATGTGCGGTCGCACTGATTATTCTGAAGACATCAATTGAACTGTTTCAGGATCTCTTCAGCCGTATGATCGGCAAAAAGGCGGATTATGAGAATGCCAGCCGGATCAGGGAAATCCTGCTGGCGCATCCGGAAATCAGCGGAGCGCATGATCTGATCCTGCATGATTACGGTCCGGGAAGAATGATGGGCACCGTGCATGCGGAGATGGACAGCAGTCTGTCGCTTGTGGAAGCGCATGCGGTCATCGATACGGCTGAGCGTGAAATTCAGGAAGAACTGCATATTTCCGTGACGATTCATCCCGATCCGAAGGAGCCGGGAAACCGGAAACTTCTGAGCTTTGAAAAGGCGATTGTGAAGTGCCTGACGGAATATGATCCGGCATTTACGATTCATGATCTTCGTTATTCCAAAGAGGAACATCTGCTTTCGTTTGACGTGCTGATCCCGGAAAGCTGGGATAAGGATACTGCGGAAATAAATAAGAGTCTGGAAGAAGATCTGTGCAGGAACTGGCCGGGGCTGAAACTGAATGTGGTCTTTGACTATGCATTCGCCGAGGGGAAAAAGGATGCAGAATGAACTTGAACTGATCCTTGCGGCACTGATCTGGGGATGCGCATTTGTCGCCCAGAGCGTCGGGATGGAATATATCGGGCCCTGGACCTTCAACTGCGTGCGTTTTCTGATCGGCGGTGCGACGCTGAGCGTGCTGATGCCGCTGCTGGATAAAGTGCGGGGCGGAAGCCCCCGATTTGATAATCCGAAGATGCTTTACCTGGGCGGAGCCGCCTGCGGGTGCGCACTGGCAGCGGCAAGTCTTGTCCAGCAGACCGGCATCATCGGCTCAACTGTCGGGAAAGCCGGATTCATCAGTGCGCTGTATGTTGTGATTGTTCCGTTCTTTTCCCTGCTTATGGGGAAAAAGGTACCGTGGAAAATCATTTTCTGTGCACTGCTTGCCTGTGCGGGACTCTACCTCCTCAGCATGTCCGGTTCCGCATCTCTGACCCTCAGCGATCTGTACCTGCTTGCCGGAGCGGCATTGTTTGCGGTGCATATTCTGGTTATCGATCATTTTGCGCCGCTGTGCGACGGCATCCGGATGTCCTCACTGCAGTTTTATACCGCCGGGCTGCTGAGCCTTCCGGGGATGCTGTTTATAGAGCATCCGCAGCTGTCCCAGATCATCGATGCGGCGTTTCCGGTGCTGTATGCCGGCGTGCTTTCCTGCGGGGCGGCATATACCCTGCAGATTGTCGGGCAGATCGGCGCGGATCCCAGCATGGCCGGGATATTGCTGTCGCTGGAATCGGTATTCTCGGTGCTGGCAGGGTGGGTGATTCTGCATCAGACGCTCAGCCTGCGCGAGCTTGCCGGATGCGCTTTGATGTTTGCGGCAATCCTGCTCGTTCAGAAACTGCAGTGACATGCTATAATCAGACAGGATTTTGAGGGAGAGATTATGTCATTTCTGATCGATATATTAAAATCGGTGCTTGTCGGAATTGTTCACGGCATCGCGTCATGGCTTCCGCTCAGTGCGTCCGGACATCTGAATCTGATGAATCAGATCCTGTTTCCTGCAGGCTATCCGGAAGGATTTGCGGATCTGTTCCTGCCGGTATTGAACCTGTGCTCGCTGATTGCGGCGGTCCTGCTGTTCGGAAACAGAATCCTGCCGTTCGGAAAACAGGGAAATCGCTCACGCAGAGTCAGACCGTGGAGGCTTCCGGCAATTCTGATTGCTGCGGCGCTTCCGTCAGTTCTGCTTCAGATTCTGCTGGGAGGGATCGTAAGCCGCTGGTGTTCATCGGCTGCTGTGACGGCCGGATGCCTGATCGTATTCGGACTGTTCCTGCTGGCTGCCGACGGGGCGGAAGAAACAAAATACAATTCCCTGAATGCCGTGCCGTTTGTGCCGGCACTGCTTGCCGGATGTGCCGCTGGGCTCGGCATGATTCCCGGTGTATCACGCATCGGTGCGGTCATGACGGCGGGTATGCTTCTGGGATTCTCGCGCAGCACAGCCGCCGAGTTTGCCGTATGCCTGATGATTCCCGTACGTCTTGTCACATCCATTCTCATGCTTGCAGGAGCGCATTCTGCTCTTGATTTCAAAACGTTCCTGATGCTGTGGGCAGCCGCAGCGGCATCTCTGCTGATTTCCTTTGCAGTGATCCGGACTTTTGTGCAGTACTGCCAGGATCACGATGTCAGGATATTTGCTGTCTGCAGGGTGCTGATCGGTATCGCAGCAATCGCCATGATCATCCTGCGTGTGCTTCCGTCCGGTTTCGGGGTATGATTGATCTATGAATGAAACTGTATCTCTTGGCGGCCTCTTTCTGGAAGGCCTGCTGTCATTCTTCTCTCCCTGCGTGCTTCCGCTGATACCGCTGTATATCGGCTATCTGACTTCGGGAACAGTGAAGAAAAAGGATGACGGGACAATTGAATATAACCGGGTATATACGGCGGTGTCCACACTGTTCTTTGTGCTCGGCATCTGCACGGTATTCTTCCTGATGGCGGCTGGAGCCGGCACATTCCGCACGTCCCTGCAGGATCATCAGGTAGTCATGCAGCTGGCGGGAGGTATTCTGCTGGCTTTGATGGGACTGACTTCCTTCGGCGTGATCCGCATTCCGTTTCTGGAACAGGAACGCCGCTTTCCATTGAAAGGAAAAAAGACGGGACTCTTCGGTGCGTGGCTGCTGGGATTCTTCTTCAGCTTTGCCTGGAGCCCGTGCATCGGCCCGCTGCTGGCCAGCGCGCTGATGGCTTCCGCTGCGGCGGAAACCGCCATGCAGGGATTCCTGTATATCGGCGCATATACACTCGGCTTTGTGATCTTCTTTGTTCTGCTGGGACTGTTTACCGAAGAGGTACTTGCATTCCTGCAGAAACACCGTGATGTTGTGAAATATACCGGAAAGCTCGGAGCTGCGGCAGTGACCGGGATGGGCTGCTGGATGCTGTATCAGGGATTTAAGACGGTATCCATTCTGGAACAGCGCGGCAGCGTGGCATATGCGGAGAATGAAAGCGGTCCGGTTTCCCAGGAAAACGGGGAAGCGGAGATGGCGGAAACACAGCAGGAAGGCACGGACGCCGAGCTGTACGGGTTCCGGCTGATGAATGCGGAAGGCGAATATGTCAGCCTGACGGATTATACCGGCAAGACCGTGATCGTCAATTTCTTCGGAACATGGTGCACATACTGCAATCTGGAGCTTCCGCATCTGCAGGAAATCGAAGAAAACCGCGATGATGTGAAGATCCTGATGATTGCGGCGCCGAACTACGGTGATGAAAAGGATCAGGCATATATTGAAGATTATCTGTCTTCCAAAGGATATACGATGGAAGTGCTGTATGATACGGACCTGGAAGTGACAATGCATTACGGTATCTCCGGATATCCGACGACCTATATTGTCCAGCCGGACGGAAATTTCCTCGGCTATGTTCCGGGATATGCGGATCAGGAAGCGCTGGAACATTACATTGAGATGGCACAGGAAAAAACTTCCTGAAACGGAATGATTTTTGTTGCATAATAAACCATACCTGTTGTATTATTTCTCAGTAATTGAAAGATGAGGCTGATTAAAAAAAACGGCATGTGCAATGCTGTGGATTTGATAGCCTCATTTTTGTTTTGCGGGGCTGAAAAGAAAGGGGAATTTCGTTTATGAAGTACATCTTTGTGACAGGCGGAGTCGTGTCAGGACTCGGAAAAGGAATCACCGCGGCCTCGCTCGGAAGACTGCTGAAGCAGCGCGGACTGAAAGTGATTTCACAGAAGCTGGATCCGTATATCAATGTGGATCCGGGAACCATGTCGCCTTATCAGCATGGCGAAGTTTTCGTTACCGAAGACGGTGCGGAGACCGATCTGGATCTGGGACATTATGAGCGCTTTATCAATGAGGATCTGAACAAGTATTCGAATCTGACGACCGGAAAGGTGTATTGGAATGTATTGCAGAAGGAGCGCAGAGGGGAATATCTCGGACAGACGGTCCAGATCATTCCGCATGTGACGGATGAAATCAAACGGTTTATCTACCGTGTCGGTGAAAAGGCAAATGCCGATGTCGTGATCTGTGAGATCGGCGGAACGGTCGGTGATATCGAATCGCAGCCGTTTATCGAAGCGATCCGTCAGATTTCCATTGAACAGCCGCGGGAGAATACATGCTTTATCCATGTGACGCTGGTACCGTTTATTCCGGGATCGGATGAATACAAGTCCAAGCCGACCCAGCATTCCGTCAAGGAACTGCAGGTGGAAGGCGTGCGGCCGAACATTATCATTGCCAGATGCGACGGACATCTGCCGGAAGATGTGAAGAAAAAGATTTCTCTGTTCTGCAATGTCAGATCGGAATGCGTTATTGAAAACAGCACGGTGGATGATCTGTATGAAGCACCCGTGATGCTGGAAAAACAGAATTTCTCAAGGATTGTCTGCCGGGAGCTGAACATTGATTCCGATGAAATCAACATGGATGCATGGAATCGGATGCTGGGCAGGATCCACAGCTGTTCGGGAGAAGTAAAGGTGGCGCTGGTCGGCAAATATGTCCGCCTCCATGATGCCTATCTTTCGGTTGTGGAAGCTCTGAAGCACGGCGGATATGAATGCGGCAGGCATGTGCACATCGAATGGATTGAGTCGGAAGAAATCACGGAAGACAATGTACAGGAGATGCTCGGCGATGCGGACGGGATCATTGTTCCGGGCGGATTCGGATACCGCGGCATTGAAGGAAAGATTGCGGCCGCAAGATATGCCAGGGAAAACAATATTCCGTATCTGGGACTGTGTCTCGGCATGCAGATAGCGGTGATTGAATATGCGCGGAATGTGATCGGCTGGAAGGACGCCAATTCCGGAGAGTTTGATGAGGAAAGCACGCATAAGGTCATTGACTATCTGCCGGATCAGTATGCGGGAATTGATATGGGCGGAACGATGCGTCTCGGTGCATATCCCTGCGTGATCCGTGAAGGCACATTGATGGAAACATGCTACGGGGAACGGGAAATCTCGGAACGTCACCGCCACAGATATGAATTCAATAATGCATATCGTGAAGAGTTTGAGAATTCAGGCATGACAATTGCCGGAACTTCTCCGGATCAGATTCTTGTCGAAGCGGTGGAAATCCCGGAAAATGATTTCTATATCGGTGTGCAGTATCATCCGGAATTCAAGAGCAGACCGAATCACGCGCATCCGCTGTTCCGGGGGTTTGTGGAAGCATGCATGAAAAATGGAGGAAAAGAGCATGGCAGATAAGATTATTGTTCTGGATTTCGGCAGTCAGTACAACCAGCTGATTGCCCGCAGAATCCGTGAGTTCGGCGTTTACAGCGAACTCCATCCCAATACAATGAAACTTGGAGAAATCCTGGCGATGGGAGATGTAAAGGGGATCATTTTCTCCGGCGGACCGAACAGTGTTTATGAGCAGGGTGCTCCGAAATGCGATCCGGCAATCTTTGCATGCTGTCTTCCGATTCTCGGCATATGTTACGGCATGCAGATGAGCCATGAGATGCTCGGAGGAAAGGTCAGATCCAGTGAGAAGAAAGAATACGGAAGGGCAGAGATTACGGTGAAAGCAGATTCTCCGCTGTTTGCCG
>SVBN01000087.1 GCA_015058875.1 Erysipelotrichaceae bacterium | reverse complement strand
TGCCATAGCTTGCAGCGAGGTGAATAGCAATCAGAACGCAGATGCCGATAGCCAGCATGTTCATTGTGCCATAGTTCGCAGCTGTGAAGATAGGTGTGCCCTTGTTCAGCCAAGCCATGCCCGGAATGTTAGCTACGGACAGATAGCCAGGGTTAACGGAAAGGACAACGTTGGAGATAAGTGTGCAGAACGAACCGGTAATGATGACCGGCATCAGATCGGTAAATCCGTTCTTGATAGCCGACATGAAGCGGTTCGCCTGGAGTGCGCCTGCAAAATTAAGCAGGCCATCCATTAATTTGTCTTTCATTTAGAAGACCCCCTTCAATACATTTAAATATACGCAGAATTGTGTGAATTGGAACCGGTTTCACGTTTTTTGATTCTTATGTGTCATGTATTTCGTGAATGCCGGTGTCATAATTGGAACTTTTGATTCTGTTTTGACACTTTTTTACATAACAATTTGCCGAATTGTGTGAAAAAGACGGTTTCCCGGAGATCTGCGGCACACATATACCGTAACAAAAGTGTCATATCTCCGATAAAACCGTCATTTCAGTTTCATATTTCCGTACCGGTCAGTCTTTCATCAGATTTGTAATCAGTTCCGTGATTGCCGTGGTGCTGAATGCTTTGGAATCCAGCAGTTTTCCCGATGCCTTTTCCGTCAGGGCGGAAATCAGTTCCTTTTCCAGAGCGTTGCATTTCCGGTAATTCTGCACAAGTTTTTTCTCAGCTGCGCTCAGCTTCAGCTGGGCAGCGGATGAAGTTTTCCTGGATGAGGTTTTAGCCTGTGATGATGTTTTCTTTTTTGAAGCGGCTGTTTTTTTCTCTGTCTGTTTCTTTCCCGTATCGTCGACAATCTTAATTTCCGGCATAGTCTTTTTCTCCTGTTTCAAAAGCAATATATTTCTCAGTTTTTTCATTCATTAGCGGCAGCCGTCAGGGAAGCGGCACATCATGTTTCTGCGGACTGCCGTAAGCAATTGTCTCCACGGCTTCCTGCAGGCCGTCGGCGGATGCCCTCACTGCAAGCATGCCGGAAGATCCTTCCGGTATACGGATCATGACGGATGCTTTTCCGGAAAACAGTTTCCGCTGTGCGCTTCCGTCTTCCTGAGGGCCATAGCTGTCCGTATCCGTCGGATCGCCGTTATCACAGGCAAGGATTTCTCCTTCGCCCTCCACGTGGAAAGTGATTGTCTGATCCGCATTGAACACCGGATTTCCTTCACCGTCTTCCGCATATACCGTCAGAAGAACCGTGTCATCAGAGTCCTGGATCCGTACCCTTTGTTCTTCAAAATGCAGTGCCGCGGCTTCCGCATGCGTATGAATTTCACTGCGGCCGGAAACCGCGGTGATTTCATTTCCGTTTTCATCATATCCGACGGCTTTGATCACGCCTTCCCGGAAGCTGACATCCCATGACGGATACAGTGATCCGTCATAGGTTTTCCATGTATAGCCTGCATCCGTCGTATGGATTTCCGCACGTTTTCTTCCCATGGATTTCCCGTTGACAAACAGCTCGGCTTCCGGTGCGTTTGTATAGACGCTGACCTTTGTTTTTCCCGTTAGGCTGACGGGGATTTCCTCTTTGTTCCATACCGGCAGGATATGCATGACATTCAGATCATCCCGCCACTGGGACTGATAGAACCAGTATGAATCCTTCGGAATTCCGGCGGTATCAATCACGCCGAAATAAGAGGATTTGGGAACCGGTCCCTGCCCGCTGACGGATCCCGGTGACATGCCGTTCCACGGCTCCGGTTCACCGAGATAATCATAACCGGTCCAGATAAACTCACCGGCAATAAAATCCCTTGTGATTGTATTCAGCCATGCGCGTTCCGCACTGTCGCCCCATTCCACTGCTTCGCTGTCATATGCGGATACCTGTAGATTTTTCTGATCTGTCCCCTCTTTGAGATACCAGCCTCTGGAGCTGAGCTCGGAGGCTGTTTCGGAACCGTAGAACACATAATCCGGGTGGGCTTCATGCAGTGCGTCCGCCTCTTCAGCGGAAGCGTAGTTCAGTCCGATCACGCCGCCGTATCTGACAACCGCCGCATCCATTTCATTCTGTATCTCATGGGTTCCGTCGGTCATATTGTCGCCGATTGTGACAGGACGCATATGATCGGTATCCTGCACCCACCAGGCAAGCTGGTCGGAAATCCATGTATATTCATACGGCTCAATGCCGATATTGCCGAGGATTTCATTCCCGATGGACCACATGATGATGCAGGGATGATTTCTTCCCGCCCACACCATGGAGCGGATATCCGCCTGTGCCCAGGTCCACTCCGGATCAAGATTCACCAGATGTTCCTGGGAGACGGTCTCCTCAAAGCAGGAGGCATAATCCGCCGTATTGCCGTTTTTGGAATACGTCCACGTATCAAACGCTTCTTCTATAACGAGAAATCCCATCTCATCGCAAAGGTCCAGCAGTGCGGAGGAAGCGGGATTATGGGTAAACCGGATAGCATTGCAGCCCATTTCCTTCAGCATTTTCAGCCGCTGTTTCCAGAGTGAAATATTCTCCGCCGCCCCGAGCGCCCCGAGATCGTGATGCAGGCAGACGCCCTTCAGCTTGACGGGTTTTCCGTTCAGGAAGAAACCTCTGTCCGGATCAAACGCCGTTTCCCTGTATCCGAATGTTTCTTCTGCTTCATCCAGCAGATTCTCTTCGCTGTACAGCGCAAGATGCACTTTGTAAAGATACGGATTTTCCGTATCCCATTGCGCAACATGATCTGTTTTCAGCGACAGCACCGCATCCGTTCCGGTATCGGAAAGTCCGATTTCTTCCTCTTCCGAAGCGATTTCATTGTCATACCGGTCCAGAATCCGTGCCTTCAGGACGACGGAACCGGTTTCATCATGCCTCACCACCGGCACATGTATTTCCGTTTCAGCAGATCCTCTGGATACATTGCCCCAGATGATCTGCAGACGCTCATCATCGATATGCGTCCTGTTTTCCGTACGCAGCGTGACATCACGGTATATTCCGCTTCCCGGATACCATCTGGAGGACGGTTCTGATGTATCAGCCGCAACCTCAACGGTGTTTTCTCCGTCTTTGATGCCGGATGTCAGATCCACCGTAAACGGCGTATAGCCGTAAGGGTGATATGCCCGCGCTTCGCCGTTCAGATAAACCGTGCAGCGGTGATACACGCCTTCAAAATGAAGCAGATATTCACTGTCCTCATCTTTGTTTACCGTAAAGACTTTGCGGTAGCGTCCGGTACTTCCGGGCAGGAAGCCGCTTTCCGCTTCTCCGTTTTCATTCAGCGCATGAAAGATGGTCCAGTCATGAGGAAGCCTGACTTCCTCCCAGGCGTTTTCTTCCCCTTCCGCAAACTGCCATCCTTCATTGAAGTCCTCAGTTTCCTGCGCCAGGCATATATTCATATGTGCCAGCAGGACGCCCGACGCCGCGAGCATCCGCATCATTCTTCCGATTCCCTGCATATGTCTCATTGTAACAGCCGGCAGACAAAAATGAGAAGGCAAATTGCCTTCTCACTGTCAGATTACAAAGTCTTCATGCATGGCGTGCTTCAATGACCAGATACGGATTGCGGCATTGCCTTCATACGTGAACCCGTGCTCATCCGCCTGCGGGAACACGCGGGATGTCATCACAGCTTCACCGTCGTTGACAAAGATTTCCACCGAGCTGCGGTCAATGAAGATGCGCAGCTCCGACAGACTCTCTTCCAGCACTCTTGTGCGCTGTTCTCCGAACGATTCGTTGAAGCGGGTTTTCATCTGCGAGCGGTCGACCGTAAATTCTTTTGAAGCACTGTCATAGATAATCCGGAAACCGCCCGATCCGTCCGGCTGCGTAAAGAGATTCAGGTTCAGATCACCGTCCCTCACACGGACGATCATCTCGCATGCATCGGGAATGACGCCGCGGGAAACATCCGCCGGCTCATCCCTCAGGCCGTCAAGAATATCCAGCGGTTTCTGAATCAGCCTGCGGTTATGTACGGTCAGTTCTCTCGGCAGGGTGAGACATCCCTGCCATTCTTCATCATCAGTAGGATATGCGGAATCCGGAAGTCCCATCCAGGCGACGATGACCGCCTTGTCATCCCCGCTGCGGTTTCCGGTATTGATCAGATTGTACGGTTCGATGTTGGATGCGCATTCCGCCGCATAGCTGTCAAATCCGAAATCCAGCACGTGGAAGGATCCCTCCGGCGTAAAAGTCAGCGTTTCCCAGTCCATCCTGCCGATCAGGTAGCCGTTATGGTTATGGTCATTTCCCCGGCCCGGCAGAGACAGATGCTGGGGGCAGAAAATAAGCACATCTTTTCCGGCAATCTGCTCGACGGACGGACATTCCCACATATCTCCGAACGACTCAAATCCCGGCACATTCAGCTGTCCGCGGAAATGCCAGTCTCTGTCCGGATAATCGGATTCATAGAAAATCACGCAGCCGTGCCTGTCCTTCGTCTGGGCACCGATCATGATCAGATATTTCCCTTCATTTTTCCGGTAAATGATCTTGGGATCCCGCTGATGCTCGGTATAGTCTTCATTCGGTCCGAACAGCGGCTCATCCTTCTTTTTCAGCCTGCCGTTTTCATCAATCACGGCAAGGCATGTATAGGATTTCCTTGTCCAGTCTTCATCGCGGTGGTTGCCTGTGTAATACAGATAAATGGAGCCGTCGACCGGCAGTGCGGATCCGGAGTATGCGCCTTTGTTGTCAAAGTCGCTGTCCGGGCGGATGCAGGCGCCGAGATTCTTCCAGTGGATCAGATCATCGGACGACGTATGATACCAGTATTTGAGACCGTGCACCGCACCCCACGGGCACCATTGATAAAACAGATGCCAGCGGCCGTTGTGGAAAATAAATCCATTGGGATCATTCAGCAGCCCTGTTACCGGCTGGATATGATATGTCTGACGGTATTCACTGCGCAGTATGCGCCCGTGCAGAGGACGGATCTCTTCTGCATCAAGCAGAAGCCTGTAGCGTTCTTCACGTGTCCATTGTTTCATATTATCTTTATGCTCCGCCAATCTTTCCTCCATTATAGCACCGCATACTTTGCGCAACTTATTCGAAAAACATGGAGCATGATACTGCAGGAATGCTATAATCATTTCAGAGATTGATTTTTATCACCGATAATCAGAGGACAGTCTGAAAGAAGAGGAACACATGGGCAAGAAGGACAAGGAGAAGAAAACCTCCCTAAAAATCAAAAAAAGCAACAGGCCTGTCATTTTAATGAACTTTGACGGCACCGTCATGGACACCGAACCGGCGATTCTGGCAACCTACCGGCACATGTTTGCGCTTTACGGGAAAGACAGTGAATTTACAAAGGAAATCGCTGTCGAGGTGCTTGATTCCCGTGTCGATGCAATGATGAAGAAGTATTTCCCCGAAGAGGATACCAAGAAGCTTGTCAGCGAATACCGCTCCTATCAGAACAATCACCTGAGGGATCTGATCCAGCCGATGAAGGGTGCCGTCAAATTCCTTGAATGGGTGAAAGCCGAAGGCCTGACCACCGGTATTGTCAGTACCAGAGACCGCAGAACCGTCATGGATCTTCTCGAACACACCAACATGGCGCAGTATATCGATGTTGTCATCGGCAACGCCGGTGCCGGCACCGAAAAGATGAATTCCGATGCAATCATTACGGCATGCGCCGTCATGAAGGCAAAGTTCTGCGTCTATATTTCGGACGGCGCAAGCGATGTCGCAGCCGGCCGGGAAGCAGGCGTGCTGTGTCTCGGTTATGTTTCCAACCGTGACAAGACACAGGCGCTTCTGGAATCCCATCCTGATTTCATCACTGCCGATTTCCGCGAAATCCGCAAGCTGATCGAAACCGAGCCGCTCTGGATGGCATATCCGCTGACCGACGAAAAGATCGAAGACGATTCCGAAGAATAAAAGAAAAACAAAAGCGTCCCGGTAATCGGGGCGCTTTTCATATGTCCTGATTATTCCCTGCCGTTCCAGCAGTATGTGCAGAGATTCTCTGCGGGAAGTCCGGTGGCTTCAATCATATCATCCAGGCGGTTGAAGCTCAGCGAGCTGAAGTGCATCTCCGAGCGGATCCGTTCCAGCATTCGGTGGTAGCGGTCGCTCTCCGGATTTGCATAATCATCCAGAATCACGCGGTCCACATCCCCGCCTTCTTCCTTTGAGATCACCCTTCTGGCAATCAGTTCCATGTCGGAAGTCGCACGGGAGAAGCTGATATATTTACAGCCGAAGAGAATCGGCGGACATGCCGGACGCACATGCACTTCCTTTGCGCCGCTCTCATACAGGAAGTCGCACGTCTCACGCAGCTGTGTGCCCCTGACGATGGAATCGTCAATCAGCAGAAGCCTCTGATTTTCAATCAGTTCCTGTACCGGAATCAGCTTCATCTTGGCGATCAGGTTGCGCTTCTCCTGCATTGTCGGCATGAAGCTGCGCGGCCAGGTCGGCGTGTATTTGATGAACGGTCTGGAATAAGGAACTCCCGACTCATTGGAATAGCCGATCGCGTGGGCGATGCCGGAATCCGGAACGCCGGCTACCGTATCGATATCTTCCCGGTTCAGATAATCGCGTCTGGCCATGGCGCGTCCGCAACGGTAGCGCATGTCCTCGACGTTTGTTCCTTCATATGTACTGGGCGGATATCCGTAATATGTCCAGAGGAAGGTGCAGATTCTCATCTTATTTCCGGGTTCGGAAAGCACATTCATTCCTTCCGCATTGTAGACAACGATCTCGCCCGGTCCGAGTTCGTGGCAGATCTCATAGCCGAGCTTCTGACAGGCAAAGGATTCGAATGTCGCACAGTATCCTTCTTCTTTCCTGCCGATCTGTATCGGTGTTCTTCCGTATTTATCTCTTGCGCAGTAGATTCCTTTCGGCGTCATCAGCATGATCGACATCGAACCGTCGATCATTTCCTGCGCATACTTGATGCCGGCAATCAGATTGTCCTGCTGGTTGATAAGCGCCGCAACAAGCTCTGTCTTATTGATTTCACCGCCGGACATTTCCATAAAGTGGGAATTCGATGAATCCAGCAGTTTTTCTATAATCTCATCGGTGTTGTTCACCCGGCCGATGCAGGCAATGGCGTACGGACCGTGATGGCTTCGTACCACCAGCGGCTGGGGATCATAATCGGAGATGCATCCGATGCCCATATTTCCTTCCATTTCCTGAACGTCATAGGTAAACTTCGTCCGGAACGGAGAGTTCTCAATGTTGTGGATTGCTCTGGTAAAGCCTTGCTCTCCGTAAACTGTGAGACCTGCACGTCTTGTTCCGAGGTGTGAATGATAGTCGGTGCCGTAAAATAGATCAAATATACAGTTTTCCCTCAATGCCGCGCTGAAGAATCCGCCCATAAATCTCCGCCTTTCCGGTTCAAAATAACCAACGCGGTGATTATAACACAGCATAATAAAAAACACGGAATCATATTGCAGAAATCCCCGTGTTTTTTTTCTGTCATTTATTGCTCTATGAAATTCTTTTACATGGATGATGCAAGAGCGGCCATCGCCAGTGCATCTTCCTGCGTTTCACATCCGGCAAGGAAGCCGGACGGATGGCAGAATACGGCCGTCCGGATGCCCGAGACGTTCTGAAGCTCTTCATACCGCAGTCCGTACCAGCTTTCCGGCAGCGGATGCCGGTAGGAAGTGCGGTCATCGGAATCATCCAGCGCGCACTGCACATTCCATCCCCCGCGCAGTGCCGGTGAGATGACATACCAGATATCCTGCGCCTTGGGATTGCGGCGCTGGGAGTACAGGACGCCTTCCCATGGCGCGAACTGATCCATGATCATAATATGGTTGGCGGAATAGTCGATGCACTGCAGCACATAGTCCCTTCCGTCCAGGGACGAGATGATGCTGTCGATGCGGTTCAGCAGGATATCCTTTGCAAAGCTGACGGCATCCATGAACGCATCGTAATAGCTCATATCCGAATTCCATGTCGGATTGAAATCCTTGATCATCTGGGTGACGGTAAAGGAGGTCCTTGCCTGCATCATGATTTCCTTCTTCAGATCCTCGCTGACATTCACCAGCTGCGATACCGGAACGGATACCGGCGACATGCCGTTGTCTTCCGCGTCGATCCCGAGGATCAGGGATGTTTCAAGCCGGCGGTACACGGTTTCCATGTAGCGCTCCGGACAGTCCAGTTCTTCCAGAATCTCCTGATAATACTTCCGCCAGACAAGGCCGCAGGCCGCATAGGGTATTTCCGTACCCGGATGATTCCCGTTGTTTTCCTTATTTTCGGGAGTGTGATGGTCCAGCTCTCCGCCGCCGATATCAAATACGATCCAGTTCTGCCTGTCCTCCGGAATTTCCGTATCGCTGCCCCTGACCACATTGATTTCCTCCGCGATCAGCGACAGCAGTGCCGCCGCAAAGACGTCATCCGCATGGAAAAGACCGTCATGTGTATACAGATTCAGTTTCTTATGCATCCTGATTTCTCCGTTTCTTTTTCAAAGACACTGCTATTATATGCAT
The DNA here is from genome assembly GCA_015058875.1 of Erysipelotrichaceae bacterium. GTDB lineage: Bacteria > Bacillota_I > Bacilli_A > Erysipelotrichales > Erysipelotrichaceae > Bulleidia. The sequence goes on along the minus strand of SVBN01000087.1, from coordinate 1,366 downwards.
CCCGGCGCCGGCGTTCAAATTCTTTTCGCCGTCAAAAAAAAGCAGTGACGCTTTACGCCTCCTGCTTCAGTTCCGTTTCTTTTTCACAGATCAGTTTTTCCAGCCTCTCCCCGTATTGCATTTTTGCCTTTTTCAGCTGTTCATTGAACTGTTCGTTCTTTCCGGAGTGGAGCTGGGAAACAAAGATATGCATGTTCTTTCCGATTTCCGGATAAACACGGCTGACGGTAGCCATGCCGACATTGGAACAGATATCCGCAATCCTGCCGAAAATGGTCAGAATATCCATGAAATCCGATCCGGCATATACCGAGCATTCTTCCCGGGACAGCCTGACCAGATGATTCTCACTGATCGTATCGATCAGCTGATCCGCCATCTCCTCCAGCGGTTCGATGCGGTATGCGGCGTTGATGTCGCGCCGTTTGAATGTCAGTTCCGTTTCATCCATCGTATTTACGATCAGATCCTCCAGAATTCCCAGTTCCTTTACCGCAAACGAAGAGAAGCTGACATTGGAGCTCTGCATTTTGGAAGAAATGATCGCAATCTGTTCCGCCTGGTCTCCGAGGCGTTCGAACTCATTGACGATCTTGTAATAGTGGTTGAGGATCTGCACGTGCAGATCGGCTTTCACGACTCCGGAGAGCTGGGCCAGATAGTTGGAAACACGGTCCGCAAGCAGATCGATATTCTGTTCTTCCGCCAGCACTTCCTGATATTTCCCCTCATTGAAATGCTCAATCAGCGTAAATGATTTGATCATATTGTCGCGCGATGCATAGAACATCGTCATCAGCACATCATAGCAGCTGCGCAGTGCGAGTGCCGGTGTGCTGAAGAACGCCGGATTCAGCCCTTCCAGCAGATCTGCATATTTTCCCGGGACCGAAGGCTCATCCTTCACGATTCTGCGGCTCATTGCAATATAGGCATTGCTGAAAGGAAGCAGTGCGATAGCGCATCCCAGGTTGAATATCGTATTGGCATTGGCAATAAAGCCGGGGTTCACCGTCGCTTCCCAGATCGGGTTCAGCACGCCGGTCAGCTTCAGCACGGCTACGCTGATCAGTACCAGCGCCGTCTTGGAAAGGTTGTAGATGATGTTCATGATGCCGACGCGCTTTACCTCCGGCTTTGCACCGATCGAGCACACAATTGCTGTAGTGACGCAGTCGCCGAGATAGACGCCGACAATCACCGCATATACTTCATTGAACGCCAGCTGTCCGGAAGAAGAGAATGCCTGCAGGATGCCGATTGTTGCCGAAGAGCTCTGCAGCACGAAAGCAACGCCGGCACCGATTGTATAACCGAGAAACGGATTATCTCCCAGACGGGAGAACAGGTTTTCAAAGAAAACCTG
>SVBN01000086.1 GCA_015058875.1 Erysipelotrichaceae bacterium | reverse complement strand
CTTTCTCAGTATTTCGCACTCTGTTTCTGTCAATCTCCTATACCTGGACATACTTCACCTCACAAAAAACCCGCAAAGGGTGTCTCCGAGTTGTCAAACTCAGGTCCTCTTTACGGGTATCAGTTTATTATTTTCGGAATAATTCCTGCATGATTTTTGCGGAGGTATATCCCCGTCTGCTGTAATCCATTGCTCTTTCAAACAGCGGTACGGCATAATCGAAATACTGAAACAGACCTTTGCAGAGATAATACTGGCCCTGCTCGCCGTCGGAGGAAACAGCAAAACGGTCTTTCAGGCATCCGCCGCCGCAGATCTTCAAATACGGGCAGCTTCTGCATTCCTGCACGAGACTGTCCTTTTTGGCGCTGCCGAATTTCTTCTGAACATCGGAGCTGATCAGATCACGCAGGCTGTCAGTCATGAGATTCCCGATCAGATGCTTCTGATCGACAAAATGATCACAGCTGTAGATTCCCCCGTCACGTTCGACAATCAGAACCGTTCCGCATGTTTCTGCCAGCCAGCAGACATTCGGCCTGCCGCCCGCCAGTACCAGAGCAGTTTCGGAAAACAGCTGTACATTTGTTTCCCCCATATCATGGGAGGCCCATTCCCGGAATACATCCTTCAGGAATTTCCCGTACAGCTCCGGCGTGACAGAGTCTTCCGTGACGCCGTTTTCATCTTTTCTGACAATCGGGATGAATTGAATCCAGCCCGTATCCAGCTTCCGCAGAGCCTGATATACGGATTTGCCGTTCTGCGCCGTATCGGAAGTGACAGTGCACAGGAGGTCTGCTTTTATTCCGTATTTCTTCAGTCTGAGCACGGAATCTCTGACGCGCTCCCAGGTTCCGCGTCCCGCTGTATCTTTCCGGTAGAGATCATGCACATATCTGGTTCCGTCAATGGAGATGCCGACATCAAAATGATTTTCCTTCAGAAATCTGCACCATTCATCGTTCAGGTTCAGACCGTTGGTCTGCAGATTGTTCCAGCACTGCTTTCCTTCCGGAAGATACTGTTTCTGCAGGGATACGGCTTTCCGGTAGAAATCCAGCCCGGCCAGCGTCGGCTCGCCGCCGTGCCATGTAAAAGAAACGGTATTCCCGTCGATTGATTCGATATAGGAACGGATATACTGTTCCAGAATCTCATCGCTCATACGCGGAGGAGCACTGCCGTTATCGGCATTGAGATAATAGCAGTAGCTGCACTGCATATTGCATAGGGAACCAGTCGGCTTTGCCATGACTGAAAAGTCTGTCATAAATGCTCCTTTCGGAAAGAGGACCGGGATGCCGGTCCTCCTGTTTTACTTAAGATGTTTGTCGAAGAAATCCAGAGTTTTGTTGAAGGAATCCATCGCCTGTTCCTGACGGTACATCGGCTTGTCGTAATACCAGATGCCGTGACCGGCACCGTCATACCTGAAGAAGGTATAATCCTTTCCGTATTTTTTCAGAACTTCTTCGGTTTCGTTTACCTGCTCGGGTGTCGGACTGCGGTCTTCATTTCCGAAGATGCCGAGCAGCGGAATGTTCAGCTGTTCTGCGTAATCAATCGGTGCTTTCGGTCTGGCTGGTGAGAGATCTTCCTCTTTCATGATAACACCGCCTCCCCAGCAGTCTACCGCACAGTCAAACCCTTCTACTGTGCATGCCGCAAGGAATGCATGTCTGCCGCCGGAGCACATTCCGATGACGCCGACTTTGCCGTTGGACTGAGGCTGGATCTTCAGGAAATCAAGACATCCTTTTGTGTCTCCCATGACACAGTCATCCGGTACGCCGCCGCGTTCTCTGGACATTTTTGCGACTTCGGGAGGTGTTCCTGCACCGACTCTGCAATAGATATCGGGGCAGAGCACTGCATAGCCGTGCTGGGTGAATCTTCTGGATGTTTCGCGGCACCATTCATCCCATCCCGGCATATGGGGAATCAGAACAATTCCGGGGTGAGGTCCGTCGGACAGCGGACGGGAGTAATAGGCGCGTACAGAGTCATTGTTGTACCCTTTCAGTGTAATGGTTTCTGCAATCATGCCTTCTCTGGCATCAGTGCGCAGATCGTTCCACATAAATTATCACACTCCTTCTTATTGTTATATCTATCATATCCGATTAAAAACTCCGTTTCAATTTTCTGACTCATGCAGATAAAATATAACTATGCGTTTGAAAAGACTGAGCAGAAAAGATGAACTGATTAAAGAAGTAAAGAAACTGTATGCAGGTGCCTTTCCGCAGGATGAGCGGATGCCGTTCGGGATGCTGGTGGGTATGATGGATGAGCATCACAGACTTTATGCACTGATGGAAGAAGATACCCTGATTGGTTTTGTGTATCTTTACCAGAATACCGATACATTCCTGTATTATTTTGCGGTTGCCGAAGAATACAGAGGAAAAGGATATGGTACGGAAACATTGAGGCTGATCCGGCAGCTGGACGGTGTTGAAAACATTGCGCTGGATATCGAAGAAGTAAAAGATAACCCGGCGGAAAATGATGCGGCATTAAAACGGAGAAATTTTTATCTGAATGCCGGGTTCCATACAACGGAGATCAGGTATCATTTCTTTGGGGTCGATTATGAAATAATGGCATCGAAGGAAGGGTATGCAAAAGATGAATATATGAAGCTGGCGGAAAAGATCTGGGGTAACCATGCAGCACTGATCAGATACCATTAATTTATGCTTGCACTGAAACGCCCTTAAATGTATAATAACTCTTGCCTTATGGCGGCTATGGTGAAGTTGGTCAACACACTGGATTGTGGCTCCAGCACTCGTGGGTTCGAGTCCCACTAGTCGCCCGTAAGAAATAAGAAGCTGCATTACGGTGCGGCTTTTTTTCTGTTTATCTTTATATGAATTCTTTTTGAGAAGTACAGAGGATTTCTCTGAAAAGCAAATCATCTGCATATCTGTGTAATGAAGGAATGATATCTGCATGAAGCCTCCAATTGATATCCCGTCTGTATCTTCCTTAGTAAAATGGTGCAAACACACATATAAATAGTGCAAATGCACAAAAAGGCTCCTGAAAACTGTATAATGTAAACAGAAATCTGGCTGAATGCTGAGAAAGGAGCTTCCTATGAAGAAACAGTGTCCTGTATTTCTGAGCTGTGCAGCATCTGCGGTTCTGCTTTCGGGATGTGCGTCATCTGCTTCATTACCGGATGAACCGTATGAGGCGGGTGATTATAATCTTTATCCGGCACCGGAAGGCGCTTATGTAGGTGATACAATGCCGTTTGTGACGGAAGACAGCGAATTGGAACTGTACTATCTTTATGACACTGATCATAACGGTCAGGGTTATCATCCGATTTATAAATATTCAACACCGAATCTGTTTGAATATGAAGATCGCGGGATGGTTCTGAATTACGGTCTGATGTCCGATCCGGATCCGGCCATCGGAACAGGATCAGTTCTGCAGGATCATGACGGTATGTATCATCTGTTCTATACCGGACACAACGATGCCGGAAACGGCGGCAGGGGAAAAGAATGCGTGATGCATGCTGTCAGCAGCGACAGAGAAAACTGGACCAAGATTCCGGAAGATACGTTCTTCAGTCCGGATAATTACTCAAAGGATGATTTCCGTGATCCGGAGGTCTTCTGGTCTGAAGAAGATCAGTGCTGGTGGATGCTGATAGCCGCAAGAGAAAATACCCAGGGCGGTGTAGTAGCGAAATATACATCGAAGGATCTGAAGGAATGGGTATTTGAAGGCCCGATCTTTGCTCCGCATGAACAATATATGCTGGAATGCCCTGATCTGTTCCGGATGGGAGATCGGTATTATCTGACCTACAGCTGGGACTGCGTCACATATTATGCTGTTTCCGATTCGCCGAACGGTCCGTTCCATATGCCTGAGGATAATGTTTTTGACGGCAACGGTTTTATTTTCTATGCCGCAAAGACGGCGGAAATGGATGGGAACCAGTATCTGTGCGGATGGCTCGGCAGATCCGGCCTGACCGGAGACTCCGCTTATTATCAATGGGCGGGAAACGTGCTCAATCATCAGCTTGTCAGAAAAGAAGACGGAACGCTCGGTGTCCGTGAACCCGAAACATTTTCACAGTACTTTACCGTGGAAAAGAAAATGCAGGCAGTAAAAAAAGAAGGAAAAGTCAAAGTGAAGGGAAACAGCATCACGCTTTCTGCGAAGGAAGGAAGTTATGCACTGGCGGATATGGGAACGCGTCCGCAGACCATGATTCTTGAATGTGATGTAAAGCTTGATGAAGGCGGAAAGGCAGGATTTGCATTCGGCGGCAGCGCGGATGATCCCGCATATACGGTGCTGTGCCTGAATGATGCAGAAAACAAAATCCACTATGAAGGGACGGAAATACAGGACCTTGAAAAATATGATCCGGAAGCATATACGAAATACGATTTTTCCCTGAACGATACTCATCATGTGAAACTGGTATGTGAGAACGAGATTGTCGTGCTGTATATTGATGACGCAAAAGCACTGAGTTCCCGCATCCGTCATTCCATTGACGGAGCACATATCGGTGTCTTTGCCTATGGGTGCAGTGCTTCTTTTGACAATGTCACAATGAAGCTGCCTCACTGATCAGAATCTGCATCGCAAAACAGAAGTGTGCCGGCATTCCGGAAAATGCCGGTTTTTCTGTTTCTGAAGAAACAGTCAGTCATAAAAAATGATGTGCCTCATCAGAATGGCTGTCAGGCTGCAGTCCGGTTTCAGAAAGGATAACCGAATGTTTTTCAGGGAAGGTCCTATAATCGGAAGAATACTCTGCCTGCGGCTATCTTTGAACGATTCCGTCAAATATAATATATATACCAAAGGGGCATAAGGAAACAGAAGACATAGCAATCATATTAATCAGACAGATCGAAGGATGGTACGGTAACCGTACAGACAGGAGGAGCATATGATACTGAAATTACCTGATTATTATAATCAGCTTGCCCCCATGCCGAAGGATCCTCCGAATTCAGTTTCAATGGAGGCCGAAAACCAGCACTCTCATATTTATGTCATTATGTTTCCCGTGCAGAAAAGACAGTGCATGCCGTTTGATGATCCGCAGAAGGTAATCGATGTGATTCACCGGAACTTGACCGATGAACAGGGACTGATCGAGGTTGATACAGGAAAAACAGTTCTCGGAAAAAACTATATCTACAATATAAAGAAGTGTCAGGGGGATACTTCCGGAGTTCTGTATATCCTTACCTGCAATACGGATGACAACGAAGCCTGTGTGCACCTGCAGGGATTCTTCGATGAAACCGGAGCACCCGGAATCCGCTCCGGCAGCATCCTTGCCCAGTCGCGTTTTGCCGGTATTGTTTCCGAAGATCTTGAGGGATGGGCAGAAGATCCATACGATCCGGAATATAAAAACGGAGCACTGATGAACCTTTCCGAGCACAGGAAGTTTGATTCCGCATTTCCGTCACACCCGCTTTCCATGGCGAGGGAACTGGTGAGGTATATTGCCGAGAATAACTGATCAGCGGGAAATGAGTGCCGGCTGAAAGAATACCCTGTTCATGAAACGGAAAAGAAGACGCTGAAAAACGGTCCGCCCGGTCAGTGAAAGCGCCAGGCTGAACCGTCTGAGACTGATATGGACCTGAAGGAAGACAGAAGCGGTCTTCTTTTTTATAGGAACAGAAGACTGACGGCAATCAGAATCTGTCCGATATAGTACAGTGTTAGATTGGTAATCCGCAGGGAAAACCTGGATTCGGGCCCGAACGTATTGAGAATCAGAACAATATCGCTGATCAGGAAAAGCAGTGCTCCGGCAAAGAAAATGCCGGTGAATGAAGAAGGCATGGTAAAGAGATTGCTGAGGGCAAAACTGTTCATGATCACGATCGCTCCGATATAGAAGATCCCGAAGATCTTAAATGCCATCTGTGCTTCGATTCTGCCGAAGATCCATTTTAAAAGCAGAGCGCTCAGGACCGCACCTGCCAGCACGCATACAACCGGGGCTGAAGCCAGGGGAACAATCGCCGCAAGATAAAGCAGATGTCCGCTGAGGAATACCAGGATTCCGATCAGAAAGACGAGTTTTCCCTTTTCAGCAAACACATAGCGCAGATTCAGCAGGACATCGGCGATTGCCCCGACCGCAAGACCGTAACAAAGCAGACGGGCAGTACCTGAACCATTGCCGTTGAGAAAGCCGAGTATGACGAAGCAAAGGGATGCAGTGCCTTTCAGGATCACTGCGTTGACATATTTTTCTTCTTTTTCCTGCCAGATAAAGGTTCCGGCAAGAATCAGACAGAGCGGAATAAGAAAGAACATAAAACACCTCCAGATCATCGGAAACAGCAGGAATCACAGCGATTATGAAAATAAATCTGAAGTTCTGAAAATGAAACTGTTATCTGCTTTCATTGTAGCGGATTCCGGCGGCATAACAGCATTCTTTTTTTATGAATTGCGGTATGATAAGACAGGTTTGCCGGAGGGCTTATGAAAAAAGAAAAACTTCTGTTATTTTTTATGACCGCTTTCTGCTTCAATATGGCCGCAAGTTTTGTTCACCCGGTGACGCCGACACTGATCGTGGAGCGTTCTCTGGACAGTTCCATGTTCGGGGTGGCACTGGCCGCGATGATGACGATGAACTTCCTGTTTTCTCCGTTCTGGGGAAGACTTTGCGCATATGTTCCGACAAAGAGAATCATGCTGATATGCTGTGTGGGATATGCGGCCGGACAGCTGCTGTTCGGATCGGCCTATACGGAAGCTGCGGTGGTCGGCGGCAGGATGTTTGCCGGCATATTTACCGGAGGCGTATTCACTGCAATGTCCAATTACGTGATCAATCTGTCCGGCAGTGACACGGGACTGAGAGGCAGAAGGCTCGTCGTCCTGACAACCATCCAGAATGTCGGCAGTGCCTGCGGATATTTTGTCGGAGGCATGCTCGGACTGCTTTCTGTCTGGACTGCTTTTATCGTGCAGGTGATCTGTCTGGTATCCTCGGGGATCGGATATATGCTTTTCTGCAAAGATGATACCGGCAATAAGCCGAAACCTCAGAAGCGTCTTTCGGTAAAAGACGTTAATCCGTTTGCGGCGTTCCTCGGCGCGCGGAACTTCATGACGCCTCTGCTGGCAATGGTCTTCATGATTGTCGCGATCTCTGCCATCGGGCAGAATTCCTATGAGCAGTGCTTCAATTACTATATCAAGGATCAGTATGGGATGTCTTCCGCGTATAACGGCATGTTCAAGGCGGGAATTGCCTGCCTGACACTGGCGCTGAATTCCACGGTAAGCATGTATCTTCAGAAAAATACGGATATCAATAAAACCTTCCTGTATATTCTTGCTGTATGCACAGCGCTGATCTGCTCTGTGCTTATTTTCCGGGGGCAGATTGTATTTATCGCGGTATACATTATATATTCCAGTGTCATGGTGCTGCGTCTGCCGCTGCTGCAGGCAATGTCGGCTGCCCAGTCGACGCCTGAAACAAGCAATGCCGTCATGGGGTTCTATCAGTCCATGAACTCTCTCGGAGGTATTTTCGGAGCACTGTTTGCCGGACTGATTTACAGCCGGAATCCGATGTATCCGTTTATCCTTGCCTTCATTGCTTTCCTGGTATCGACTCTGATCGGTATTGCATACAGAAAAATGTATGCGGGAAACAGGAAATAATTGTTCCCCGGCAGATTCCGCTATATATAATAAAGATAGAGGAAGTGCTCCGGATTTACAGAATTGAATGCTGTCGGCTGTTTGAATAAACAGCTTTTCGGTTTTTGTGTTTCCGGAAACGGGAGGGATAATCATATGATTCATTTCGGTACCGGCGGGTGGCGTGCCGTCATCGGCGAAGAGTATACGAAGGAAAACCTTGAAAAACTGTCTCTTGCGCTGGCTTATATGATCAAGGATGCCCATCTTGAAAATGATCCGGTAGTAATCGGATATGACCGCAGATTTCTTTCAAAAGAATCTGCGGTGTGGGTTTCTGCCGTACTGGCATCTCAGTCACTTCATGTCAGGTTTATCAATCATTCGGTTCCGACTCCGGCAGTAATGTATTATGTGAAGGAACATCATCTTTCTTACGGCCTGATGATCACCGCCTCACATAACCCGGCTGTTTATAACGGCGTCAAGGTTTTCGTAAAAGGCGGCAGGGATGCCGGCGTGGAAGTGACTTCCGGGATCGAAGGATATCTGGAAAAAGCAGAAGAAAACTGGCGGGATCATGAAAATGAACATGGGCAGATGCCGACTGACAGATACCTGAAACTGAAGGCTGCCGGACTGATCGATGAGATTGATCCGATTGACGAATACATAGACGGCATTATCCGTGATATCGATATGGACGCGATCCGGAAACGGAAGCCGTATATTGCGGCTGATCCGATGCACGGTGTTTCACTGCAGTCACTGAATACAATTCTGACCATTGCAAGATGCAGAATCGATGCGATCAATACGGAACATGATGCACTGTTCGGCGGTCTGATGCCTTCTCCGAGCAGTGCGACCATCCGCAGGCTTCAGACATATGTTCTGGATAAAGGCTGCGATATGGGGGTCGCGACAGACGGAGATGCGGACAGGCTCGGCGTTATTGATGACCGGGGCAGATTTCTGCATGCAAATGATATTCTTGTCATGGTCTATTACTACTTCCTGAAGTATAAAGGAATCCGGGGACCGGCCGTCCGGAATCTTGCGACGACGATGCGGCTGGACAGGCTTGCGGAAAAATACGGACAGAAATGCTATGAGGTGCCGGTCGGATTCAAATATATTTCTGCGGCAATGGCGGAGCATCATGCCGTCATCGGCGGGGAGTCTTCCGGCGGTATTGCAGTGCAGGGAAGAACCAACGGAAAAGACGGGATTTTTTCGGCATGTCTTCTTGTGGAAATGACTGCCGTGACGGGAAAAAACCTTTCCGAGCTTGCCCGTGAAGTACAGGAAGAAATCGGAATGACTCATGTGGAGGAACGTGACTACCGCTTTCCGGCAGAAAGCAGGGAAATGCTGAAAGAGATGATCCGTACGTTTGATTACGCTGCTTCCATGCCGAAACAGGTGGACAGGGTGGAAGAACCGGACGGCGTCAAGGTGTATTTCAGGGATGACAGCTGGCTGAGCATCCGCTTCTCCGGAACCGAACCGGTGCTGCGTATTTTCTGTGAGACAGAGGAAAAAGAGGACGCGGTGCAGATGTGTGAAATCATGGAGAAATACCTGAATCTGAAATAAGCAGCGGTAATTACAGGGTATAATATTGGAAGAATAAATGAGGAGACAAACATAATGAAACAGTATCTGGTTTATGACATCGGTGGCACCTTTATCAAATATGCATTGATGAATGAAGAATCACAGATGATCGAACAGGGAAAGGTTCCTTCTCCGCTGGAGAACATGGAAGGCCTGCTCGATGCACTGGCGGGTGTGGCAGAAAAGTTCAAAGGACAGTTTGAAGGTGCGGCGGTATCCATGCCGGGAAGAATTGACACCGAAAAAGGAATCGCATATACCGGCGGAGCTTTCCATTTTATCCGTGATGCGGAAATGGGGAGACTGATTGAAGAACGGCTCGGTGTACCGGCCACAATCGGGAATGACGCAAAATGTGCAGCCAATGCCGAAGCGTGGAACGGCGCGCTGAGCGATGTCAGCAACGGCTGCGTCATCGTACTCGGAACCGGAACCGGCGGGGCGATCATGCTTGATCATAAGATCTGGATGGGGACAACTGGAGGCGCTGGAGAACTGTCGCACCTGGTTACAAATCTGGATGCGTTCTCCGCAGCCGGAGGAGACATGCAGAAAATGCTGGGCTCAATCTGGGCGGGAAATACTTCCGCTACAGGTCTGATTGTCAAATATGCCGCAAGGAAAGGACTGAATCCCCGGGAAATCGACGGCATCAAACTGTTTGAAGCATACGATGCCGGAGATGAAGACGCAAAGGCGGCGCTGGAGGAATTCGGCAGAATTACTGCCGCAGGCATCTATTCGATCCAGTCGGTGCTGGATCTGGAAAGATATGCGATCGGCGGCGGCATCAGTGCACGGCCGGAGGTGACCGAAATCATCCGGGAAAAGGTGGAAGCCGTATTTACCCAGTTCCCCGGTGTACCGTTCCTGAAACCGGAAATTGTGACATGCAGATACGGAAATGATGCCAACCTGATCGGGGCACTGAAATTCCATCTGGACAGAATTCACTGACATATGCAAGAGGATGTAACAGTTGAGTAGTTTGAATACTGCTCAGCGGGATTACATCCTCTTTTTCTATGCCCAAAGCATGTGAACGATCTGTTCTTACATGATCTGTATCAGCTGAACAGCCGGTTTCTTACAATATATGCGCAATGAAAACAACTGTCGATACTTTGAATCTGTTTTGGGCTATTAACTGAGCAGCCCCAGCGGGTTCTCTTTCATTCTTCGTATCCTGTTCAGATGGTATTTCTTCAGATTGTATCCCAGACATACCAGAAGAAATTCCATTTTCACAT